>NZ_JBALDE010000118.1:0-40843 GCF_036917515.1 Nostoc sp. | reverse complement strand
GTAGATCATAACTGTAAGGGTTTGCCATACGAATGCAGAAATCAATCACTTCTCTATATATTCTACGTCCTAACTAAGATGGCGACTGCTATAGTATGGAAAATGCCTTCAAACCTTGACTAAAAGTATTCATGTTCATTAGATCGCTAATAAACAAATCAACCCTTTACATGGGATGCTAGTTGATGATTAGTGAGTTTTACCAATGTCTGTTGTTTCTACCATCACTGTTACCGTTCCTGCCACAACTGCGAATTTGGGGCCGGGTTTTGATTGCATTGGTGCAGCATTAAAGCTGTACAACGAGTTCAAGTTCACTCGCCTAGAAGAAAGTGGGCTAATTATTCATGTCACGGGTACGGAAGCTGAACGAGTTCAAACTGATGAGAACAATCTCCTTTACCAAGCGTTTGTCAAGTTCTATCAACATATAGAACAAACACCGCCGACTGTGAAAATAGAAATTAAGTTGGGTGTACCGTTGGCGCGGGGTTTGGGTAGTTCGGCGACAGCAATTGTTGGTGGATTAGTTGCGGCTAATCAACTAGAAGGTGCAACTCTGTCTCAGTCACGGGTGATGGAGTTAGCGATCGCAATGGAAGGACATCCTGATAATGTAGTTCCAGCCTTGTTGGGAGGATGTCGTCTCGCAGCTACCAGTGGCGCAGGTTGGGAAATTTGTGATGTTCCCTGGCATAAAGATGTTGTACCAGTTGTGGCTATTCCTGATTTTGAACTTTCTACATCAGAAGCGCGGAGCGTTCTGCCAAATGAAGTAAGTCGCGCCGATGCGATTTTCAATACAGCACATTTGGGCTTATTGTTACGCGGCTTGGAAACTAATAACGGACAATGGTTAAAGACGGCTTTGCAAGATAGATTGCATCAGCCCTATCGCAAAGCTTTGATTCCTGGTTATGATGCTCTCAACATCGCAGCTGTTAGTGCTGGTGCTTATGGTATGGTGATTAGTGGTGCGGGGCCGACACTGTTAGCTTTGACGGATAAGTTACACTCAAAGGAAGTGGAGGCGGCGATGTTAGCTGCTTGGCAAGAAGAAGGAATTACAGCCGAGGTGCGATCGCTTTCTCTAGATACCCAAGGTGCAAAAAGCTTTTAATATTTTACTCAGCACTTAAAACTCGATTTATGGAGCAAACTCAGGCTGAAATAGCAGCGCTTAACTCACAAATTCAGGCTCTTTTAGAAGAACGCGCTGCACTCACTATTAATAATGTTATCTCTGGCGAGAATGATTCACCCCAGGCGATGGTAGAAGCTTACCGCCGTCAAGCCAGAGAAAATGCCCAATTATCAGTTGAACTCCAAGGCATAGATGCAGCGATCGCCGCCTTGGAAGGCAAGATAAAACAAAAACAAGGTAAGTTAGTGCGTTGGCAAGGTGAATCAAAGCAACTTATTCAACAGCAACAGCTAGAAGAAGCGAAAGAAGTGGCTCAGGTTCATGCTCAACGCATTAATCAACTAGCAAGTGAACTGGCCGCAGAAGTCCGTTTTCTTAAGACTTGTGCCAATCAACTGAGTCCAATGTATTGGCAGATTTATTACAAGCCCTTTATTACTGGCTTGAAGACAATCTCCGTTCCTTATGTCCGTTCTGATGGAGAAGTATGGACAATTGTCAACCGAATTGTTTAATACTTTACCTTTTTCGTTGGTATGCAATATATATTTACAGCAATCTTAAGAAAGATGTGACTAATGCATAGCAACCTTGAGAGAGGGATTTAGGCTCAGGGTTCAAAGATATTTCTTCCAAAATGGCATGCTCCCTGATGCTCAAAGATAAATGCTGGCTTTCCTCACAAGTTCCTTAAATTGTTTTGCTATAAATATAAATATAGGGCGAAAACCTTTAAGATATTTAAAATTCAAAAGTTGCTAAACATAGTTGAGGGATTAGTCATTTTTGACAATCCAGCATCTGGAAACCCGAAACCGTAAAGACCAATTACCAATGAAATCGGAGGTCTATATGATGTTTAAAAAGATTTTAGTTGCATTAGATCGCTCGGAAATAGGGCAACAGGTTTTTAAGGAAGCATTGGATTTAGCAAAGTTAACACAAGCTAGCTTAATGTTACTTCACGTCCTGTCTTCCGAAGAAGAGGGTAGTCCTTATGTACCTATGCTGTCTAATATGGACTACTATCCAGAATTGACCAGTCAAAGCTTTGAGTTATACCAACAACAGTGGGATACCTTTAAAAATCTAGGAATCCAGATGTTGCAATCTTTCTGTGCCCAAGCAAACACAGCAGGTGTCATTACGGAATTTACACAAAATGTTGGTAATCCTGGTCGTATTATTTGTGATTTAGCCCATAGTTGTGGCGCTGACCTAATTGTTATGGGGCGTCGGGGTCATTCTCGGTTGATGGAACTATTTCTCGGTAGTGTGAGTAACTATGTTCTTCACCATGCTCCTTGTTCAGTGCATATTGTGCATCTTTCAATTACTCCTAAAATAGATAAAGTTGTCAAAGAAACTACAAGCGCCTTTAGCATTGACTAACTACTAAGCTATTCCACATCTAACTTGCATAATTAGGGTGGGTAATACTTTGGCCTGACGCTATGCAAAATTAAAGTTGAGAACGAAAAGTGGATCTATGAAAGAAGATACTAGCGAGATCGTTGGTTTTCATGCTCATGTTTACTTCGATCCTGCAAGTCGGGATGTAGCTGCACGTGTACGCGAAGGATTAGGCGCTAGGTTTGACGTGCAACTTGGACGCTGGTTTGACAAGCCCATCGGGCCCCATCCAAAAGCGATGTATCAAGTTGCTTTCTTACCGAATCAGTTTGATAAAGTCGTTCCTTGGTTAATGCTCAATCGTGAGGGATTGGATATTCTCGTCCATCCTGAGACCGGGAATGCTGTGGCAGACCACGCAGTTCATTCCCTATGGTTAGGAGAAAAGCTAGATTTGAATATTGAGTTTCTTCAACAACTTAGTCCGACTTTATCCAATTAAGGAAAGTAAACGACGTTGTTGGGTAAAAGTTTTGGTTTGAGGCGTGAAACTTTTACTATTCTCTAGTAAGAGTAGGAGAATCGTGTAGGTAATTGGTCTTTCAAGACGCGATAAATCGCGTCTCTACATCAGGATTTTGTTGCTCATTCTGAACTGTGTTGAACTCTAGAATTGAACAACTGGTTGACTTTAATATTTAGTCATTCTGTATTTGCTTGAGTAAAGCTATCCACATATCAGATGGAGCGGAGTAGTAATCAATTTCTTCAACTTGATATTGATAAGATTCACAACCTTCTTGTAAAATAATGCGATCGCAGGCTTTAACGCTTTTTCCTACTCCAGTCATGTACCCGATTGTTTGTTCATTGAGGCGCTCAAATATGTAGTCGCCTCCACAAACTTGTTGTCTGTAATCATGGATTTTATTCTTTTGTTTGAATTCTGTTACTGGAGAGGTAACTAGAGCTAATTTATTTAAAAAACTAAAACTTAAGTTCATACCTGTTCTGATTGAAGAGAAGGCACTTAAAAACAATAAAAAAATAGGACTTATAATTCATTTAAAAGCCGATTTTTTTAAATTTACAGTACTATTAACCGCAGATTCAACTGTAAAATCACCTAACTATTGAACGAGATTGGGTGAGATATGAGTTTTTTGCTTAACTATCTAGTATTAATTAATAAGCTTTTTATATCTTAAAAATGTCATATATGTATATATTTTAATCTCAATAGAATTTAATCACTACTTGTAGTTCCTAGAGCTACATCTATCTGTTTCAATAGTACTTCTAGAGTAGAAGAGTTATCTAAAACGACATCTGCATGAGCCGCTTTTTTTTCGATAGATAATTGGCTGTTAATCCTGGCACATGCCTGTTCTCTATTTAAGTGGTTTCGTTGTATCAATCTTTGTAGTTGCTGCTCTTGGGAACAACGCACTACCCAGATTTCTGTTACCAAATTAGTCATCCCAGCTTCAAATAATAGAGGCACTACTAACACCAGTGTTTGTGAGGAAGACTGAGCAATTGCTTTGAGAAAGCGATCGCGCACATCAGGATGAATCAAATTATCTATCCAGTTGCGTTCATCTTGACGATTAAAGATAACTTCACCTAGCTTTTGACGGTTGAGGCTGCCATCTGGTAGTAAAATTTGTTCTCCATAACGTTGAGCGATCGCACCCAAAACAGGCGAACCTAAAGATACTGCCTCTCTAGCATAAATATCTGCATCCAAAATCGGCAGGTTATAAGTGCTAGCTAAATAATTGCTAACAGTGGTTTTGCCTGTGGCAATACCTCCGGTTAAGCCGATTATACGTTTTGTCATTTGTCATTTGTCATTAGTTATTCTCCTCTGCTTCCCTGCTCCCCTGCTCCCTCATCTAAGAATTTATCGCCCATGCGATCAGTGCTTGGGTTAAACCATCTAAAGTATATTCTTGGGCTTCTATATCCACACGTCCGAATAAATCATGGCAAGTTTTGGAGGTTTGGGGGCCGATAGAGGCAATACAAACTCCATCTAAGAATTGGCTAGCATCATTGTTAGAAAATATATTATTAGTAAGTTGACAGAAAAATTGTACAGTTTTAGAACTGGCAAAGGTGATCGCATCTACCTTGTGGTTTTGGAGAGCTAACTTTGCCGCAGGCGGAATACTACTAGGACAACAAGATTGATATGCCGCAACTTCTATCACTTTTGCTCCCTTGAGAGTTAATTCCTTAACTAAAACTTCTCTGCCGCCGCTTTCAACTCTAGGAAATAAAACCTTTTTACCATCTAATTTATCTGGGAAATTTTCCACTAAAGAATCGGCAACAAAGTTGGGGGGAATAAAATCTGCTTGCAGAGAGCGTTGTTTGAGACTTTGGGCTGTTTTCTCACCAACGACAGCAATTTTAATGCCAGCTAAGGCACGGCTATCTTTACCTTGGGTAGTTAGCCTTTCAAAAAAGTAGTCTATGCCATTGGTAGAAGTGAGAATTAACCAGTCGAAGTCAGATAAATGAGCGATCGCATGATCCAAAGCTTCCCAACTGGAGGGTGGGCCGATTTCTAAGGTAGGCATTTCGATGACTGTTGCACCTGATGCAATAAGGCGATCGCTAAATTGACTCGATTGGCCAACTGAACGTGTCACCAAGATTATTTTACCAGTAAGGGGAAGAGGAGATAGGGGGAAATTGCTTGACATAGCAGGGGGGCTAAAAGTATTGGCTGTAGTCGAAACCTGACAATCTATTTTCTCAGGTTGTAAGTACTTGCGTAGCCCAACAACTTCCCCAATCACAATTACCGCCGGGGAAAGGGATAATCCGGTGGTTTGTTCCAGAATATTGTCCAGTTGCGCTGTCCAAATTTGTTGATCGGGAGTTCCTGCCCAACGGACGATCGCAATGGGTGTTAAGTGCGATCGCCCGTGTTTTACCAGTTGATCTACAATCTCTGGTAGATGTTGCCCTGCCATCAAAATTACCAGTGTCTCTAAGCGTGACAGCGCCTCCCAGTCTAAAACCTCTGGTTCATGAGCTGTAAGCACTGCAAAAGTGCGGCTTAACACCGGATCTGTTAGGGGAATTCCTGCTAATAAAGGCGCTGCAAGGGCTGAGGAAATTCCTGGTACTAGTTCAAAATCACAACCGGATGCTTTCAACGCTTCAATTTCAGAAGTGCAACGCCCAAAAATCAACGGATCACCTGATTTGAGGCGTATAACTTGTTTTCCTTGCAGACAGTGCTCTACCAGTAACTTGTTAATCTGTGCTTGGCTTGTACTGGGTTTGCCACCGCGTTTACCGACATCTAACTTTAGGCAATCATCTGGTACGCACTGCAATAATTGAGCATCTACTAAAGCATCGTAGACTAACACTTGAGCAGTAGCTAAGAGATTGTAAGCTTTTACTGTCAGGTATGCCGCATCTCCAGGCCCAGCACCTACGAGGTAGACTTTACCCCTTTGTTTTGTCATTTGTCATTTGTCATTTGTCATTTGTGATTGGGCATTGAGAAGAGACAAGGTAGACAGGGAAGAGGAGATCAGGGAGAGACTTGTAATAATTCACCCTTGTCCCCCTTGTCTCCCCTGCTCCCCATGCCCCATATTCAATTTGTCTGAGTATTAATTTTTTGGATTAGCTGATCGACTTGCTCAACCATCTCCTTGTTTTTCTGAGCTTGGAATAATTCTCTGGCTTTTTTGAGATTTACAACTGCTTCTTTTGGCTGTTGTTGTCTTCCCAAAGTGATTCCCAAATTATAGTAAGTGAATGCATCGTTGGGGACGAGGCTAATGGCTTTTTTATAATGTGCGATCGCTTCTTGAGGTTTACCTTGATCGTCCATTGCATTTCCCAAACCTGTGTAAGCTTGTGCGTGTTTGGGATCGAGACGAATCGCTTCGTTATAGCCAGCGATTGCTTCTGTTAGCTTGCCTTGAGCGTAAAAAGCACTTGCTAAATTATAGTGAGCGTCTGCATAGTTGGGAGCAAAGCTGATGGCTTTTTTGTAATGTGCGATCGCTTCTTCTAGTTTGCCTTGAGCGTATAGAGTATTTCCCAAGGCATTATAACCTGCTGGATTTTTCGGAGCGAGGCGAATGGCTTCGGTATAGTTGGCGACTGCTTCTGCTGGCTTTCCTTGAGCGTACAAGACGTTTCCTAAGTAATAGTGAGCATCTGCATAGTTAGGATCGAAGCTAATGGATTTTTTATACTGAGTAACTGCCTCTGCTAGCTCACCTTGATCGTACAAAGCATTTCCTAAACGGGTATAAGTCGGCGCATAGTCTGGTTTGAGGCGAATAGCTGCTGTATATTCGGTAACTGCTTGTGTGAGCTTGCCTTGAGCGTAGAGAGCATTTCCTAAGTTATAGTGAGCTTCAGCATACTTGGGTTCAAGGCTGATGGCTTTTTTGTATTGTGCGATCGCAGATTCTAACTGATTTAGTCTTGCTAAAGTTAAACCCAGATTAAAGTATGCTCCAGAGTCTTGAGGAGCGAGGCGAATGGCTTTATTGTATTGGGCGATCGCTTCTTGTGGTTTACCTTGATCATCGAGAGTATTTCCCAAGGCAATATAAGCTTGTGCAAAATTGGGTTCTAGTTCAATTGCCTTCCGAAAAGCCGCCTCTGCTCCTTTTAAATCTCCCTGTTTATAAAGATTGCTTCCTTGCTCGAAGTTAGCAACTGCGTTTTTGTTTTGAATAACTGCGGACTGAGTATTTTGAATTTTTGCTAAAATAACGCCAACATCTTTACCAAAGGCAGTATTCCCATTACTCAAACACAAGCAGATAATAGCTGCTACCAGTAGATTCTTGTTTTTCAGCATTTTTATTACCTTACTTGCTTGGTTTACATATAATATCAAGTTCGGCTAATTGCGATCGTTAAAATACCCCATTTCAGCCCTTTCTTACTCTTAGAGGAGCAAAAGCGCTGCTTTGGCGGGGTTATAGCAAGAATTATAAGTGATTAAGCTAACTTGATACAAGTGTACTCTTATATAATTGCCTATTTGTACACAAAAGCCCTCACCCAAGCTTGGGAGAGGGATTTATATAATAAATCTAATAGATGGTACTTTATTAAAAGTAAAAAGTCTTTTTTAGGTAATTGCTGACACTTTTGTTTCCATAAGTTTAATAATCGCTGCAATTAATTTTTCTGGGTTGAGAGGTTTGGATAAATGCATCTGAAACCCAGCTTTTAGGGCTTTTTCGTGGTCATAGTTTCTTGCAAAGGCAGTCAAGGCAATTGCTGGAATTTGTCCACCTTGTTCTGGTGTCTGAGTTCTCACTTCATGTATTAACATATAACCATCCATATCAGGCATACTAATATCGCTGACTAACACATCTGGCTTGACCTCTGCTAAGGTTTGTAATGCTTCATCAGCAGAAGATACCGCCATCACAAAAGCCCCATTTTGCTCTAATACAAAAGCAACAAAATCTCGTGAATCAGTATCATCATCAACGACTAAAACCCGGATACCATTCAGAGGTAAGGAGTTAATAGCTAAGAATGCAGCGTAATTTTGTTTATCCGTCAGCCTTGGACTTTCATCTGCCAGAAGCGGTAAGCTAACAGTAAATATTGCTCCTTTACCCTCACCGTGGCTATCTGCTTTGACGATGCCGCCATGCATTTCGATGATATTACGCACAATTGCCAATCCCAGTCCTAATCCACCAAAATTTCTCGTAGAGGTGCTATCTGCTTGGCGAAAGTAATCAAACACGAATGGCAAAAAGTCAGCGCTAATTCCCTTACCCGTATCGCTAACGATGATTTGAGCATAGCCATCAGTTTCCTGGAGTCGCACTTCTACCTTTCCTCCCCTGGGTGTAAATTTGATTGCGTTAGAAAGGAGATTCCAGATGACTTGCTGCAAACGAGTCGAGTCACCCATAATTTGCCTTACACCCGGTTCAAATACTGTATTCACCTCAATCAACTTTGTTTCTGCCGCTAATTGCATTGTCTCTAGTGCCGACAATGCCGTAGACTTTAGATCAATCTTCGTGATATTCAGCGTCAGTTTGCCCTGTAAAATTCTGGAGATGTCCAGCAAGTCTTCAATAAGTTGAACTTGTAAGGTAGCATTTCGCTCAATTGTGGCTAGTGCTTCAGATGTCTTTATTTCGTCTAACCTGCGGGTTTGCAACAACTTTGACCAGCCGAGAATTGCATTCAGTGGAGTGCGTAATTCGTGCGAGAGAACGGCTAAAAATTCATCTTTAATTCGATTGGCTGTTTCTGCTTTTGCTCGTGCTACTTGTTCTAATTTCAGCAGGTGCGCTCGTTCTTCAAGTATTTGTTTTTGTTCGTGGATATCTGTACAGGTTCCAAACCACTTGACTACAAAACCTTGCTCATCTTTGAGTGGTAAACCTCGCGATAGCTGCCAACGATAGGAGCCATCAGCAGCTCGTTTAAAGCGATATTCATTGTTATATATAGTACTATTTTTTACAGCATCAGACCACGCTTTCTCAGCTCTTTGAACATCATCTGGATGCAATGCAGTCAACCAACCAGAACCCAAAGATTGCTCTAATGTTAGCCCTGTATATTCGCACCAATTTTGATTAAAAAAATCACATTCCCCGTTAGGCTTCGTTGTCCAGACAAGTTGAGGAATTGCCTCAGCTAAGTAACGGTAGCGTTCTTCGCTTTGTCGGAGAATTTCTAAGATGCGTTGGCGTTCAAGGATTTCTTCTTGTAATTGCTCGTTAGTTTTAGTAATTTCATTGGTGCGAACAGCAACCATTTCTTCGAGATGATTCTGGTATTTTCGCAGTTCCTCCTCTATCCATAAGCGTTCGGATATTTGTGTTTGAAGTTTTTGATTTGCTTGTTCTAATTGAGTAGGGCTAGGAAGTGCCAGTGCTTGTGGAACTAGAGGTATAAGCTCTACTGCTGTAATTACAGATATTGTTGCAGTTACTGCTTTGAGAAATCCCGACATCCAGTAGGTTGGATGCCAAAGTGTCCAAATCTCCATTAAATGAGTGGTGCCGCAAGCTACGATAAATCCACTAAATAGCAAAAAAATCCAATCAAAGGGCAAATCTTGCCGCTTGCAAACAAAGTAGAAGAGTGTAGCTGGAATCGAATAATAAGCTAGTGCAATGAATGCGTCAGATAATATGTGTAACCAAACTAAATTCGTTTGCCATAAATAGCAGTGTCCATGTGGAATAAATGATTCAGATGTCAAAAAGTTAGTCCACAATTCTGATATTATATTTGACATAAATATTTTATTGTTTAATCTATAAAATTTATTATTAAATCTCTGTCTTTACTTAAAACTATTCTAGTAATTCAATAAATTACAAGATGTCTTTACAAAACAAAAAGACTGTTGGGATAATCGCTATTTTGCAAAAATAAATCATTTAAAACTCCCAATATTTTCTCTTTTCCAGTCTAAATCAATTAGTTAATTGTGGCTATGGAGCTTGTTGTGTATCCGATTGCAATTATAATAACTATGAAGAGAGTGGTCAAACTTGCAGAAATTGCGGACATAATTATGGTATGCACTAGTAAGTTACCAAAAAAAAACCATTCTTACCATAATGATGTGAATGGCAAAAAAAATTAGGAGACACAACAGGAAAATTTAATCTCTGCAATTCTTATTAAAGTTAAGATTCCCTTGACTTAGCACTCATTTTATCTAACAGTTGAGTGATTTTTTTAGCTTTTTCAGGTTGGCGCTGTTTTTGTAATAAATCTTTAGCTTGTAGTAGGTTAGTTTTAGCTTCTTCTTCTCGCTTTTGTTGCATGAGAATATTCGCCAAACGCAAGTAAGCATCAGGGTTTTTCGGACTGCGGCGAATTACTTCCTGAAATAATTCTGTTGCTTCCTCTACTTGTCCTTGCTGGTTTAAAACATCTCCCAAAAACAAGCGCACTACATCATTTGTAGAGTTGATGGAAATCACTTTGCGAAAAGCTGCTTCTGCACCTTGGTAATCTTTTGCTTGGGCAAGATTGATGCCTTTTTGAAACAAGTCTGAGGTGATCAAAGTTTTCCAAGCGAAATAGCCAAGGATTGACAAACTCAGAACAACTACAACAGTAGCGATAATCGAACTAGTAGGAAAGATTTCTAGCATTGTCTAAGCCAAAAGGCAAGCGATAGGAAAAATTAGATATTCGATAAAAAAGAGTTTCCAGATAAATTGGTAGAATTGAGCGATCGCACTTTTATCTTGTAAATCTACCGTTAAACTCCGCAACCACAGCCAAGTCAACAGGCCCAAATGAGTAACTACCAGGAATATAGCGTTAACTGAGGCCAGGTGTAGCACCCCAACCAGAATTATTCCTAGATAACAGGTTGTTATTACCCAAACAGACAGATTGAACACAGCTTGGGGCCCAAGTTTGATGGTGAAAGTAGTAATATTGTATAGGCGATCGCCTTCCATATCGGGGATATCTTTAAAGATAGCGATCGCAAAGGTAAACACCAAAATAAATAATGTCAATACCCACACCACAGGCGGAATTGTTTGGCTTTGTTGCAACGCCCAACTATAATGCAGATATAGCCCTAAGTTAACAATCGTACCGCGCACTGAAAAAATACACAGCGCCGCCCAAACGGGAAACTGTTTTAAGCGAATTGGTGGTAAAGAATAAGCGGTACCAATAGCTAAGCTAATTGCTACCATACCCAATAAAAACGGGCCAGTTAGCCACGCCACAACCAGCGCCAAAATCCCAGTCAAAGCAACAATTAATTGCCCAGTTTGCTGAGAAAACTCACCAGATGCTAGGGGTAAATGAGGCTTATTAATCTTGTCAATTTCCACATCTTCTAATTGATTCAACCCCACAATGTAGACATTGCCACACAGACAACCAATCCATGCTCCGAAGACAGGGAGTAGGGAATACGTAGACATATGATTAATCGCGTTTCTACTTATGGCAATGGCAATTAAATATAAACCCAAAACACTCAGACTTGTACCAATAATTGTGTGAGGGCGAGAGAATTTCCAGAAAGCGTACAACCACTGGAAATATGATTGAACAGGTTTGCCTGGTAAAGGGCTGTTTTGAGAACTTTGGCTCATGAGTAGCTTAGATACAGTATTCTGGCTAGTTGTTAATCATTGTCACAGAATTTGGTCATTAGACTTCTTTCATGACTCAATGAGCTTTCTACCCTAAATTCCTCTCCCCAGCTTGGGAGAGGGACTTGGAAATTGTCTCCTCCTCTGCGGTAGCCTGCAAAAGCGTCTACGCTATTCTAAATTTATAACTTCTTGCAACAACCAAAATGCGATTAATCTTATACAGTAAACCCGGCTGTCATTTATGTGAAGGCTTGCAAGAAAAGCTAGAACAAATCCAAAATCTCAGTTTCGAGTTGGAAATTAGGGATATTACGACTCGTGAAGATTGGTTTGCTGCGTATGAGTATGAAGTGCCAGTGCTTTATTTATCGAACCACACAGAGAAGTTTGAGCAGCGGCTTTTGCCGTTCGTCGAAGACGTTGGCGAAGCCATTAAAACTTCTCCTAAGGGAGACGCTGCGCGAACGGTGGGCGCAGAGGATGAGGAGGGAAGTGAGAAACCATTGCCGCGTCCTTCTCCTCGTGCTAGTGTGCAGCAGTTGGAGCAAATGTTGCGTAAATATTTAGCCAATTAGAAAAAAATAATGCAGAATAAGCGCAAGATCGAGAATGTGACGAGGTTCACAAAATGAAGTTGCGGGAATTACTAACAGCGGTAGACAGTGTTGAGCAATTGCCTAGTTATCCAATGGAGGATGTGGAAATTAGGGGTTTAAAGACGAATTCCCATGCTTGTCGTGTGGGAGATTTGTTTATTGGGATGCCAGGAACGCGGGTTGATGGTGGGGAATTTTGGCAAAGTGCGATCGCATCGGGGGCGGTAGCTGCGATCGTTTCTCCCGAAGCTGCACAAAAAAATCCTCCCACAAATCAGGCTGTGGTGATTAGTGCTAGTAACATTACTCAAGCTTGTGCCCAGATAGCCAGTGCTTTTTACGGTTATCCAGGGCGAAAACTCAAGTTGGTAGGCGTAACTGGTACAAATGGCAAAACTACAACTACTCATCTAATTGAATTTCTGCTAAGACAAGCTAATTTAGCTACAGCTTTGATGGGAACTCTCTACACTCGTTGGACAGGTTTTGAGCAAACTGCTGCCCACACTACCCCTTTTGCAGTGGAACTGCAACAGCAGCTAGCAGAGGCGGTAAAGGCTGGGAGTGAATTTGGGGTGATGGAAGTCAGTTCTCACGCTTTGGCCCAAGGTAGAGTATTGGGTTGTGAATTTGAGGTGGCGGTATTTAGTAATCTTACTCAAGACCATCTCGACTATCACAGCGATATGGAAGATTACTTTGCTGCCAAAGCGTTATTGTTTAGTCCTAATTATCTCAAGGGACGGGCAATAATTAATGCTGATGATTCTTACGGGAAGCGGTTAATTGCCTCGTTGGATTCCGAACGGGTTTGGAGTTACAGCGTCAACGACAACAGCGCTGATTTATGGATGAGCGATTTAAGTTACCAGCCAAATGGTGTTAGTGGGACATTACATACACCAAAAGGTGATGTGGCTTTTCGATCGCCCTTAGTCGGACAATATAATTTAGAAAATCTTTTAGCAGCCGTAGGAGCAGTTTTGCACTTAGGGCTTGATTTGCAGTTAGTGGCAAATGTAATACCTGAATTCCCCGGAGTTCCCGGACGGATGGAACGGGTACAGATTAGTACTGAGCAAGATATTAGCGTGATTGTGGATTATGCCCACACGCCCGATAGCTTGGAAAATTTATTGAAAGCTGCGCGTCCGTTTATACCTGGTAAAGTGATTTGTGTATTTGGTTGTGGAGGCGATCGCGATCGCACTAAGCGCCCAAAAATGGGTAAAATCGCTGCCCAGTTAGCTGATGTGGCAGTGGTGACATCAGATAATCCCCGAACAGAAGATCCAGAAAGGATTTTGCAAGATATTTTGGCGGGAATAGCTGACACAGTGCAGCCAACAGTAATTTGCGATCGGGCGATTGCAATTTGTACCGCTATTTTACAAGCACAACCCGGAGATGGAGTATTGCTTGCTGGTAAAGGTCACGAAGACTACCAAATTCTCGGCACCGAAAAAATCCATTTTGACGACCGAGAACACGCACGCGACGCTTTACACGAAAGACTGAAAATAGAACGTTAATTTGGGCATTGGACATTGGGCATTGGGCATGAGTTATTCTCCTTGTCCCTTTGTCCCCTTGTCCTCCACTCCTTTGTAAATAGAGTTTTTTATAGTTAATGTTTCTTTCCGTGGTAATTTTGTAAAAATGCACATATATAAGGTGAAAATCGAAGACAGAATTATTTCTTGCTTCATCCAAGTTGTGCTTGACTCATGAATGTTTCTTTGGCCAAGGATCTGTCTGTTTATCAACTGGTTATGGGAGTGCAAGCGCCTCCTAAACCATTGTCCCTCAGTCCTGCTACTCTGCTATCACTGGTGAGAGCGCAAATTGACTTACTCATTGAGCAGCAAATTGCAGCCACTCTCTGGGTGAAGCTACCACCAGATAAAATTTGGCAATCAGAATTAACGCGTTATCAATCCTCAGTAGGTGCGTCTAGTCTCATTTATACTTGCCAGATTGAGGAGAGGGGAAGAACCGGAGCAGGGGGAGCGGTGGAAGCAGGGGAAGCAGAAGAAGCAGGGGAAGCAGGGGAAGAAAACTTTACTTTGTCTCCCTCATCTCCACATTATGTCCCTGTTTACCTACCACCGGATAGCCAAATGCGACGGGAAAACTTTCTGATGGTGTTATCACCCCAGTTTTGCAGTTTAATTTTGGCTCATCGACCACTTAAAAAACGCAAAAATCAGACATTAGGGAAGGTAAATACTAATAAAAACCAGCCGTTGCTGATTATAACTACTGTTGAGGGGAGAGTAATTCAGCAAGTATTAAATAGTATCCAACAAGTGATTGCACCAGAATCATCCTCAATTTTACCTGCTAGTTTTATTTGTCCAACTGTGCCCCAACCCGCACTGATGAATCAACTGTTGGCAAAACAACTCCTCCGACAAGATGAAATTAATCGTCAAATCATCACAATACGCACTAATAAGTTGGAGCAGCAAAATCAAGAACTGCACAATAAAGAGCTACTCAAAGATGAATACCTGAAAAATGTCTGTCAGGAACTGCGTATACCCTTGACACACATGAAGACAGCACTTTCGTTATTAAATTCCCCCAATCTTAAACCCCCACAGCGACAACGTTATTTACAGATGTTAAATACCCAGTGCGATCAGCAAAACTCTTTGATTTCTGGTTTCTTGGAACTGGTGCAACTAGAACAGAATTTGGAGGGGACGACTTTGGAGTTAGTGCGTCTCTCAGATATAGTACCTGGAGTAGTTAGTACCTACCAACCTTTAGCTCAAGAAAAAGGAATTATGCTAGCCTACACCGTACCGACTGAACTCCCATCTATTTGGTGTGTGAGTGGTAAGCTCAGACAAATTGTGATTAATCTGCTGCACAACAGTCTTAAGTTTACCCCTAATGGAGGTCAAGTATGGGTACGTGCCCGTAATCAAGGCGATTATGTCCAATTAGAATTCCGCGACACAGGTATCGGTATTGCCGAAAACGAAATTCCCAAAATCTTCGATCGGTTTTATCGTGTGCGTACAGCAGTAACCGAAGATTATGGTGGTGCTGGGTTGGGGTTAACAATTGTACAGCAATTGCTGCTGCGCTGTGGTGGATCTATTTCTGTAAAAAGTAAATTATCTGAAGGTTCTAGCTTTACAGTGCAACTGCCAACTGTTGGTAATATCCCAAGAGCGATCGCTACAGAAAATGAGTTATAAGTTATAAGTGATGAGTTAAAAATTCATAACTCATCACTTATAACTCCTACAGTTATTTAGCCTAACCTGCTGCAAACTCAGTAAACTTCCGCTTGTAGGGAGCATGAAAACCCAAAATAATATCTTGTTTTGGCACTCCAGCAGTTACTAACTCATTTGCTACTCCGGTCTCTGTTCCATCGCGCTGAATCCAAATTTTGCTGTCCTTAATATCAATATGGATGATGCAACCATAAACTCGCCTCATATCAAGTCCGGCGAATTAGTTATGATTCCCGAATCTATACAGAAACCCAAAAAATCCTTCCCCTCTGCCCCTCTGCTACCTTAATGATAAGTCTTTAACCGGACATGATATCAGTTCTTCCTATCCCAAATGAACAGCATTCGGTCAATTGGATCTGCCTATGGTTTTTGGGTTCATGTAGACTACGCTCAAGGAAATATATCTGCGACCCGGGTGTACATGGCGACTGATTGTGGTACTGATGCAATTCAATACGCTTGGATTATTGAAGCCAACCACAGTGGGCAGGTAACAAAAAATGAGCGATTGAATATGCCAGTAATACAAGCCGTGCTAGGGACAGTAAATAGTCAGCTAGTAAATGCTGTTTGTACTAGTTTTTCTACAGACCCACAGTTGGCAGCATTAACCAGAAGGGCGCAAACAAACGCAGATGCAATTACTAAAGCGATGCAGTCTGTTGCAAATATGTATAAGTATATTTACTTATATATTCCGGCGACGGTATTCATGGGGCTAGCAATTGCGTTAGCGTTAGCATTTCGAGCTTGACTTAAATTACTTAGGTAGTTAGCAATGTTTTAGGGACTTCCAAGGAATAATGACTCAAAAAAATCAAGATTCCAAATTGAAATAATAATTATTATTCTATTTATGACTGATTTGATTTTTTGGAAGTCCCTGTTATGTTACATCTCACTCGCTATCAATGGACGGTCTTGTTTGCTGCCTGGTTAGGTTGGGGCTTCGATGCCTTTGACGGGTTGCTTTTTAACCTAGTTGCACCCAACTGTGTGCCAACTTTGTTAGGTTTAACCATTGGTTCTCCCGAAGCCAAAGGACCAACTCTTTACTGGACGGGATTGTTAACTTCGATTCTATTGTTGGGATGGGCGGTCGGCGGCGTTTCATTTGGGGTGCTGGGCGATCGCATTGGACGCACCAAAACGCTGCTACTCACCATTTTGCTCTACTCTTTAGGAACGTTCGCCTGCGCTTTTGCCCCAAATATCTGGGTATTTACAGCCTGTCGAATCATTGCCAGTTTGGGCATTGGCGGAGAATGGGCAGCAGGGGCAGCGATGGTGGCAGAGGTGGTACCAGAACGAGTACGCGTCGAAGCGGGAGCATTGCTTTACACTGCAGCACCAGTGGGACTGTTTTTCGCCGCCTTTGTCAATAACCAAGTTACGCTTACTCTACCCGGTAATCCAGAGGTGTCTTGGCGCTATGTGTTTTTTACAAGCCTGATTCCAGCGGCGATCGCGATTAGCATGCGATTCTTGATTAAAGAACCGGAGCGCTGGCAGCGCATTGAAAAGCAGTCTGCTGCTCATATCAGCGAACTGTTTACGCCACAATATCGTCGAACCACGCTGGGCGGGCTGGCGATCGCCGTGGTCGCTCTGCTGACTTGGTGGACTTGCAACGCCTTCATTCCCGTGATTGCCACAGGGCTGGCTCAAGTGGCTGCCAAAGCGCAAAATGTCGTGCCTGGGAAAGCTATGCAATTGCTCATTGAACAGTGGAAAACGGCAACCACCTATAGCTTTACAGTAGGGGGATTGTTCGGGACGCTGTTGACCGTTCCAGTCGCGAAGTTTCTGGGACGCAAATGGATGTTTGTCATCTACTTTTTGCTGTCTGCGATCGCCATGCTTTTCACCTTCGGATCGAATCGACCTGCTAACATGCCATTGTGGACGGGGCTGTATTTCGCGATTGGACTTGCGGTGTTTGGGGTGCTGAGCAGCTTTACTTACTACCTACCCGAACTGTTTCCAACACGGCTGCGGGCAACGGGTGCAGGATTCTGCTACAACATCGGGCGTGTGATTACGGCAGTGGGCCCGTTTCTAGTTGGTTATATTGCTTCTCAGAAAACGAATGCCTTGCAAACCACGGTTGAACTGTTGTTTCTGATTGGATTCATCCCGCTAGTAGGTGTCATTCTGAGTCTGACTCCTTGGGTAACGGAAACCAGAGAACAGAGATTAGCGGATTGATGTTAACTCCTGGTTCGCGCATTAACCACCATTTTCTCTGTTCTTATACCTTGTATATCTCTATTTGTACTGTCTTCTTAGGTAATACCAATTTGAAAAAAGAATGTGACAGATACATACTCCCAAACCTTTGTTATGTCTGGCTTTCTTAATGCATGAATTTTGAATTGGTATAATTTCTATTGTTAGCGCGGTGAAACTTCTGCATTCAACCAATTGACAAAACCTTGATTAACTGCTGTCGGAGAAATTTCGGCGATAAAATTAGTATAAGTAATATGCTCTTGAATAAGTTTTTCTATTTCTAAAGCATAACCATCTTGAGTTTTGATAATTAAAATAACTTCTGGTTCTTCAGTAATTTCTCCTTGCCAACTATAAGCACAAGTAATTGGGAACCAATTGACACAAACTGCTAACTTATATTCCAGTAATGCCTGACTAATTTTACGTGCTTCATCTGTATTGTTTAAAGTTACATAGTAGAGTTTCATAAAAGTTTCTGACTTACAATTAGAATGAAAAAACACGCCTAATCCCTTTAGCTTGGCACTGTTGCTTGCAAATGGGATAAATGAGTATCCAGAGCTTCCATAGATGTCCACTTCTCTACAAAAGTAAACTTATTTTATCTTGTTATGTCACTATATTGACTCCGTTCTATCGATTGGGGCAGCAGTCATGACTATTGCTTTGAAGTTTGAGGCTTACCTACTAATCTTGTTAGTAGGGCTACTTTCGGATGCTATTAAGTCGTGTGTGATACCAAAAAGCAAATAGGTTGAACTGGTAATTTTACTTATATTAGCTCTCAAAATCAATGCGTTTACAAAATTAATCTTATTGATAAAAGACATAATGTTATTTGGATGAGTCTTTTGGCAACACCTGTGTAAACTCTCCACTTTGTTTATTGTGAACTACTATAAATTCACTATTTGGCATTCGTAGCTCTACGGAATTATTTCAGTTGGTAACTCCATTAGTAACCCACCATTTAATATTCCTGCACCGGGAAAGGCTATAACCGTAATTATGCCTGGTTTAAGACAACCAAGAACTTGAACTGGAATTGTATCAAGCATTATATTATAACAATTAAAAATCAAACACAAATATTAGAACTTTTTATTTTTTTTAATACTTTTATAGTTTATTTACCAATACAAAACCTGCTAAAAATTCTCTCTAAAACTGATTCTGTTACTTCCTCTCCGGTAATTTCTCCCAAAGCTTGAATCGCCCCCCTCAAGTCAATTGTCCAAAAATCAAGAGGTAACTGCTGGGTAATTGTTGCTTGTACTTGTTCCAAAGATATTTTAGCTTGAGTTAAGGCTGCTGCCTGCCTTTGGTTAATAGCTAAATCTATATCAGCCGCTTGCACTTTTCTAGATTGAACTATCTCTAAAATTGCTGTTTCTAGAGTATCAATACCTTGATTTTGGGCTGCGGCTGTGACAATTGTAGATTTTGGGTCGCACATTTGGTGCGCTTCCAGCGCAACTGGGATTTTGGATTGAAGGTTTTCCCTATCACTTTCTTTTACTAAATCGATTTTGTTAATAACTATAATCAACGGACGGTGTTGTACCTTTTGGTAAATTTCTTCATCACCTGCTGTCCAGCCTGTGGAAGCATCGATGGTAAGCAAGACTAAATCAGCTGCATTGGCGGCACGACGCGATCGCTCGACGCCAATTTTTTCCACTTGGTCTGTTGTTTCCCGAATCCCGGCTGTATCTAGCACTTGTACGGGAATTCCACCGACAACTAACTGAGATTCCACCACATCGCGGGTTGTGCCAGGTAAATCAGTCACAATGGCGCGATCGCTCCGGCTCCAAGCGTTCAATAAACTCGACTTACCCACATTCGGACGCCCGACAATTGCTACTTTTAAACCAGTGCGTAGCAACTCACCTTTGTCTTTGGTTTCCAATAACCTAGCTATTTCTGCGGCAATTTTATCGATTGCTGATATAATTGCTTTATCATCCAAGGGGGGTAAATCTTCCTCAAAATCAATCCGAGCTTCGATTTCTGCCAAAATATCCAAACAGTTAGCGCGTAACTGCCGAATCGGATCAGCTAATTTTCCTTGTAAACCAGCTAAAGCACTTTGAGCAGCTTGGGGCGATTTAGCTCCGACTAAATCAGCAATACCTTCGGCTTGAGTTAAATCCAATCGTCCATTCAAAAAGGCGCGGAGGGTAAATTCTCCAGGTTGCGCTAGTCTGGCCCCATTTTCCAAACACAGTTGTAATACCTGCTGCACTGCCATAATTCCCCCGTGGCAATGGAATTCTACCACATCTTCACGAGTGTAAGAACGGGGTGCTTTCATCATCAACAACAAAGCTTCATCCACTATTTGTTGCATCTGGGGATGGCGAATGTAACCGTAGAGAATCCGGTGACTTTCCCAAACTTGTCGCCCTGGTGCATGAAAGAGACTTTGGGCGATTGCCATTGCTTGAGAACCAGACACCCGCACAATCCCAACACTACCCTGTTGGGGGACAACAGCAGTGGCGATCGCGGCTATAGTTCCAGTAGTAGCAAAGAGTTCTGACATGAGCGCCCTTTATTAAGAGTGAGGAGTAAAAATCATAGCTTATAACTCATAAGTTTCTAAATGGTAAGTATTTAGACTAATGAGATACTACCTGGCAAGGTAAAATTTACTTGTAGGTCATGCCTGATAGTAAAGAGTTAAGAGCAAAGCCGGAGACGCTCCGTCTTTGGTGAAGAGTTAGAGATGAAAATCATCACTCACAACTTATAACTCATAACTTTTAGAGAGAGGAATTTACTGTGGAGCAAAAAATTAACTGCGCTGTAGCCTGTGTTAACGGGTGTGTTTTAGGGAATAAATGTCCCAATATCGAGTTTAGAGAGTCAGCCGCAAAATTTATTGAAGATACTCCCTTAGAGAAAATGCTGGAGTTGGCACAAGAACGTCTGCAAAAAAAAATGATGGAACCGCCAAAATGGGTTTTTCCTGAAGATCCATAGCATTTGAGCCAATAGGCACAAGCAAGACAGCGTGGAAGTTAAATCGTATCTGGATCTATATTTAATTCTCGCAGTTTTGCAGCCAAGCGATCGCTACGTTGTTTCTGGTGTTGTGCCACTTCTTCCGGTGTGGGAATCAATTCTCCTTCACGAGTGTAAAAGCGTAATTTTTCTTGAACAACCCCTAAATATAAACCTAGCTGTTGACTCCATAACCAGCCTTGGGATTTTGTTCTAGCGGTTGATATTCACCATCCAGTAAATGGAACCCTGAAAATTCTAACGTTTCTGGGTCAAACCAAAAGTAATCTGGTGTGCGAAATATATCTTGGTAAATTTGTTTTTTTAAGCCTTTATCAGTGTCGCCTGTGCTATCCGAGATAATTTCTATAATTACGTTGGGATATTTACCATCTTCTTCCCAGACAACCCAACTTTTACGGGGTTTGCGTTCAGTCCCTAGTACGACAAAAAAATCTGGCCCCCGGAAATTTTCTGATTTGCGCTGGCGTGGACTGTAGTAGATGGTGAGATTACCCGATGCATAAAAATCTTTGCGATTTTGCCACAGCCATTCCAAACATTGGATAAGCAGTGTCATTTGCAACCGATGCAAGTCAGTTTCCAAAGGCGGTTCGTCACTATATAAATCCCCCGGGGGAAATATAACATTTTCTGGGGATTCTAAATCTTGGGCGACAGACATGGCAACAAGTGTCTCATTGCTATAAGTTTAGCCTATTGTTTTGCAAGGGGAGTGGCGAGCGCTGTTCTACCTGGGTCAATCATTTTAAGAATAAAGTTTATGGTCTGGGTCTAACCAAACAATGTAAAATACATTTTCGATGAAGAATCCATGAACTCTACCATGTTCGTTAGATGAAAGCTGAAACTGGTATGGCGTATCGACTAACTGCTCTTCGTTAGGAAGATCAAAACAAGGTTCACTAGTCTGATTCCAGTCTATTGGATGGCATCGCAGACTTTTGGCATTTGTAACGCTAATCTCATTGACTGTCATAGTTGAGAGATCGCGTAGTCTCTGGATGAATGCCTCTAAATATCGTGCATCCTTATTGCTAATCGAAAACTTATTATTGCTGTCCTGAAAATATCTGTAGGAAAAACTTACTCCTCTTGGAGGCTCTACTTTTGTAGATTTTATTCTAGAAGATGGAGCCTGCTGTGGCTCCATCTTGTTAATCCTATTCTTCTTCGGCTTCGGCACGAGTCTTGTAATAGTCTCTCATCGATTCTTTAGAAAGAATCGCATTAGAGGATGTATCCAAGGAAAGGTTTCCTCTTGCTTTAATCCAAGGGTCTTCGTGATGAGTCATTTGCTCTAGTTCAAAAGCATCACATCCAAAATAAGCTTCTGTCAATTCTTCTAGAAAATCTCGAATTTCCTGAGAAAAATGTTGGGGTTCCGCATTTTTTAAGATAGGCTTCCACCCAAAGCTTTTGTATTCTTGATATAAACCAGGAATAACAGGCCCATGAATCCATGCTTCAAAATCTTCATCAAATAAAGACTGCCCATAAATTCCTAGATGCCAAGCCTGAGCATAATAAACCAATTTTTGCAGTTTCAGATTGCTCAAGTATGAGCCAGTTTCGTTAGCTAGCCAGATGAAGTAATCAGCGATCGCTGCTGCTGTTGTATGAGCCACAATTGACCTCCTCTGCTTGCCAAAAATTCTTATTAATGAACATTTGAGTGTTCATTCAATATAATATTATTGTACTACATATTGTTCCTACCCTAGAATCTAATTATTCATCACCGCATTCAAAAGCACATTGGCATCAAAGCGGACTACATCGGTGCAAGGTAGCCCCGTTTCTGCTATTGTTTGGGCGATGCTTTCTTGAGCCGCAGACTCATCTAAGTGGGCTGTGTTCAGTGCTATACCAACTACAGAAACACTTCCAAAAGCACCACCAGCATTAGCAACAGTTTCATAAAGCCGAATCACCTCAGGTAAAGGTGGAATTATTACATGGGGATGATTACGTACATGAACTTGTCCCGCCCGATGTACTAATATCAGTTGGGTTGGTTGCGAACCACGGATTAGGGGTAGAGTTGCCGTTGAACCAGGGTGTAGCAGCGAACCTTGTCCTTCAATGTGCAAGATGTCATTGTTTTTGCCATAGCGCATGACTATTTGTTCCACAGCACCGGCAGCAAAGTCTACCCGCACTGCATCTAAAGCCACGCCGTCTCCTTCTAACATCACCCCAGTTTGTCCTGTAGCCAGGAATTTAGAACGCCAGCCCCGCAATTTTGACGCCCAATGTAACTCTAGACTAGTTGACATTTTACCGATCGCCATATCGGTTCCCACTGTCAATACCCGCCGACACGGAAGGGTGCGTGCCATTCCACTAGCAACATTAATATTAGACGGCTCTTTTCGTACATCCCAAATTAGTTGTCCTGGTTTGAGCAGTGCATTTAATTCTGGGATACTTGCCATTGGTGTATGTAAACCATTCACCAGCGACATTCCCGCTTCTAAAGCGTCTTTAATTTCCAGCCAGTAATCATCTGGTACAGCACCACCTCCTGGGGCAATGCCAATTACCAAAATTTCCGGTTTATACTCCAAGGCTGCGGCTACCGATGCCACAATCGGCACATCACGCTTGATACCTGTTAATTCTGGTAGGGATTTACCAGCACACTCACGATCAATTACGGCTACTATTGGGGCTTCACTGTAACGTAAAATTGCTAGCCCTGTTTTGCCGTGAGTCCCAATAGTCCCTTCATGCAGCAAGATAGCTACTCGTTGATTAAGTGGTAGACGCACTGTGTTGTACTCCCAAACCTGGTAAATCGTTTGGCAAAACTTTTCCTTGTTTTAGCAATGCACCTGTAAAAGGGTCATCAATTAAGTTAAGGTGACTGTCTAAATCTAAATAATCAGCTAGTGGCGCTAGCTGTAATGCTGCTGTATTAGCTAGCGAACTGTCAGAATAGCAACCGAACATTACTTGTAACCGATATGCTCGTGCTGTATGTACCATTCGCATTGCCTCTGTTAGCCCCCCTGATTTCATTAGTTTGATATTAATGCCATCTACGTAATTTGCCAAATCAGGAATATCGGCGCTGGTAAAACAACTTTCATCCACAAAGATCGGCAGGGGAGAGTGTTGTTTGAGTTTTGCTAAACTTTTTTCTTCTCCCCGTGGCAATGGCTGTTCTACATACTTTATACCTAAATCAGCTAGCCAATTACACATTGCGATCGCATCTTCTAAACTCCAACCCCCGTTGGCATCAACAAAAAATTCTTGTAATGGTGCTTCTTCTCGCACCGCTAAGAGCATTTTTTTATCTGCATCTATGCCATCTGGATTACCTAGTTTTACCTTAAAAAGGCGGACATCTGTAAATTGTAACCAGTCTCGAGCCCTCGCCCTAGCGCCTTCAGGTGAATTAATCCCAATTGTGACTGAAGTCGGGACTATTTGATTGCGATCAAGTCCCCAAATTTGCCACAAGGGTAAACCTACGCGCTTACCCAACCAGTCGTGCATTGCCATATCCAAGGCAGCTTTTGCAGCAGAAGGAACCTGATTTTGTGTTAAAACTTGCTCAATTTCCTGACGTTGTAAGGGGCTGAATGTTTGTAACAGTGGCACAACTTGCTCTAAAGCATCTTTAATTGCATCAGTTGATTGCCGATGATTACCCACACCAAAAGGTGATGCTTCCCCCCAGCCTTCGATATCATCCTGTGAAATCCTCACCCATAGATTCGTTGTCTGTGCCGTTGTACCTCGACTAATAGTCAACGGAAATCTTTTATTTACAGAAAATAAATTTACATTTATTTGCATACTTTTTTTACATATTATGTTATGGCAAAAGCCAGTGTAAGTTCAAAATTTAAATTATCGAATGCATCTGTTATACTTTTTTACATTCATTGCAAAGTTTTTATACATACATTTTATTTGTTACTTAGCTTATGAACAACTTCAAGAAATGGAAGATTTTAAAATCAAAAATGGTTTTAGATAATCCTTGGTGTCAGGTGAGGCAAGATGAAATAGAATTACCGAATGGGAAAATTATAGATGATTATTTTGTCAATATTAGGCCTGACGTTGCAATGATTTTACCTATCACCAGTAATAGAGAAATTATTTTTGTGCGGCAATACAGACACGCCGTAGGTGAATTTTTCTTAGAACTGCCAGCAGGGAATTTCGATCCTACAAAAGAGAGTGCAGAGGTAGCGGCAATTAGAGAACTAAGAGAAGAGACTGGTTATATTCCCCAAAAATTTAGAAAAATCGGAACTTTATACGATAAACCGAGTAAAGATACCAACCAAATACATTTATTTTTAGCAGAAAATGTGAGCAAGGTTGGAGAGCAACAACTAGATATTACAGAAGAGATTGAAGTTGTATTTATTCCTATAGAATCAATTTTAGATAAAATTCTTCAGGGAAAAATTTCTGTTGCAGGAACAATAGCGGCTCTCTTATTAGGTTTAAATTTTCTCATTTAATTAATGATTAATGTAGCTGTTTTGTTTCGTAAAAATAATGCTTGAGGTGAATTGCATCCTGAAGTTGTCACAGTAAATTTTTCGGGTGCTTTGTAGAGAATGATATTCAGATAGTTTATGTGTAGCATTCCGAGCCAGTTGATATTCATAATTTTTTTGAATATCAGCAAGAAATAGATGAATCCGATTTGATTTTTGAAAAAGACAACGAGATTATACGGAGAGGTATATCTATCTAATAACAAACAATGAGAAAGTCGAGCGCAATTCAAAAAAGAGTGCCTTGATGTGATCGCAGATATTTAGAATACACAAACTAGAAGTTGAAATAGCTCAAATAATAAAAAAAGACTTACATTTAACCA
Source organism: Nostoc sp. (assembly GCF_036917515.1). Lineage (GTDB taxonomy): Bacteria > Cyanobacteriota > Cyanobacteriia > Cyanobacteriales > Nostocaceae > Nostoc. The sequence goes on along the minus strand of NZ_JBALDE010000118.1, from coordinate 15,248 downwards.
ATTTAAATTTACAGAATTATCATGAAAATTCTGAGATTAATGATTTGATTGTTGTTGAATTACCAGAGAGAATTATGTTTGAGAGGTTTACAGAAAAAAGTATTAAAGTGATAATGCTAGCCCAGGAAGAATCACGTCGTCTTGGTCATAATATTATAGGAACAGAACAACTGTTACTCGGATTAATTGGTGAAGGAACTAGTATTGCTTCTCAGGTCTTAAAATCAATGGATGTTAATCTCAAAGACGCTCGGATAGAAGTTGAAAAAATTATTGGCAGAGGTTTAGGGTTTATTGCTATAGAAATTCCTTTTAGCACCCGTGCCAAAAGAGTTTTAGAGTTTAGTTTGGAAGAATCATATCAACAAGGACACGATTACATCGGTACAGAACATATACTGTTAGGTTTAATTCGAGAAAGTGAATGTATAGCTGTTAGAGTTTTGTCGGTATTAGGTGTTGATTTAGCACAGCTTCGCAATCGAATTTTCCAACAAATAAATGAGGGAACATTTGAGTCGATTGAAGTTGATGATGTAGGAATGGAAGTAACTGTAGTTATCACATCAAAAAGAGTTGAGCAAAACTTTGATAGACTCACTACTATTTTGGCAGAGGCTAAAGTATTAATTCAAGAAATTGAAGAGTTGATTCAAGGCAGAACATCCGCCTCTAGTGAAGATATTGACAATGTAATTAATCAGTTACAAAGCTCCAATCAAAATAATCAATTAGGAATCAAAGAATTATTGATTGAACTCAAAGCTGTAATTGATGCTGATTTATCATTAACAATTGATGATAAAAATGAAGCATTAGAGCAAGTGCTAGTTTTAGCAGCAGCTGGACAACAGCCTACAAAAGAAAAAATGCGAAAATTTGCCAGGACAGCACTCAAAATTATAAAAGCAACAGTTGCTGAATTAGATAGTAGAAATAATTTAGTTGAGGTTTGCAACCGAATATTACCAACCATATCTCATTTTTTTGCCTGAGAGAAATACTGTTTAGCTGAAAAGTTCGATATGAGCCATCGTCAATAGTAGCATAGTTGCTAAATAGTCATCTATACTGCGCTCGCGATTCATTAATACTAGTTGTTTTGTTATAAAAGGAGAATTATATGGATGAGTTTATGGAAGCTGCAATTCAAGAAGCAAAACAAGGCAGACAAGAAGGTGGAATTCCTATTGGTTCGGTTCTCGTCAAGGATGGCAAAATTCTCGGCAGAGGACACAATAAACGCGTGCAAGACGCCGATCCTGTCACCCACGCGGAAATCGATTGTCTCCGCAATGCTGGGAGAGTTGGCAGCTACAGAGGTACAACACTATATTCAACTTTAATGCCGTGTTACCTGTGCGCTGGGGCAGTAGTACAATTTGGCATTAAAAAAGTTATCGCTGGAGAATCCAGAACTTTTGCTGGTGCTAAAGAATTTATGGTATCTCACGGGGTGGAAGTAATTGATCTTAATCTTGACGAATGCGAACAAATGATGAGTGAGTTTATTGAAACTAACTCCGAACTTTGGAATGAAGATATCGGTAAATAGTCATTGGTTAGGCATTGGGCATGGGTTGTCCCCCTTGTCCCCTTGTTTCCCCTACTTTCCACCTTTCAAAGGTAGGGATTTTAAAATCAGCCAATAGAGAGAGTGATGTGATGCCAGGAAAAGCTACCGCGTTTACTGTCTTTCAATAGACATTTAATCAAAGAATGCATGGAATAGGTTTTGAGAACAAAATCTCAGAGATAATTGAGCAAAACTATCATATCATGTCCGCATAATTAGTGATGATTTAGATAGTCATTGCACCCCTAAGAATTATAACGATCGCAATATCTGTTTGAAGTCCAGAACCTTAGGAAAATATTGATAATACTTAAGAAAGAAGCTGCAAATTATTTTATATTACACAATAATTTTAGTGACTGTAACTAGCTAAAATTTAAAAGTGTGAAAATGACAAATTTAACTGAATTTACATTATTTGCTCCTCGCAACAAAGGAGCAGCTTTAATTGGGTCTTTTTCAGATTGGAAAGAAATTCCCATGTCCAAAGGTGAAGATGGGTATTTTCGCACTAAAATCGAACTGGAAGACGGCGTTTATCAATATAAATTTCGCATTCAAACCAAAAGTCCAAATTTTGCAATTGATGAATGGATAGATATTATTGATTCCAAAGCAACAGATGTTAATAAAACAGAAAAATACAGTATAGTACGCATTCAAGATGGACAACGCGTTGTTGATACTTACCTTTGGCAATATGATGAAATGCTGTTGCCTGACAGCCGGGAATTAGTCATATATGAAATGCACGTTGCCGACTTTACTAGCGATGAAGTTGACTCTAACGAGCGAGGCAAATATTTAGGGATAATTGCTAAGTTAGATTATCTTTGTGAATTGGGAATTAATGCAATTGGATTAATGCCAGTTAATGAATACCCTGGTAATTATAACTGGGGCTATAAAGTTCGCCACTTTTTTGCTACAGAATCTAGTTACGGTTCAACAGCAGATTTAAAGCGGTTAATTGACGAGTGTCATGGTAGAGGCATTCGCGTCTTTATGGATGGAATTTATAACCATACAGATGAAGAATGCCCTTTAATACTAATTGACCGAAATTACTGGTACTACGAATACAAGCATTATCCTGAAGACCCAGATAATTACTGGGGGCCAGAGTTTAATTATGATAATTACGACAAAAACTTAAATATTAAGCCTGCATGGGAATACATTGGCGATGTGGTAAAATTTTGGATTCAGGAGTATCACATTGATGGAATTCGCTTTGACACAGTGCGGCAATTGGCTAACTTTGAATTTTTCGACTGGCTGACTAAGCAAGCGAAAAACTATGCTGCACCCAAACAGTTTTACAACATTGCCGAACACATTCCCGATACAAAAACTGTAGTCAAGCCAGATGGCCCATTAGATGCTTGTTGGCATGAGAGTTTTCGCTACTTTATAATTCCATATATTTGTGGTAAATCATTTGAATTAGAACAACTCAAGCAGATTTTAGATCCCAAACAGCAGGGTTATGCGATCGCTACCAATGTAATTAATTATTTGGCAACCCACGATCGCGAACGTGTATTACGAGAATTAGGCAATTCCGGCATCTTTGGCGCACCCGCATTTGAACGAGCCAAATTAGCAGCTACTCTGTTAATAACAGCAATAGGTATACCAATGCTGTGGATGGGAGAAGAGTTTGGCGAATATCAGCAAAAAAGCGCAGATGTGACTAAACCGCAGAAGATTAATTGGTCTTTATTGTCAAGCGACCAGAATTATGATTTATTTGAGTATTATCAAAAGCTGATTGCTCTACGCCAGCAAATTCCAGCTTTGCAAAGTGACAATATTAAATTTTTCTCAGAAAATGCAGAGAATAAAGTGCTGGCTTACACCCGTTGGGATGAGCAGAATTCTCATGTCGTCGTCGTGGCAAATTTCTCCGACCAAAATCTAAATCAATATAAAATTTCAGACTTCCCAATTGCTAACTATTGGCGAGATTGGGTTAGTAATCAAGAAGTGAAATTTAAAGAGGATGGTTTAGTCACTGACTTGCCAAACTATACAGCTAAGATATTTGTTTCAGATTGACAGTAATGTAATCTGTGGGTCGTAGGTGTCAAAAGGTTGTAAATGCATTGTCGCAAGCAGTGCGATCGCTGGTAAAACAAACTGTTTGTGTCGCAACAAAGTAATAAGAGTGATTGTGGGAGCAACAGCAAATAAAATAATATCATGTCCATCGGATAAGCCCAAAACCCAGATGTAGAGACGCGATTTATCACGTCTTGAAAGACCAATCATCTACACCAATAACCCTTAACCCAAGCGTATTGTGACATAACACCATCTGCGAATAAGGCGTTGGGTAGTAATTAACAGGAGGTTTTATGGTAATTATTGACAATTTGCGCTTGACCCTTTTGACAGCACTAGGCTGTGGGCTTGTGGCTGGCGTCTTCTTTGCTTTCTCGACTTTCGTGATGAATGCCCTTGCACGACTCCAGCCAAAGGAGGGCATTATCGCCATGCAATCCATCAATATCACTGCGATCAATCCATTGTTCATGTTGGCACTCTTCGGAACAGCTGTGGCTTGCATTTTTCTAGCGGTTTCCTCAGTGTTAAAGTGGCATCAACCTAGTGCTGCCTACTTGCTTATCGGTAGCTTGCTCTATCTGATTGGCACTGTTCTAGTGACGATCGCGTTTAATGTGCCGCTGAATGATGCGTTAGCGATCGCCAAACCGGATAGCACTGAAGGCGCGAACCTATGGGCTAGATATCTTACCAACTGGACGTTCTGGAACCATGTTCGGACAATAGCGGCACTTGCGGCAGCACTCACCCTCGCATTCTGCGATCGCACGGTGAAATAGGAATGATGAATACGTATGATACCTTTTGCTTGGCAAAATGAAGCTATATGAGTATTCAAGCAGCATACGATAATTGGTCAGCCACATACGATGCTGACGAAAATCTGACACGCGATCTCGATCGAATCGTCACCAAAGAAACCTTGATGGGTTTGAGGTGTAAATCAGTCGTGGAAATTGGCTGTGGCACAGGTAAAAATACGCTTTTGCTTTCACAAATTGCTCTGAAAGTTTATGCGATCGATTTTTCAGCACAGATGATTGAAAAGGCAAAAGAGAAAGTGAGGTCAGCTAATGTGGTGTTTATTACAGAAGACATTACTAAGCAATGGACTTGTGGCAATGAATCTGCCGATTTGGTCACTTGTAATCTTGTTCTAGAACATATCGAAAACCTCAGCTTAATATTTTCAGAAGCATCTCGTGTCTTAGTCAAAGGAGGATACTTTTTCATTTGCGAGCTTCATCCATTCAAGCAATATCAAGGAACAAAAGCTAATTTTCAAAGACAGCAAGAGTTCATTAAAATTCTGGCATTTGTGCATCATCTATCAGACTTTTTTAACACAGCGAAAGTTCATGGCTTCCTACTTGAAGACTTCCAAGAGTGGTGGCACGAACAAGATAAAAATAAACCACCAAGACTTGTGTCGATCTTGTTTAGAAAGTGAAAAAAATTTGGAGCGATATCTACGACAGGCTATGCCTACCTTCACCAGATTCTACCATGTCTGCAAACCATGTCCAAGCAATGATAAACCTGAAAAAATAACAACTGTTATTGAATAATGAGTAACAGCGTTATGCAGTAGTCAAAATATACTAATGATGGAAGATGAGCGACTAATTATGGAATTTCCAAAACAGGTAGAGAAAATTTCTGTCAGCGCTGACAATTGCTTAACATCAGAATTCTCGAAAAAAATTCATCATTCATTAACACAGCGAGATGTTCAGTTTATTGAATTACTGATGCCTGTATGGTCATGGTTTTACCGTTATTACTTTCAAGTAAAAACTGATGGATGGCATCATATACCAACAACAGGGAAAGTACTACTGGTTGGCTCTCATAATGGGGGTATGGCTTCTCCAGATTTAATAATGATGATGTACGATTGGTTTTCTAGATTCGGAACCGAGCGTTTGGTGTATGGTCTAATGCACCCTTTTGCTTGGAAAGTAAGTCCAGAAATAGCAGGATTAGCTGAGAAATTCGGAGCAATTGTTGCACATCCCAAAATGGCTAGTGCGGCTTTTGATCGAGGTGCTAGCGTTCTGGTATATCCTGGAGGACAATATGATATGTTTCGTCCTCATAGCCAACGCTATAAAATTCATTTTGCCGGTCATCAGGGCTTTGTCAAACTGGCTTTAAAACAAGAAGTTCCGATTATTCCTGTAATCTCGGTAGGCGCTCATGATAGCTTGATAGTCTTATGTGATTGCTATGATTTAGTCAAACAATTGCATCAGTGGGGATTGCCGTGGTTATATCAAATAGATCCTGGTGTTTTCCCAATTTACTTAGGTTTGCCTTGGGGCTTGTCTATTGGTCCTCTGCCAAATATTCCTCTACCTGTGCAAATTCACACTCGTATCTGTCATCCAATTACTTTTGAAAGATATGGTCAAGATGCAGCTAGAGATCGTAACTATGTGAATGCTTGTTATGAAATAGTTCAAAGTCAAATGCAGGAAGAGTTAAATAATTTGGTTAGAGATACTCAGAAATCTAGCTAAAAAATGAATATTAGTGAGGAAGTGACGCCTCTTTCAGTATTTCTAAAAGCGATCGCTCTATAACTTCACTGACAAATTTATTACCTTGCAAGTTGAGGTGAATGTGATCATGAAACAAACCTTGCGGGTTGGTAGTTGAATTGAAACTCGGTAAAAAATCTATATAGTGAATTTGCTGTGCTTTGGTAAAATCGCTCAAGCGCTGACGTGCTTTTATTTCGTAATCGCGGGGGCCTGGTGCGCCAATTTCTCGTAGCAAAGGAGTCATCACTAGCAGAAATTTGCTGTTAGTTTGGCGAGTCAAGGCTTGAATTTTAGCGATCGCTTCCAAATTAATCCCCACGCGATCGCCTGGTTCATTTTGCACGGCTTGCAGTTCAGGAATTGGCTTTTGCTTAACGATATAACGCTGCCACACTTCCACTAATGCTAGGGGAGGTTTACGATCGGGATAATTGCGATCGCGTCCGACTGGCAAAGAAGTAGGAGGAGTTCCAAACAAATCATCGGTATTAATTATTAACACCACTGCTTGCGCGTTAAAATTGCCAAACTTCTCTAAATAAGCTAATTCATTCCTTGGTCCCCAAGAGTTAGCTGAAGCATTTAATACTTCTACTTCCTGGTAATTACTATTAGTGGATGATGGTAGAGAACGCATCATCAAACTAGATATTGTATTAGTCTGATCTGTCCACCAGCCACCATTAGCAATAGAATCACCTAAGAGGAGAATTCGCAGCCCAGTAGGTACAGGTAGCTTTTTTATCGGACTACCTCGCATAGAATATTCATTAATTTCAATACGATTACCAAAACGACGGGTACGTTGGTTAGGAGCCAACAAATAACCAATTTGCTCATCGCCAATATAAATCAGGGGATTACCAAAACCAAACAGCGATCGCAGTCCGATCTCGATTACCAAAAACAATCCCACAACCACCGCCAATATTATGCTCAGTGCTATTTTCACCTACTCACACCCTCTTATACTGAGTTGCTTTTCAATGATACTGGGGGGATTGGACATTGGGCATTGGGCATTGAAAAAGAAGAGGCAGGAGGCAGAAGTTCTTAATGCATGAATTTTGAATTTTGAATTGATTTGTCCCCCTTGTCCCCGTATCCCCACTCTTCACTTCTAAATTTTTAAAGTGAATTTAACATCATCCGCAAATAGAAGGACTACAATCAAGACGGACAAATATTTCATGCCCCAAAAAGAGAGGATTACAAAGCTGTGTCCGACTTAAATCGCGGAATTATGAAATTTAAGGGAGCAGATTCCCCAAAAGTAGTCACTATCTCTACCGTGTTGCTTCTGGGATCGATCGCTGCTCTCGTCATCTGGGCGCTACAAGCTGCCTATGCGCTAAACTAAAACCATTAGTAGTCTAGAAGGGCACTGGCAAAAACGGTTTCCGTCTTAGCCAAGTGTCCATTTAGCAACTAGTAATTAAAACAGTGAACAGTGAACAGTTATCACGGCGTATGGTGTGGTGTAATAGCGCACCAACGCCTACCACCAACTTTTGTGTGGTGTTTCGCCAAGGATAAATCATTCTTTACTGATAACTGATAACTGATAACTGATAACTGTTAAAGAAGAACCCAGAATCAAGAATTCAGAATTCAGAATGCTTTCCTTGGGGAATTCAAACCACTAGCTGATTGTAGACCTCTAAATCATATAATTTGGATTGTTTTAAACCCCTGTGTTCATCCCCTATCCATTATTCTGACTCCTGAATCCTGAATTCTTTTTGATAAAAGCCCTTTTATAACCATCAAAAATTTCAGCAAAACTTTAGATTTTAGATTTGAGGTTTTAGATGGAAAATTTAAATCTAAAATCCAAATTCCAAAATGTTTGAACCTTGGGGTGTTTTCGTTATTTTAATTATCTGCCCCCTTTTGGGCGGATTACCCCTGATTTCATGGATAACTTACGCCCTGAAGCGGAAGCAGTTATCACAAGTTGGTACAGGAAACATTAGTGTATCAGCTGCCTTTTATCATGGCGGTAAAATTGTCGGAATTCTGGCAGTCTTGTCAGAAGCTTTTAAAGGAATTGCGGCAGTCTTAATCACCCGCATTTTCTTCCCAGAAGGATCGTTTTGGGAATTGGTCGCCCTGATCGCTCTGGTAATCGGTAGATACTGGATGGGCAGAGGAGCAGGTACAACAAATGTTGTCTGGGGATTTGTCGTACACGATCCCCTAGTAGCGGTATTTGTATCTTTCTTTGCAGGTATTATTTTTACAATTCTGCAATCAAGAAAGTTAGTTAAATTTGGGGTTTTGCTGCTTTTTCCTTTGTTTGTGGCACTTCTGCACCTGAGCGATATTCCCAGAATATTTGCTGCTGTCGCCTTAGCAGGTTTAATGGGCTGGATTTATACCAAAATTCCTGATGATATGAAATTGCCAGCCCAAGGGGCACAAACAGAATCGCAAGCGATGTTGGAATTTCTACGCGGCGATCGCGCTATGGTTTCTCTAGATGAGGAACTGAATGCTGCCATAGTCGGAGAAAAAGCGGCGACATTATCTCAAATTAAGCGCTGGGGCTATCCAGTGCCGAAGGGATGGGTACTAGCCCCCATCGACAATCCAGAACTGTCAACAGAATTTCTCCAACCATCAGAATTATCCCCGTTGGTGGTGCGTTCCTCTGCAATTGGAGAAGATTCAGAACACGCTTCTGCTGCTGGACAGTATGAAACAGTTGTCAATGTTACTAGTCCACAGGCATTACAGTCAGCGATCGCCCAAGTTCAAGCTTCCTACAATCATCCTTATGCTGTCCAATATCGGCGCGATCGCGGCTTAAATGATACAGCAATGGCTGTGTTAATTCAACAACAAGTCCAGAGTGTATATTCTGGCGTTGCTTTCAGTCGCGATCCCATTACCCAGCAAGGCGATGCGATCGTTATTGAAGCCCTTCCAGGCAGCCCGACACAAGTTGTTTCGGGAAAAGTCACACCAGAACAATATCGCGCTTTTGTCGTTGAAACAGAAAATTCTTACTCTATACAATTAGAAGGTCAAGGACGAGTACCACAGTCATTAATTAAACAAGTTGCATACCTTGCTTACCGACTCGAAAAACGTTATCATGGCACTCCTCAAGATATTGAGTGGAGTTATGATGGTCAAACGCTTTGGGTATTGCAATCTCGACCAATCACCACTCTGTTGCCCATCTGGACACGCAAAATCGCTGCTGAAGTGATTCCCGGAGTAATTCACCCTTTAACATGGTCAATTAATCGTCCCTTAACTTGTGGAGTTTGGGGAGAATTTTTTACTTTAGTTTTAGGCGATCGCGCCTTGGGGTTAGATTTCACCAAAACAGCAACTCTGCATTATTCCAGAGCTTACTTTAATGCTTCCCTCTTAGGAGATATTTTTATCCGCATGGGATTACCGCCAGAAAGTCTGGAATTTTTAACCAGAGGAGCTAAATTAAGTAAACCGTCCTTGCAGTCAACTTGGGAAAATCTGCCAGGACTAGGGAAGTTGCTGAAGCGGGAATTAAATTTAGAAAAGGACTTTAAGCAGGATTATCACAAACGGTTGATTCCTGGGTTGTCGCAGTTGGCGCAGGAAGATATAGATAGCTTAGAACCGCCAAAGTTGTTGGCAAGAATTGATTTTATTCTGGAGTTGCTGCGTTATGGAACGTATTACAGCATTTTAGCTCCCTTGAGTGCTGCCCTAAGACAGGCGATTTTTCGGGTAAAAGATGGGCAAATCGATCATAGCGTCACCCCAGAGGTAGCGGCATTGCGATCGCTCAGTGCAATCGCTACAGATGCCAAACAGGTATTAGTTGAGTTTGAGCCACAGCAAGTATTTGAACAATTAAAGCAAACCCCCGAAGGAGAGAAGATCCTCCAAGAATTTAACGAATTGCTTCAGGATTACGGCTACTTAAGTGAAGTAGGAACCGATATCTCCGTTTCCACTTGGCGGGAAAACCCCCAAATGATTAAGCAGATGTTTGTACAGCTAATGCAGGGGAACGAACCACAAGCAGGTGCTAAAGATGCGATTAATAGTATCTTTGCCAGTAAGCGCAAACGCTCTTTTGTGCAACGGCGTGTGGATATCAAAGGACGAGTCACCGAAGTTTATTCCCGACTTTTAGCTGAATTGCGTTGGAGTTTTGTGGCTTTAGAGAAGATTTGGTTAAAGTCTGGCTTACTCAGGCAAACAGGCGATATCTTTTTTCTCAATTTTGATGAAGTGCAGCGTCTAGTTGGGGATGAAGATTCCAGCTTAATAGAGCAGTTAGATGAGTTAGTAGAATTTAGGCGATCGCAATTCCTCCAAGATAGCGAGATTATTCAAATACCTGTTTTAATCTACGGCAATACACCTCCTCACCCTTTAGCTTTCTCTGAACTCTACTCTGACCAAATTTTACAAGGTATTGGAGCCAGTCATGGGCAAGCCGAAGGTAGGGTGAAAGTGTTGCGAAATTTACAAGACGTGCCAGACATTGATCGAGATACGATTCTGGTAGTGCCTTATACAGACTCCGGCTGGGCCCCTTTGTTATTAAAGGTTGGAGGATTAATTGCTGAAGCTGGGGGAAGGCTTTCTCACGGTGCGATCATTGCTCGTGAGTATGGAATTCCCGCAGTGATGGATGTTCGAGGTGCTACATGGCTTCTGCAAGATGGTCAACGAGTCAGGATTGATGGGTCTAGGGGTATTGTGGAATTATCTAATGATTTAAGACCCGAATGATTACCACTTCCCTGAAAGACTTGCCTGAAGAGTCGGTTTCTCACAATGCCGAAATCAAGAAAAAGGTGATGTTACGCTTCGGCGATTTACCTCACCTGACTAACTTTTCTCAAGCACGTTTTGCTCCTGGACAAACCGCACCAGCACACGCGCATCAAGATATGTGCGAAGTATTCTTTGTAGAAGCTGGTTCGGGAGTAATTCATATTGATGGTACAGAATACCCCCTGCTTCCGGGAAACTGTGTAGCCATCGAACCGGGAGAAGTACACGAAGTTGTCAATAATGGCTCAACCGAACTTGTTTTGACATACTTTGGTTTGCGAGTCGAAAAATTAGCCTAATTCTTTTGAATAAAACACGCAGTCAGGGCAGAACAATGTTATGCCCTAAGAAAAGTTTGCGGAATTTGGGTTATAAACAATGATAAATTTGCAAAATCCTAATATACTAAGGGTGTCGCCCCGCGCATCTGACGTAAAGAATTTATACAAGCAGGACAATCACAGCCAAATAAATCGATTGCCACATTGCTTTCTTCATCATTGAACTCCAGCATAGGAGCATCTTCTTGAGAAAACTCTATTTCACGCTGATAGTTAGGAATTTGAGCTAATACAGAAGCCCTAGCACATACTAAACCCACTTTATGTTTATTGCGTATACAAGATAGACGATCTGTGGTTTTGGCTCCTGGTTCTGGTTCCATAGCTTGTGCGTGATTGAGCATTACTCCCATAGAGAGAATAGAGCTAATCAGCACAGGAGAAGAAAGCAAACTCAGTATGAATTTGTTCATTGGTTTTTTTTTGAAAAACAATCTTGATTGCTCAGATTATCCGATTAAATCTTACAGTGCAAGTAAATGTCTATCAGGAATAGCCCAAAATCCAGATGTAGAGATGCGATTTATCGCGTCTTGAAAGACCAAGGGACTTCCAACTAAAAAATATCCTATTGGTGTGTAGGCAGTGTTTCGACTACGCTCAACAAACAGGCAGGGAGCAAGGGGAGAAAGAAGAATATTATCTGAGTAAATTGGATAATTTATTTTCTGGAAGTCCCCAATTATTTATACCCAATAACCTTAATTGAACCGTATTGTTATATAACGTAAGTCTGTTTCTAATAACGTCAAAGCAGAAGTTGCTACAGACTACGCAAAACACGGAAACGTGAAGGCAGAAGTTGCTACAAGCTGCGCAAAACATGGAAACGTAAAGACGGAAGTTGCTACAAGCTGCGCGAAACACGGAAACGTGAAGACAGAAGTGATTACAGGGAAGACAGAAGTTGCTACAGGCTGCGCGAAACACGGAAACGTGAAGACAAAAGCTCTTACAGGGAAGACGGAAGTTGCTACAGACTGCGCGAAACACGAAAACGTGAAGACAGAAGTGATTACAGGGAATGTTTTTTTCTAAATCCTACTAACCTTTACTTCACTTGCTATATAGATTTTGACATTGTATGGGAAATACTAAAAGTTAGAGTGATGTTTAACCTTTCAGTATTTGGAGTTTAGTACAGTGACTATAAAAAGTATAAAAACACTTGTAAGATTCTTTTATCTTTGCCAAGCTTTTGATTTGTTCACTATTGGCGTTTTTGTACAGTATCTTCACTATTGTACGAAAGTATTCTATAACCTGTTGATGTTCTTATGTTCTTTGAGAGTCATGGATGTACCTGGCATTGATCGCTTTATTCTCTCTTGATAGTGTCCAATTACTCCCTTACCTCATATTTCTGTAACAATCTTTTGGTCTTACTTATTTATTATTGCTGGGAGAATGAAAACTAGAATGCAATCTTGGTTTTCTTCGTTTTATCTGGAGATTATAAGGCATTTCAAAAACTAATTCATTACCCATCACATAGTATTGAAATCGACGTTTGATAATATTGTTAAAATTAGAAATAAAATCATAAAAAAAGCCCGGATTTTTCGTGAGTTCTCTCAATGCTAATAACCAATTTCCTTGCTTGAGAGGCAATAAAACTTGATAGTAAGCAAAAGTTCTGTTGTAAACTGTAAGATTATAAGACAGAGCACGCATTAAAGCTGGATTTTTTTTCACAACTTTTTGCTGCATGAAAGAAGAAGTAGATATATAAGATTGATTTAGACGTTTTAATCGGCTTTCACGTACAAGAGAAAAAGAGCGTGAACGGTAGAAATAATAGGCTTCTGGCACTAGAAAAAAGCGAGCACCATTAATTAAGCATTTCATGTTAAGCCAAAAGTCCTCAGCTATGCTTAAGGTTTCATCGTACTCAATGCTGTGTTTAACCAAAAATTCTCGTTTGAATATAGGCTTACTTAAACCAAGATGCAGCCCTGCTTTTCCATAGACATCAGTCTCTACAAAATAAACGATATCAATTTGGATAATTTTATCTATATGTTCTCCACTTTCTTGAATCAATGTACTCCAAGGAGATGTTGCACCATCTTTGATAAAATAAACATCGTCTGCAATCATATCTGCATTTGCTTGTTCTGCCAGCAACACAAGCTTTTCTAATCTTTCATGAGCATACCAGTCATCTGAATCAAGAACAGCAATCCATTCTCCTTGAGCTGCTCTGATAGCAAGATTACGCGCAGCAGAAACCCCAAGATTTTGTGGATTAGCTATCACTTTGAGACGTTGATCGGTAAAACTCTTAGCAATTTCTACAGTTTTATCAGTTGAAGCATCATCAACAACGATAACTTCAAGCTCAGTGAGTGTTTGAGCTAAGACTGACTCTATTGCCTTCTTAATATAAACTTCAGTATTGTAAGCAGGGATAATTACAGAGACTTTAGGATTCATGAAACTAAACTCCTGACTAATAACTACATGCTTAGATTATAATGTTAAAATTCCAATGAAAATTTGTTGAAATAAGAATTCAGAAGTCAGAATCAAAACACTTACGGATTCGTTGGCGTTCGCGTTAGCGTCTCTAAAAGAAAAGCCTTTTGTAGAGAAAGAGTTTTGTTATCAATCAGGGATTTAGACCCACTACTAAATTGTTGCATCACCAAATTTTCTTGTTTTGTGAGGTTCTTAAACCTGATTATTCATCCGCCAGTCGTACAGAATTCAGAATAAATTCTGTACGACTGGCGGATGTATTCTGTTTGATAATAATTTATTTTTTAATAGCGTAATCATCAATGATTTTTACTTATTTACATCGCAGGTAGGTGAGACATATTGGGATTTTCGTTTGAATGAAGTACATACACGAGTTGTATCGTAGCACAACTGTGACTGCTGTAGTAAGAATTCAAAATTTTGACAGACTACTAGTTGCTGTTACACGCTTTTGGGAACTTCTATGACAGCCGCATACTTTACGTCTCCTGCTGCACGTTGGTATGATACTGTTCGCAAAGCGTCTTGTAGAGAAGCACTTGCTCTTAGACAATATACCTCTAAATATGGACTAAATTGGCTATGGGGTCTGACTTATAGCTTTTGTGCTTGAGAACTTGTTATTGGTAATTTCCCAATGATACTTTTTACGAATCGCTTGTGTCTGGTGTTTTTTCCTGTGACATTTTCAATAAAAAACTCCTACTTCTGGCATTACATGTTTTTGCATTTGAGAGCGTACTTTTTCTTCGATTTTTTCTTTGAAAAAGGGTATAATCTTCTGTTCAAGTAACTTACAGTAGTCTTGTATTAAACTAGCTGGAGCTATTGGAAGATTCAATACGTTGTTAAATTTGCCATGTTTCTCAGATTTTCCTGTGTGTGGATAGCCTGATGATTGATGAATTGAACAAAAAGCAATGTTGGGAACATTTTCCACGCTGCTTGTGTTCCGTTACCATGATGTACATCCTAGTCAAGAATTCCAACTCGCTTGATTTGTCCTATTCCTAGAGCGTAAAGGGCAACGTTCGCGGCATTACAGAAAATGCAAAATCCATCCCTTCATCTTTGAGTGCATGGTGTCCTGCTGGTCTGGCCAGAACAAAACTTGGTCTTTCTACTTGCAAAACAATATCAACCCCATCCAACCAAGCATTTACAGCAAGGCAGGCAACCTCAAAGCTTTGGGGAGAAATCTGTGTTGACTCAAAACAACCCCAACCTCTTGCAGAATAGGAGCGAACTTGCTCAATGTATTTGGTGGAATGAACTCGTTCAATCTCTTTGACGACATTTCTGGAAGTGGAAGGATTTAACCATTGAATTTGATCTGCTATTGTTGAGCTTCATAATATAGCGGTTCTCAGTTGGGTGCAATATAGTAACAGCAGTGGGTGAACCATCCAATAATGTCTTTTTTAGTTACCGCATTCAGAGCATTTG
>NZ_JBALDE010000117.1:0-119301 GCF_036917515.1 Nostoc sp. | reverse complement strand
TGCCCGAACTTGCTCAATGCCACTGCCGCACTGCCACGAACATTTGAGTTAACCTTTTCATCCTTGAGGATGTTGGCGATGTCAGGGATGTATCTTGCCGCCGCCTGCCCGAACTTGCTCAATGCCACTGCCGCACTGCCACGAACATTTGAGTTAACCTTTTCATCCTTGAGGATGTTGGCGATGTCAGGGATGTATCTCACCGCCGCCTGCCCAAAGTCGCTCAATGCATAAGCCGCATTGCTACGAACATATGAGTTAACCTTTTCATCTTTGAGGATGTTGGCGATGTCAGGGATGTATCTCGCCGCCGCCTGCCCGAAGTTGCTCAATGCCTCTGCCGCCTTGCCACGAACAATTGAGTCAACCTTTTCATCCTTGAGGATGTAGAGGATGTCAGGGATATATCTCGCCACCGCCTGCCCGAAGTTGCTCAATGCCTTTGCCGCACTGATACGATCATCTGAGTCAACCTTTTCATCCTTGAGGAAGTTGAGGATGTCAGGGATGTATCTCACCGCCGCCTGCCCGAAGTTACTCAATGCCTCTGCCGCACTGCGACGAACATATGAGTCAACCTTTTCATCCTTGAGGATGTTGAGGATGTCAGGGATATATCTCGCCGCCGCTTGCCCGAAGTTGCTTAATGCCACTGCCACACCGCCACGAACATATGAGTCAACCTTTTCATCCTTGAGGATGTAGAGGATGTCAGGGATATATCTCGCCGCCGCCTGCCCGAACTTGCTCAATGCCTTTGCCGCACTGATACGATCATCTGAGTCAACCTTTTCATCCTTGAGGATGTTGGCGATGTCAGGGATGTATCTCGCCGCCGCCTGCCCAAAGTCGCTCAATGCATAAGCCGCATTGCTACGAACATATGAGTCAACCTTTTCATCCTTGAGGATGTTGGCGATGTCAGGGATGTATCTCGCCGCCGCCTGCCCGAAGTCGCTCAATGCATAAGCCGCCTTGCCACGAACAAATGAGTCAACCTTTTCACCCTTGAGGAAGTTGAGGATGTCAGGGATGTATCTCGCCGCCGCCTGCCCGAAGTTGCTCAATGCCTCTGCCGCACTGCCACGAACAGATGAGGCAACCTTTTCATCCTTAAGGATGTTGGCAACTTTCTGGGCAATTTCCTCCGGTTTCTTAACCACGGTTTTCAAGTCTTTTAGCTCATATGCAGCTAATTTCTCAAAAGCATATCTCTTCACTTCGTCGTAGCTGTTGTCAAGGGCTGCTACTATGCCGTTAATCTGCCAATCTTGGGGTTTGGGTTTGGGGGTTTCTTTGGCGCTAACCCAAGGTAGACAAAAAAGGAAGGAAAGGATGAAGGCTAAAGGATAAAGGATAAGGGGGGAAGGCTTACTGCGGTGGCGGGGAGTTGTGACCATGTTTGGAGCAAGGTGGCAGATTACACGCGGTTATGAGTATAATAACAACCTTGCAATTCCTAATTCCTGATTGAGAATGCAATTTGGTAGCAACAAGTAGTAGGCGATTCTCATTTACGAGTATCAAAGACTCGCTCACGAGTATTAAAGACTCTCCCGCGAGTATCAAAGACTCGCTCACGAGTATTAAAGACTCGTCCACGAGTATCAAAGACTCGCTCACGAGTATTAAAGACTCGTCCACGAGTATCAAAGACTCGCTCACGAGTATTAAAGACTCGTCCACGAGTATTAAAGACTCGTCCACGAGTATCAAAGACTCGTCCACGAGTATTAAAGACTCATTCACTAGTTGATAAAATAAAAAGGGGAAAAGAAAAGGAATTAAATCTCGCTTTAACTTTTCCCCTTTGACTCTTCCGGTATCTTTGGCAAGATTTTCAGCCTATGAACCAGAGTTAGTTTTAGCAGGTTTATTTTTAATAGCCTTAAAACGATCGCCTAACTGTTCGGCAAGACTTTTTAACCCTGGAGTTTTCTTAGCAGCAGTCTTGACGTAATCATAAACTGTCAAACTGCTGCCCATTGCTTCGCTGCCAACTGCCATTAAGGTATCATCTACTTGTTCTGTCAGTTGTCGCAATCCAATCAAAAGTTCGGTAAGCGTTGCTGCAAGTTGATAATCCCGGACAAAATCATCTACATCAAAGCTGGCTGGGAGAATTTCTCGGTTAGACTGGGCCGCAGTCAGGCTGGTATTGACGAAAGCTAGGCTTTTATCGCCCATCTTAAATAACTTGCGTCGTTCTTCCACACTCAGGGTAACGAGAAAAGGCATCTTTGCTTGGATAGTCGCAAAGGCTGCTTTAATTTCTCGGATATCTGCTGGGGTAAGGGAGCCTATAATGTTTTGGTATGCCATTGGATATTTACCGTAATGAATCTGTTTGTTATGATTCCCACTGGTAAATGCGATCGCACAGTATTTAAGGAATGGGGAGTAGGGAAAATAACCTCTCTGGTTGTACCACAAGTCGAATTACCCCCCTTAATCCCCCCTTGGAAAGGGGGGAAACCAGAAAATCTAGTTCCCTCCCCTTTACAAGGGGAGGGTTAGGGAGGGGTAAAACTTACGCTTCAAGTCAGTTTACCGAATAATTTCCTTAACAACGCCAACAAAGCGTTCCATATCAGCGTGGGTAATAGCTCCCATTGTCGAGACTCGGAAAATAGATTTGGCTAAATTTCCCTGTCCAGAATAAATAATATAATCTTGTGCTTTCAGTTGGTCGTGAAATTCTTCATAGCTGAAACCGTCTGGCAAATAGTAGGCATTCAAGACAACGGATGAACTGCCTAGAGGAAGTAGGGGTTTAATTCCGATTGAGGCTAATCCGTCTTTGACTAAGCTGGCAAGTTGGTTGTAATGGCTGTGTCTGGTACGCCAACCTCCTGCTTCTGCCATTTCTTGCAAAGCTTCTGTTAAAGCATAAAATGTCTGTACTGATTGCGTAAAAGGTGTGCCGCCTCGGTCTTGTTGCTGGCAATAGGTTGCTAAATCTAAATATAAGGTGCGGGGAATTGTGTCTACTGAGGGCAGTGCATCCCGTTGCAGGATAACAAAGGACGTTCCGGGGACACCATGCAGACATTTATTCGCTGTCGCAGCGCAAGCGGTGATTCCCCAATCTGCAAAATTTAATTTCTCAGCACCAAAGCTGCTGACTGCATCTACTAATAGTTTGATGCCGCGTTCTTGGCAAATTGGCGCAAGTTCCGCCAAATTATTTAAGCGACCAGTAGTAGTTTCGTGATGGACGACAGCAAGGTGGGTGATATCGGTGTTTTCATCCAGGAGTTTGACTAAACCGTTGATATCGATTTCGGCATCCCAAGGATGGGAAAGTGTAATGTAATTAATACCGTGGATTTTGGCGATTTTAGATAGTCGTTCGCCATATACACCGTTTTCAATTACTAGTAATTTCCCGTCTGTGGGTACTAGACTGCTAATCATCGCTTCCATTGCTGCGGTTCCAGAACCCGTGAGGAGAACTGCTGCCCAGCGATCGCTTTCAAGACCATAAACTTGAAGTAATTGTTCGCGGATTCTGTTTTGAAGTTGGGAAAATTCCACCTCACGGTGACACAAATCGGGACGCAACAGGGCTTTTCTGACGCGATCGCTCAAATTAACGGGGCCGGGATTTAGTAAAATTATTTTGTTATTGGGCATAGGGCATAGGGCATAGGGCATTGGGCATTAATAAATTAAGAGTTTGTACTTTGAATTTATTAATTACGAATTAGGAATTATAAGGTCAGAACCAATATGTTTCATGAAGCGTTGTAAAACTTCTTCCGGGGTGAGGTTGGGTCTGGGTAGCTTTTCTAAAGTTCCGGGACGGATTTTTAAATGAGCGAATTTAGGTCTAGTATCGCTATCTGCGGTAAATAAGGCATCTAAAATCGCTGGGTCATCTCCGGCTAATGTGACGCCATAACCGCACGCTTCGGCAATTTTAGCAAAGGAGATACCCGCAGAAACGGTGGCTTGTGCACCTGTGGAATCGTGGACTTCATTATCTAAAAGAATATGGGTTAAGTTAGCACCGCCATAAGTGCCGATGGTAGCAAAATTACCCATTCGCATCAAAGCTGCTCCATCCCCATCAATTACTACTACCTTCAGGTCTGGACGTGCTAAAGATAGTCCCAATGCCATTGAGGAAGCACAGCCCATCGAGCCGACCATGTAAAGATGATTGGCGCTGTCTTTACTAGCGAAGAGTTCGCGTCCCGTGTATCCGGTGGTGGCAATTACTACAGTGTTTTCTGGATCGATGAGTTCCACAATCCGAGCCAATGCTTCGCTGCGAGAAATGCGTTGTTCTTTGTGATCCCGAAAAAAGCTTTGCTGAATATGAGCGCTAACACTATTTTTTCGTTCGGGGATAGAAGAACGGGTGAGTGCATGGGGGGCAATCGCTCCTTTACGCATAATTAAAGCATAAGGACAGCGTTTTTGTTGCATATAGGCTGTGGCTCTTTGTAGAACGGGTTCTATTTCTGCTGCCTCTGTGGGAAAAAATTCCCAAGGTATAGTCATTGTTTGCAGCAACTTATCTGTGATTTGCCCCATTAATTGATGTTGCGGTTCATCTTGCAACAAGCGATCGCCTCGCAAGGTACAAATCAGCAGCAGTGGAATCCGAAAGATGTAAGTGAGGGAGGTTAGCGGGTTAACTGCATTACCCAAACCAGAGTTTTGCATCATCACCACGGCTGGTTTACCAGCAATTGCGGCTCCGGCGGCGATCGCTACAGCATCTCCCTCATTGGCTGCGGAGATATATTTAAGTTGAACGTCATTGATGACGTAGTTAATAAAAGGCGTGAGAAAAGAACAGGGTACGCCAGTGTACCACCCAAAGCCAAGATTACGCGCAGCTTCTACAAATTCTTCTGCCTGGATCATATTAAGAGATGGGGAGTAGGGAGTAGGGAGTGAGGAAGGGGAATTGGGGACTGGAAAGTTGAGAGGAAATATTATTACTTCGACTTCTGAACTCGGAACTTCGACTTCTGAACTCAAACCTTCGACTTCTGAACTTGGAACTTTGACTTTTGAACTCAAAACTTTAACTTCTGAACTCAAACCTTCGACTTCTGAACGCAAACCTTCGACCTCTGAACTCAAAACTTTAATCTCACAATTCCTTATGCCCAATGCCTAATACCCCACTCCTATTGTTTTAATTGAAAAGCAAGGTCAAGATCATCCAAAGAATTAACATCTAACCAGTTACCACGAATATAAAGCACCTTGATCGGTTTGCCTTGCTCGATTAAATAATTGCATAATTCTGGCAAACCCAGACTATTGAATTCCGGCCGTTTTTGCAACTCATTGAGTGCTTCACTCACCCACTCTCTACCTTGACTTCGTAAGCGCAACATCCCAATCCAGCGTCCGCTAGACTTTCCGAATTGTGTTTGTGTTGTTTTAGAAACGTTCAACAGGTTAACATCTTGTCCAAACAGAGAAAGATCGTCTGGAATTGAGCAATAAGCGTAGTCAGGTGAACCACTAACAGACTTGCTGTTGACCACAGAATCAACTACAGCCACAATTTCTCCGGGACATTCTAATAAATCTCGTAGGATATAGCTTCTAAATAGTAAATCCCCATAAAGTACCAGCATCTCATCGCCAAAACTAGTTTGAGCTACGGCTAAGGATACTAATTCTCCCGTTGTTTCATAATCTGGGTTGCGGATAACTTTAGTCCCCGCAACATTGATAGTTTCTGCTTTGTAACCGGCGACAACGGTAATATCATTGATGGCAAGTTTCTTGAATTTGTCCACCAACAACCTGAGTAGAGGTTTACCTCCAAGGGGTAACATTACTTTTGGTTTATCTTGCGTCAATCCTGCTAATTCTTGACCTCTGCTAGCAGCCAGAACGATCGCTTGGGTATTTTGTCGTCCGTTGTTAAAGTAGCGTTTTTCAGCTTCTTGGAGTTCATCCGCACCCTGTAGCCGGAAAATTTCTTTTACAGGAGCAATATCATCTTCAATGTTGATTAAAGTTTCGCTGGCTTTCACTTCACGGGCGATGGCTTGCATACTAGCAACAGCAGCTCGAATCAGATGGTTTGCCCAGATGACCAAATTAACTTCAGCTTTGCGAAAAACATCAGTAGGCGTGCTGTAATATTTGGTCGGTATAATCACTAACGGAGAACGACCCGCCCATTCTTTAGCAAAGGCTAGCACTTGGTCAGGACGCGATGATTTACTGTGAATCAGAATGGCGTTTGCTCCGGCAGCGTGGTAAGCTTCAGCTCGGCGCATTGCTTCAGAGAGATCCCACCCGGCTATCAAAGCTTCGAGTCGGGCGACAATGCAAAAATCTGGGTCTGTCTGACTATCTTTACCTGCCTTAATTTTGCCGCAGAATTCATCAATATCAGCCAAGGCTTGGCGACTACCGTTGATGAAACTATTGGTTTTGGGAAAAAGCTTATCTTCAATACAGACTCCAGCAATACCTCGCTGTTCTAACTTTTTGACCAGGCGGCGCATATTATTAAAGTTGCCATAACCAGTATCCCCGTCTAACAAAATCGGGATGCTGGTAACATCAGACATGAACTCCAGCATTTCCACAACTTGAGTCCAACTGGCTTCATTATTATCCCGAACGCCATATTGAGCCGAAAGGGCTAATCCACTCGCCCAAATTCCTTTAAATCCAGCCTCTTCCACAATCCGGGCGCTAATCCCATTGTGAGCTTCCATGATGAAGTCGAGTTGAGGCGATTCTAGTAATAACCGTAATTGGGCACTTTTATTTAATTTTGCAGCGGTATCAATGGGTGCAAATATTTGATGCATTTATTCTGCTTTTCTCAACCTATATAATATGGCTAGCGATTTTCAATTGCATGGAATACAGACCTCACCCTAACCCTCTCCTAAGAGGAGCTACGATGTACACACAAGTCCTTCTGACCCCCTCTAACTCCCCCTTGGCAAGGGGGGTAAATCCAGGGTTTGGGCTTCATTACCAAGATGTGTGTACACTGTAGCCTTTTAGGAAAGAGGTCAAATTGTAATGCATCCAAACCAAAACTGCTATAAATGAAGATATTTTCAGACATTTTCTGCGACTTCTATCTGAGGTAAAATATCATTTTGGGCACGTTGAATATCCTGGGGAAAATCGATTTCGATCCAAGGTAAGCCAGTGATGTCTTCGTAGCCAAATGTTTCTGGAGTTTTTAAGAGCAGATCCCGAATGGCTTCTTCATAAGGTTCATGATCGCGTCTGTCTGCAACATACTGTTCTGTGCGAGTAGCAAGATGATGAGCAACAGCACTTCCAAAACGAAAGAATCCTACTGACTCACCCGCAAAATCATAAGCTAAACCAGGAGCTACTTGTTTGCGAAACTCCACTAGATAATTATTTCTAACACAAAGCTTCACGGGTTCATCTCCCGGTTCAAAATCCCGATCGAGTAAAAAGCTGTTGGGGATATTTGTCTTTACCAGTCGTTCAATGATGCGGTGATCGCACAACACATCTGCATCCATTAATAATATGTCATCGCCAGCAACTAAATGCTGACGTACAGTCCAGAGGCTGATTGTGCTGCCTTTGGTGTAGTCAGGATTATAAATTGTACTGACCCAATTTTCGGCTCTTAATGCTTTGATTTCATCCTGAATTCTTTGTGCTTGATAACCCACAGCAATCACTACTTCATCAATTTTGTAATGATGGAGATTGTTCAAATGGCGCTCTAATAAAGATTTGCCGTTAAATTTCAGTAAGCATTTGGGTTGGATTTGCCCGTCTTTACCTAAGCGTCGTCCAACGCCAGCAGCTAAGATAATTGCCTTCATCGTCAAGTCACCAACAGTAGCTTAGACACCAGGAAATCTGGAACTTTTCCCAGTATTTAATAATGACTGTTTTTTGCCCAAGACAATATTTGTTAATTAATTCTTAACATGGAGGAGGCAGGAGGCAGGAGGCAGGAGCTAGTAAGTCAAAAGCTAAAAGTAAAAAGAAAAGAATTAAGACTTCATCAGTTCTATGTTTGCCCTTTAACTTTTGACTTTTAACTTCATCTTGGGGGTAGAGGGCTGAAGGTAGGAGGGATGTAAGATGGTGGTGCTAAGAGCGAAACACTTGGCGAAAACCAAAATAGGCGATCGCATCTTTCATATTCGAGACAAAACGTTTTAGCATACCCATGCCGGTGTCAGTGACATACTCTAAAGTCAAGACAATGCGCTGTTCATTTTCACCCAAAGGAGTAACTCTGTGGTAAAGTTTGTCACCATTAAATAAGACTAGAGTACCAGGGGTTATAGAGAGCGATCGCGTTTGCGTTTCCCGTTCTGGAATATCTTTGTAGAGTTGATATTCTAACTTACTGGATGAATTATCAACCAAACCAAGCAACACTGTATAGCGTTTACCGTGATAGTAAGAAGTATCGTAATGATACTGGATATGATCTCCAGGCTCAGTATAATAGTACAGCGCGTAAGTATGGGGATCAGTATCAGGACAGGGAAGGAGTTTTTCTGCCGTAATTTGGTTGAGGAAGTCAAAAAAGGCACTGAGTTGATAAAACTCTCCAAAAATTGGAGCAAAGTTATCTAAGCTATAGCGGCTGATACTACCACCCTTTTTATGATTTGGAATATAGTTACGGTTGATAGCAGGTTCCAAAGACGGCAACAGCGCCAAGAACTGCTCGATGATGGAGTTAGGTACAAAGTTCTCCACTACCAAAAATTCATTTTGAGCTTGAAACTCAGCTTGAAGTTTCTGGTAATCAACAGCTGCTATAGCTTTATCAATTTCAGTTTGAAGCTCCATTGATAATTTGATACTAATAGAGGATTGCAAAAATAAACATACCATTCACTCTAGTAATTGTAGAACTTTAAAAAAAATCTTTCGCTTCCTGAAATTTTGCAACGTATAGCATGAGCCACAGTGTACGGACTTAGGATATCACTCATCTTCCTTGCAGTATTTTCCACAAACGCCGTGAGATGCAAGTTTTGCTGCCTTTGTATTGCTTTGATCCATTGGTCAAAATCTCCATTTCGTCATACTTACGCTACCAAGTATTGAGTTAAGTCAAGAGAGATAATACTCTCCCTCGACCTAACTCAACCTTTAAATCAGGGTTATAGAAATACTTGTAAAAATAATGATATGCTTGTTATTTATACTAGTGTTTCAAAAATGCTGAAATTAGGTATTCTGTCACTCGGATTGGGATTTGCATCTCATTGGTTTGCAGTTTGGTTTGGCATCAATGTCAGAAACATTCCCTATCTTGAAGAAATGATGAATACTGCGATCGCACTGAGCTTATACATCAATGTTTTAGCTATTGATAAAACTTTATTTAAAAGTAATCTCGGATTAATTGGTAGGGTTTTAGTTTTCGGAGTCCCAATAAAAATCATCCTACCTGGTTTTCTTTTAGCTCTTTTTTCACCTAGTATTGCTCCCATCGCTTACTTATGTGCAACAGTGATTGCTCAAATGGATCCAATTGCCGCAGCTAAATCTCTTGATAACAGCAAAATTAGCAGAAAATCGGAGACTATCTTGAGGGCTTGGACTAGTTTTGATGACCCAATTACTGTACTATTTGCTTTTTACATTTTTCTACCACTGCTAGTCTCAACTAATTTAAGTGTTAGTCAATATTTTGTGCGGATTGCTGCTGATATTGTTGGCTGTCTTACAGTTTATTACTTGAGTAAGTGGTTAAATACAATACATACAGATACTAAAAAGTATTTAGAAATAATCTTTATAGTAATAATTATTATTTACAGTGTTTTATCTGATTCATTTGTTTTGCCAGCATTTTCAGGTATATTCCTAAGACCGATTGCATCGGAAAAATTAGAAGTAATCATTACTCCTATTTTTTATTTGAGTGTGATTGTTATTGGTTTATTGTCTACCAATCTCAGCTTAGATTGGTTATCTGGCGGAATTTTGGCGTTTTCCACATTCTTCTTAGGACAAGTTATTGTCACTTTATTGTTTATAAAGGAGTCAATAGCAAACAAGGCAAGAGTTATGTTTGGTCATCAGAATGGGATGACTGCAATTCTGCTAACTGTTGCTATTGAAGTATCTGGTTCAGAAAAAACAAGAAATATGTTATCGGTAACATTACCAGCAATCATCTTAATTGCTTTGTTTTACTTTAGTACTAATTATCTTTTAGACCGAACTTTACCACGCCCCCAAACTTAAGTGGAGGGATGGGTAAAGCTGAAAAGCCTATTTTATATTAGCTTTCTACCCAATGCCCCGTTATATTAGTTTGATTCAAGCTGCGGGAGTGCCCGAAATTGCCAAATTACCCATACTGCAAAAGTTGGCGCACCAATTGTCGCTGCCATTAGCAACGGTTCTAGTCCATTCAGTAAGGGAACTATGGGAAACAAATACAGCACGTCTTCAATGTCAAACCCGGCAAAATTTGGTTGACGGCTGGCGTCTTTACCTAAACGCTGTTCCATTTGGTTTCGCAAATGAAAGATGCAAGCAACAGACACCCCAGATACTATCCCCATCAGCAACGCCCACCAACCAAATTTTCCCTCCCTAAGACCATATCCAATACACACAAATAAAAGAATGTGGATGATAGCGTCACTAGCAAGGTCATATTGATGTCCCCATTTGCTGCTTTTCCCACTCAAACGAGCTAATTCACCGTCTGTATGATCGAGAAAGTTAGATAAAGCAAATAGCCATGCACCAATGTTAACCCAAATGGTATCACCAACTGCAAGTGCGACAGCCGCCGCCAACCCTGTCAAAAGTCGCACTGTAGTAAGATGATTAGGGTTTATCCAACTATCTTTTAGAGGTTTAATTAGCCAGTAAGCAAGTTGAGCATCCCAAGGCTTTGTGGTCATAGATGAACTTAAATTTGATGTGGTCTTGGAATATATATATAGCGGTTCTCATTTGGATGCAACACGCGCTAGGTGCTGTTATGCGCCCCTATCAGTCAAAACCTTAATTGATAATTCATAACTTTTGTCTTCCCTTGAGTTAAGGATCGATACATACAGGTAACTACACCCATGTTTCCGTCTTGCAACGGCTGGATAACTCTTTGCAAATAGTCTGTTCCAACTCGGATGTCACTATCAGCAAGGACTAGAATTTCGTATTTAGCTTTGGCTGCGGTATTGGCCAAATTGCTAACTTTGAGGTTTGTACCGATGACGCGATCGCTTACAATCAGCAAAATATCCAAATCTGAAAAATTGTGGATGATTTTCTCTACAACCTCTATGCAAGGGTCTTGAGAATTTCGCACAGCAAAAATGATTTGATATTTTGGATAGTCCTGCTGACAAAATGAGGCTAGGTTTTCATAAGCATTACTATCAAGCCCACAAATGGGTTTGAGGATACTAACAGGTGGATGAAACTCTCGATTAATTGCCTGGGAAGCAGCAAAAAAAGTTATTTGACAATTTTCCATAAACTTCCACGCTACTTTTAGCCTGATGCCTTCCTTAATCCCATCCAAAATCTGTTGATTGCCAGATTCAAATCCCACTAATAGTAGGCACAAGCCATTATCGCATAGTTGTTTGAGGGTGTCATAGTCCAAATTGGCACGGGCGTTGCAACTCCAAGTCAGTTTGAATCGCCACAGATGTTTACTAATTGCGATCGCTTGCTGTTCATTCTGTAAGACTCTTCAGAGCTGATTCGTAAATAAAATCTGGCGTTGCTGAATTTGAATATGAAATTCAAAAATCAACTCTTCTCAACTCTTACTCTCTGCGACTCTGCGCCTCTGCGTGAAGTAAATTCATATTTGGAATCAGCAACGCCCAATAATATTTATCAGTTAATTACGGCGTGACTGTGATATTTCTATTAGGCGTTCCTGCTTCTCCTGTCGGAGACGCTACACGAACGGGTTGCCGTAGGCATCGCTATTGGTAGTTTTGCCCGATAACGATATCGCCACATCACAAAGCCAGTGATCAACAAAATTAATGGTGCAAGTCCAACAAATACGTAGAAAATTCGGGATGGCAGTCCCCAGAAAGTACCATAGTGCAGAGGGACAAAGGAATTGATGATGCGATCGCCTAACGACACCTTCAAAGAACTATCCACTCGCAAAACTTTACCACTATATTGGTCGAGGTAAACACTGCTTTGACCATAGTCCTCAGTTTCTTGGGGAAGTTTAAAGCTAACCGTTAAGACTTCTTCTGGTTTACTTGGAAAATAAATACTCCTGAGCGCTGCATCCGGTAAAGCAGCAATAGCCGTTTTTAATTGTTCTTTTAGTCCGAGCGCAGACTTACCAGCAATCGGAACAGATACCGGAGTCGGTTGCTGTTTGGAAAAAGTCACAGCATAGATCATCGGGTTGATGAACTCACCGAAGCTCCAGCAAAATCCTGTAAAGAATGCAAATATCAGAAATACTGCTGTCACAACGCCAGCAACTTTATGAACATCAAAGTTAACCCGTTTGGGATGAGCATTCCACTTAATTTTGAAGCCAGAAATCAACCTGCGCCAACCGGGCCAAAGGATAATGCCTGTAATGCTCATGAAGGACATCAGTAAACCAATAATGCCTACAAACTTATAGCCAATATCACCTCCTAAAAGAGCATAGTGAAGTGGGTAGGCGATTTCATAAAACTTATTCACAAAACTTGGCTTTAAGTTATTGCCGAGAATCGCTCCTGTGTATGGGTTAACGTAGTTTTCTGTCCAGTCCTTTTCCTTGGTTTTCAGGACAACATTCATCGGCTCATTTGGCTTCGAGGGCAGGTAAATCGCCTGGAGAGTTGCATCTGGTTGATTGCTATATATCTTTTTCACAGTGTTCAGGACAACCTCAATTGGCAGTTGTTCACCTTGAGGAGTAATGGTGCCAATTTGGTGCTGCTGATCGAAGCTGCTAATTTCTGAGTGGAAAATCAATAGACTACCAGTCAAGCCGACGATAATTGCAATCATTCCTACTGCTAAACCAATGTAGCGGTGTAGGGTAAATACTAGGTCGCGGATTTTTTTAGAGTTCATGGCGGACGATCCTTGGTTTAGTTTTGTTACCGCCCTTAAAAGACTTGTGTATACACAGTAGCCTTTTCAGGGGGCTAGGGAAGATCAGAACTCCTACGATTTCGTGGCTTGCACGGTGAACGGCTCACCCGGAAAAACACGCAGGTCGTTAAAGGCAGTGTCAAAGTAGTCCACATCAAATAGTTTTTTGAAATTGACCTGCGTGCGTATGGCTAAATTTGTTACCTGATAGCAGAAACAATTGAGCATTTTTAATATCAGCAATAAAGTTATTACCTTGACTTTTGATATCTATTTGCAATTTGTCGGATGCAGTTGTTTCTAAAATCATGTCAATTCCTTTATTTGTGGTGTTCACCTTGACTTGAGTGATTTTAACCACTAAATTATTCTCTATATTTTGAGATAATAAGTCTAAGGTAGGATCATAGCTCCCACGAAATTGTACCTTGCACAGTAAACGGATCGCCTAGTAGACCCCCAGACTCAAAATAGTACAAGTCAAACAAGTTTTTGAAATTTAGTGCGGCACGGAACCTGTCTCGTTTGTAAAAAATCGCGGCATCAGTGGTGACATAGCTGGGTAATATATATTGCGAATCATTAGGCAATAATGCTTGTCTTTCACCAACATAAAATACTCCGACCCCGAAGCTTAATCCTTGCAAACTACCAGATTGAATTTCGTATTTTGTCCATAAGCTAGCAGAATGTTTTGGTACGTTACGAAGCTCGTCACCAATAGGATAGTCGTTGTCTTTTGTGATTCTTGAATCTGTAAAAGCATAGTTAGCAATAATGTTCCATCCCGGTAAAATTTCACCGGACACGTCAAATTCAATACCCCGGCTGCGCTGTTCGCCAATTTGAACTTGAAATCCTAAATTGCGACGGGCTTCATCGGGATCGCTGGTAAGGATATTGGAACGGGTCAAATCATACAAAGCCAGGGTTGCAGACAGCTTGTCATTCAAATCTACTTTCACACCCACTTCATACTGTGTGCCACGTTCAGGTTGAAACAAGTTACCATCAAAATCTTGTCCACCCTGTGGGGTAAATGAGCGACTGTAGCTAGCGTAGAGCGAAACTGGCTCTATTGGTTGATAGACGATCCCAACTCTTGGGCTAAAGGCTTCCTGTTGTGGGGATTCGGTCAAGTCCTCACCAATATTCCCTCCTTTTGAATTTGCAATATCGTAGCGTCCCCCCAAAACCAGTTTTAAATTTTCCGCTAGGGTCAGTCGATCCTGGATATAAAAGCCATATGAGTTTGATTTAGATAAAGTGGCATATGCATATGTATCATTTAGTCCAAGCTTGGCTGGCTCACTATATACGGGGTTGTACAGATCGAGCTGGTCAAAAGGTCCACCACCACCACCAACGTCTGAGGATGATCCCCATTGGTAATTAAAGCCAGTTAACAGTTGATGCTCAATACTGCCTGTCTGAAATTTGCCAACTGTATAAGTGTCAAAATTATAGGTATCACTATGGTTTACATTGTATGCATAGTATCTATCCACAGTCCGTAAATCTGGTAAAAATTCACCAATATCAACTGTAGCTCTATCATTTACCTCCTGAGAAAATAGGAAACTACTGTGTAGCTCCCAGTCTTTGCTGAAACGATGCTCAAGTTCGTAGCTAGCTTGATATACACTTATTTCTGTTCTTTTAGAATCTGGCCAGGCCGGATTAAGATTGCGAGGGAGTCTGCCATTCGGACTAGGTAATAGAGTACCCTCAAAGGGGAGACCAAAATTACCATTATTTTTGCTTCGTTCTTTATATTCGCTTGCTAGGGTGAGTTTGGTGCGATCGCTGATTTGCCAGCTAAGAGTAGGGGCGACAATGTATTGTTGCTCGTCGTAGAAATCAACAAAACTCTTTGTAGTCAAAGCAGCAACGTTGAGACGGTACAGTACAGATTTATTGTCATTGAGGGGACCTGAAAGGTCTATTGCACCGCTATAAAAATTGTAGCTGCCAGCAGAGGTTTCGATGAAATAGTAAGGTTCTGCCAGAGGTTTTTTGGTCACAAGATTGACAACACCACCCAGCGAACCTTGACCGTACAGAACAGAGGCAGGTCCTTTAAGAACCTCAATCCGCTCGATATTAGCAAAATTAAAACCACCATCTATATTGTTGGTGTTTTTCGACCCATTTGTAATGATATTGTCTTGCGAACTAAAACCTCGAATCTGAGGGAGTGCATTATTCCCACGGGCTGAAGAATTATCTGATTGCCTCGCACCGGGTACGTTTCTTAGTGCTTCACCCAAATTCGTTATCCGCTGATCCTCTATCAACTGCCGGGGAACTACCTGAATCGACTGGGGAGTATCCCGCAAGGGTGTATCGGTTTTGGTTCCCACTGAGGTATTTGACACGCGATAGCCATCTTGCTCTCCCGTTACCACCAACTCAATCGGTTCATCATTCCCTGCCGATGGTTGTTCTGGCTGAGTTTCGCTTGTTGGCTTTTGTTGAGCTTCCGGCTGTTGTAAAGGTGGTTGTTGCCCAAGTTGCCCAGAAGTAGTCGCACTGGCAACAGCAAAAACTAAACCCTCCCTCGGACTATCATACAACTCTACAGCTGGCAAACCCACTTCACCCGTTACTGTCAGCCTGATAGTATTGGCATCAAAGTTAGTAGCAGTTACAGTCGTGATTCCTTGTGCTGGTTGCTGTTGGCTAAATTTGTTACCTGATGGTAGAAACAATTGAGCATTTTTAATATCAGCAATAAAGTTATTACCTTGACTTTTGACATCTATTTGCAATTTCTCCGATGCAGTTGTTTCTAAAATTACGTCAATTCCTTTATTTGTGGTGTTCACCTTGACTTGAGTGATTTTAATCACTAAATCATTCTCTATATTTTGAGATAACAAGTCTTTGGCATCAGTTGAGAGAGGTCGTGAATTAGTGACTGTGGGTATTTCAGTAATGACTTGACTTTGTTGAGACTCAGCCAAAGCTCCTTGAGTCAGGAATAGATGGACAAAAATCCCAATCCCTAGATGAAAAATAAAAAATTGCCAAAGTTGTTGCAAGATTTTGCTCCTCACACATTTAGTCTAAATTTTTATTAAAAAAAATTTGCAACTATTGTAAGGAGCTTACGTATTTATAGGACAACAAATCTAGGCCATGGAGGACAAAAATTAGGCCATAAAGGACAAGTTTTAACTGGTCGCGATGATGGTGTAGTATTAACTTTTACTCTCTTATTCCCATATCTAATCTGGTAGGGTGCGTAAGAGAACGGCATAATACACGCCACAAAACTTATTCCCAATCCCAATCCCTTTTACTCCATAGAAGAAAAAATCATTATTCCATAACAATCTTTTTCCCTGCTCGACAAGCACCAGGGGTAATGCCAAACTTGCGCTTAAAAGCGTTTCTAAAATGACCTAGATGTGAGTAACCAACCATATTTGCCACTTCTTCCACAGTCATTGTGCCCTCTTGTAAAAACTGCTTTGCTTCCTCTAAACGGTAAGAGCGCAAACAACCAAATGCAGTTGTTCCAAAAATCTCGCGAAAGCCAAGTTTTAGCTTCATATGATGCAGCCCGACTTGCTGTGCTAAATCAATCAGTGAAGGTGGCTGGATGTGATTTTGAATTAAAATTTCTTTAGCCTGGTAAACCCTTTCCACATCAACAGGTTTGAGACTAGTAAATGGATACTGTCCCTGTTGAGTTTCGACAAACTGAGTCAATTGCCACGATAGAAGTTCGATGACTTTGCTTTCTAAATACATCCGCTTCATCATCCCCTGATGAGGAGAATGCAAAATTTGCTGCAAAGCAAGATTCATTTGTTGAGTAATGTGACCAACTTGATGATGAAATAGAGGCAGAGTCTCAGACTCTAGCAGTACTTTTAATGGTTCGGGCAGAACTTCTGAACCTGTAGAAAATGACCTGAAGAAATCGAAGCTGAAAAGAATTAAAATTGTCAGTTCTGTACCTACTGTCACTTCGTCAATTTGTTTAATATCTGACAAATAAAATAAATAGTTTTTACCTGGTTGGTGTATATAATCAGCTTTGAAGGATTTATTTTGATTTCCAGAAATCAATATTTTACTACTTCCAGCCAGATGAAACCGGGCTACAATCCATTGATGACTGTCAAACAAGGTTTCTACACTTAAGTCTTTGAGCCATGTGCCATCATATAGCAGCAGACGGACTCCGTGTCGCAGTTCAACTTCTCGATAACTGCCTGTAACATAGCGATCGCTATATTTGACAATGCGATCGTAACCTTTAGTATTATAGGCAACTTCATAACCCTTGCGGCTTTCTATATGCTGTTGATGGTATTGTGCTGATGTAATTGTCTCCATAGTCTTTGATTGCTCAACCACAAGTATCTTTAGTATCTTGCAGAATGGTGACTTTGTTTTTAGTCAAAGCAGCGATCGCTTAGAAGGATATAAAGGAATTCATAAGCTTCATGTTCGTAGTTGGATACCAAAAAAACTCAGGAGAGGTGAGTTGAGTTATTAAGATAAAAAGAGTAATCAGGAGTTAGCCAAAGTGCTAATTTTAGGTGAGCATATCAATTGAAAACTTAAGATATTTAAAATTTTGTCTGAGCGATATCGCAATCAAAAAAAAAGATTTGGTTTAAGATTAAATCTAATAGCTGGTTTGTACAACTACGAGCTTCATCTTCCTAAAACCGAATCTGTCTAACTAACTTTTGCAAGAAGTCTAATGCAGAAAGTTGCATTTAGATCAATACACTAGGAATAAGTTTTTCTCTCCTACCGCTCCCCCATCTTCCTCATCTCCCGCTGCCCCTGCTTCTTCTACCTCTTCTCTAACAGTTAGCTACGAACTTTGGTAAGGATTTTTTGGGAATAAAACGAAGCTGATTCTTCATTTTTGGCGCAATCTTGGGCGAACTTAATTAAATGGTGTCCGACAAGTCCAACGTGAACCAAGTTTTCAATATCACCTGCTTTCAGTGCTGGCTTGGCCATTTTCCAGAAAGTCTGACGATAGTTACTAAATACGCCTATCCGCAGCAAAATATTGGTTAAATAAGTTAAACCTTTGCGAATATTTGCCCCAGAAACCCGAGCTGGACTGTTAGGAACTTCGATCCGGTTTGGATAGGTGTGTTCCATGTTGTAGGCAAACCGCTGATATAAAAATTCTGGCTCATAAGCAGTTGTGATGCACCGCCGCCACATCTCAACAACTTGCTCGTAGGGCATCAAAAACTCAACATTTGATTCGCGGGTTTCATCAAAGACAAGTCGCCCTTCTGCTTCTAATCTCCGCCATAATGGAGTTCTCGGTAGTGCATGAAGTAGGTTAATTGTCAACATGGGAATTTGCGATGCCCGAATAAATTCGAGAATTCGGTCTGCTGTTTCTGGTGTATCTGTATCTAACCCGATGATGATTCCTGATACTACTTCCATACCATAGCTATTTAAAACCTGAATCGCTTTTAAGATTGGCATACTCAGATTTTGGTCTTTGGAAATCGCATGGAGAGCATTTGGTTCTGGTGTTTCGATTCCGCAAAAGATTGTGCAAAAATAGGCTTCGCGCATCATTTGCAGCAATTTTGGACTTTGAGCTAAGTTGAGCGTTGCTTCACAGGCAAACTGAATAGGGTAGCCATTGCGTTTTTGCCAGTCAATCAGGTGAGGAAGCAACTTCATGGCGGCGCGGCGATCGCCAACAAAGTTATCATCGACAAAATACACTGCCCCCAAATTGCCAGATTGTCGCATTGCATCTAACTCAGCGACTACTTGCTCTGGTGTTTTCATCCGGGGATTGTTGCCATAGAGTTCGGGAATATCACAAAACTCGCAGCGATAAGGGCAACCACTAGAAAACTGGACATTTGCCAGGAAATAATCATTGATATTCAGCAAATGATAAGCTGGGGTGGGAAACTCTGTTAAAGGGAGACGTTCCTTGGTTTCAAAGCGAATTTGTTGTTGGGGACGTTGAGAGTTTTGGTCTAGATATTCGATCATGCGATCGGTAGCATCTCCCAATTCGCCTAAATTTAAAATATCAAATTCAGGATAATATTCTGGACACCCAGATACCGAGGGGCCACCGACAACGGTAATTTTTCCGGCTCGATGGGCAAGTTCGTTAATTTGATTAATCTGGGGTTTCTGGATATGCATTCCACTGACAATCACCACATCAGCCCATTGATAATCAGCTCTCGTTGCTGATTTGACATTCTCATCAATAAACCGGACTTCCCATTCTTTAGGTAAATAGGCAGCCACAATTAAAATACCTTGGGGTGGCATAAAAGCCCGGACATTACCCATGAGTGGGTAAGCGTGATGAAAAGTACCAAAGGAACGGCTGTATTTAGGAAAAATACACAAAATGCGTCGATGGTGCGAAGGAACGTAGCGGGTTTTTTGAGTCACAGCAGCGGTTTTAGAATCGTCCGCTAGATTAATTTGGTTCTCTAAAGACTTTAAATTTACAGTCATCGCAAATTTCACCCTGGAAAACTGAGCAGGTAATTTGACAGTTTATTGACATAATTAGCTGTAATTGCAACTAGCTTACCAAAGAAAGGCAGAAGGCAGAAGGAATTATAAATGTATTTTTGCTCAAAACAAAATCCTAAAGATTATAAATCGTCCAATGTTGCCTTCTGCCTGATTCATCGTCATAGAAGGGGTGTTTAACTGGTAAAATATAAAATCTACCCTAGCAATGCAAATTTAATTGGTTGGCAAACAACTATTATGGAAATCGTGCATGGGACATAAAAAGAGAGATTTTCATTTTTTGTTGTATCCAACTGGGTATAGGCATTTGTCATGAATTTGATTTACTTTCTTTTGCGTTCTTCATGGGGGATGGTAGCGATCGCGATCGCTACTGGATTTTTGAGTGGCGGTAGTAGTGCTAGCTTGATTGCCTTAATTAGTCATGCTGCAAGTAGCGGTACTGCTTCTCGCCTGACATCGATAATTTGGGGTTTTGCAGGACTGGCAATAGTTGCATTAATTACCAGTATCATTTCTCAAGTGATGCTGATTCGTCTTTCTCAGAATGCAGTCTTACAATTACGGATGCATTTGAGTCGCCAGATTCTCGCTTCTGAATTGAGTCATCTGGAACGCTTAGGAAATCCTCGATTATTAGCAACTTTAACAGAAGACATTCAGGCGGTGGCTAATGCTGTTTATCAAATGCCTTTCATTTTTATTAATTTAGCGATCGTCCTGGGTTGTATAACGTATATAACCTGGCTTTCTTGGTTAGTACTGCTGATGGTTTGTGGGATTACAGTAGTAGCGATCGCTAGTTGTCAGTGGCTACTCAACAGAGGCAGGCAATTACTGACCCTAGCTCGTGAAGATGAAGATCATCTATTTAAACATTTTCGCACCATTACCGAAGGAGTCAAGGAACTCAAACTAAACTACAGGCGGCGTGAAGATTTTTTAGAAGAAAAGCTGCAATCAACTGCTAACGAGTTTCGTCATCATAACGTTAACGGTCTAACCCTTTTTGCCATAACTTCAAGTTGGGGTCAACTCATATTCTTTTTTGCCCTCGGTTTTGTTCTGTTTATACTGCCTAATCTGCTTACCATCAATCCCGAAACTCTCTCTGGCTACATTTTGACCTTCGCTTACTTGATGTTACCAATGGATAACATCATCAGTAAACTTCCTCTGTTAAGCAAAGCTAGCATTGCTTTACAAAAAATTGAGTCACTGGGTTTATTTCTAGCTAGTCGAACTGAAATATCAACTATTCCACCTGCTCTGAAATCTGACTGGCACAGCTTAAATTTTAAAAGTGTCACCCATACTTACTACACAGAGCAAGAAGACAATAGCTTTATTTTTGGCCCCATCGATTTGACACTCTATCCTCAAGAATTAGTCTTCATTGTCGGCGGTAATGGTAGCGGTAAATCTACATTAGCTAAACTAATTACTGGGCTTTATATCCCAGAAAACGGCGAAGTTTGGTTTGATGACGAGTTTATTAGCGAAGATAATCGAGAATGGTATCGCCAGCATTTTTCCGTGGTGTTTTCCGACTTTTATTTATTTGAAGAACTTTTAGGTTTAAAAAATTATAACTTGGATTCTCAAGCGAGAAAATATTTACAACAACTGCAACTAGACCATAAAGTGAAAATTGAAAATGGACAAATTTCTACAACTGCTCTTTCCCAAGGACAACGAAAACGGCTAGCTTTACTCACAGCTTACTTGGAAGATCGACCAATTTATCTATTTGATGAGTGGGCAGCCGATCAAGATCCAGTATTCAAGAAAATATTCTACACTCAACTTCTCCCAGAACTGCGATCGCTAGGAAAAACAGTGCTGGTGATTAGCCATGACGATCGCTATTTTCATTTAGCAGACCGAATTATCAAACTTGACTATGGAAAAATAGAGTACGATAAAACTTAATCTGTCAAAACAATTCATAATTGTTAAAAGAATATTTGGAGTTTGATTAAATAAAACTAATGTCTGAACAAAAGCCCATAAGTCCTTGGAACTACAAACCTTGGTGGTGTCAACCCTGGTCTATAATTCTCACAGGTGTGACATTGATTGGTGGTAGCTGGTTACTATTTAAAACTATCTGGCTAACAGTTCTTGTTTCCATCCCTATAGGAACGTGGATGGCATTTTTTGTGTTGTTTTGGCCACAACTAATGATTCGCAGTGGAATTTTGGAGTCGTATAAAGAGTAGTTTGAGCTTAATGTAATGCTGGAAATTAGCCCAGATAGAGAAAATTATTTTACCGTGTTCAGAGATTTAGTATCTCAGATCGTATCCAGCTAATTAGTATAATTCCCGAATCTATGCAAAAATCTCAAAACCCCTTCTATCTAACCCTCTGCGGTCTTAATGGATAAGTCTTTAACCGGACATCAGATCATCTCTGCGTAGATGTGCAGAGATGAGCAAGACTGTGCTGCAAAGTTAAGCGATCGCTCAAGCAAATTGTGAAGAAGAAGTTCCCCGAATCGGTTTCTAACCCTCGGAACTTATATACATATAAACAAATTAGTGGTATCAAAAACATTAATACATGATGAAGAACTCTAAACATATAATAAGTTTTGATAACTTTTAGCTAATATTAATATTTTTCAAGTCGGTTTTGGGCAAAAGACCTTGTAAGTATCTAGAGACTTAGGGAATTTGACAGGGAAAGCTGGGGTGACATGAACAACAGAGCAAACCAAACCTATGAAGAACATTATGTAATAAAATATTTATGTATATTCAACCGAATGTTGATTTTCGTTGCACAGATATTTATGTCACGCAGCCTTGTTGCTAGAAAGGTAATGCTGCGGTTGTTCCGAAATTTCCAGCATCTCAAACTTACCTGGCTAAGGCTTAGACACTCATCTGTGAAAATCCAAGCTGTTCCTCTACCTGACAATGAAGCAGAAAGGCTCAAAACGCTGGCAGACTACAATATTCTAGATACCCTACCCGAACAAGTATTTGATGACCTAACTGCTATTGCTGCCTACATTTGTAAGACTCCAATTGCTTTAATTAGCTTAGTTGATAGCGATCGCCAATGGTTTAAATCTAAGGTTGGACTAAAAAGTAACGAAACACCTAGAGATTGGTCTTTTTGCTCTCATGCCATTCTTCAACCAGAGGATATATTAGTGGTTCCTAACGCCATTAAAGACGATCGCTTTAAGAACAATCCCTTAGTCAAAGGTAATCCCAAAATTCGTTTTTATGCTGGTGTCCCTCTAATTACACCTGATGGTTTTCCAATTGGGACGTTGTGTGTTCTCGATACCATTCCTCATCACCTAAGTTATCAGCAGTTAGATGCACTGCGCCGCCTAAGTCGTCAAGCGATCGCTCAAATGGAACTCATTCAGGAAGTTCGCAACCGCAAACAAGCAGAGATCGAAGGAAGACAGTTATTGCTGACTGATGAACTAACAGGTTTGTATAACCGACGTGGTTTCTTCCTAATGGCTGCACAGCAGTTGAAAATTGCTCACCGCATGAAAGTGTTTTGCTGGGTTATGTTCATTGATTTAGATGGGCTAAAACAGATTAACGACACCCTTGGTCATGACATGGGAGATGCCTTAATTATTGATGCTGGTCGATTACTTAAGCAAAGTTTTCGGAACTCAGATATTGTTGCACGCTTGGGTGGTGATGAGTTCATTGTTTTCATCTATAGCTACTTTAAGGACGCTGATAGTATCCAAGGGCGTCTACAAGCAAATGTCGCCAACTTTAATCAACAGCAAAACCGTAGCTATAAACTTTCGATGAGTATCGGGATAGAGCGTTACTCACCGGAGAGCGATATGTCACTAGAACAACTAATCGCCAAGTCTGACGAATTAATGTATGCTCACAAGCGTCTCAAGCGGCAATCTCTTACATGAAGCGGTATCCTGTCTTTGTTTTTCACATCCTGTGTCAAAGCCAACGCTCATTGCCTTGGGATATCCGTAGACTTAGGAACTACGAGTAAGTCACGGGTGCGATCGCACCCATATTTAGCATGATGCAACTGCTCTAAGGGATGAACGAGGCAAACACAGCACAAGCCCTTGGCAGATTGTAAGTAGCTGGTTGCCATTAATTATTAAAATAGAGATAGCGCAATTCTGGCAACAGGAGCGCAGACAGGAGCTAAATATGATTACCCAGATGCGCCATTTAGAGATTCTGGAACGATTATGTCGTATAGAAGCTGTGTGCGATCACTACCAGATGATGCAGTTGGAGATTTATTCACTGGATTTTCATCTGTCTTCAATTGCCACTGTTGGTAATTGCTGTGGACAGATTTAATCTAACTGAGATGCTCAAAGAAGCTCTTTTACTCAAAACGGAAAGAAATCAAGTTTTAGTTGCACAAGTTGGTGTCATAACAAGTTCGGGCGTTGCATAAATCCAGGATGATTCAGGCAAATACAGGTATTTCTCTATACTTTGCACAGTAGAACACCTCAATTCATCCTTTTATTATGCAACGCCAAATATCACTCTTTCCTATACCAGATTGTTAAAAACTTAGCTACTACGCAAACTTGATTTCGCTTACACTCAAGTTTTGAACCGCTTGATATCCCCTGCCTACAAAAGGTTGAGGCAGGGGGTATTACAGCGATTAGATAAAACTTTCAGTTTAAATACACTTGCTAAAAGTTAAGTATTAATTAGACGCAACTGCTACAGAGCCATTTGGTACAGAGCCATTATTTAGGATAGGCTGACGAGTTTTCAGGTCAAATTTGAAGCCATGTGGCAAAATATGAAGTTTTGCTCCACAAATCGCCAAAGACTCATCCTTCAAAATTTCGCCCATATTGTTATATGTAGCTTCTGATTCATCAACAATCGTAACCGCACCTGCACCGATTACTTCAATTTGGTTATCTATCACTACCATAGCGGTATTTTCGTCAATACCAAATCCCAAGACAGCAGGCTGTAGTATCAAAGCTGATATTAAACGTCCCAAGCGTCCCCGTTGGGAAAAATGCTGGTCAATTACTACCCCTGGTAAAAATCCCATACCTGGGCCCATTTCGACAGTTTCAATCCGAGGATGTGTTTCTGAATCGCCTTCCACAATCATAACGTCTGGCATCACAGCAGCTCCGGCGCTTGTACCTGCGATCACTACACCTTCGGAGAACCGTTTGTGAATCGCCACATCGATTTCGGTGTCCTTAAGGATGTTGGTAATACGCGCTTGATCTCCCCCTGTAAAAAATACCCCAGTTGCTTTACTAATAGCTTCCAATGCGGTAGATGAAGATGCATCTTCACGGGTTTCTGTATCAATGATGCGAACAGTTTCGGCTCCCAGGCGCTCAAACACTCTGATGTAATTTTCTCCCACTTCTCTTGGTAGTTCTGTGGCTGCTGTCAGAATTACAATGTATGCCTTTGTACCCCCAGCGCGTCGTACAAAGTCCCGCAAAATTACGGAATCCCCCTCTTTATCTTCAGCTCCCCCAATAATTACTAACTGTTTTTTGATATTACTTTCCACCATGATGCTCCCCTAGATTTAAGTTAATAAATATCACTAAAACATGACAATTCAATGTATCAAATCATCCCTTTGATAGATTACTTGCTAAAAGTAGGGTTAACATTTGCGTAAACGCATTATCCGCGGAGCGTCTCGTATAGAAGCGGCTTGTCGTTAGACATCGCAATTAGACCAAAATACTTTTCTGAAAAATTAGATAATTTCCCAACTAATAAATAAAATTCACAACTTCAATTGCCTCTAGAAGTATTTTCTAGAAGCATTGTTGGCTATATTGCTAATTGTTGATTGGAGATTTATCGAGCGATGTGAGTAATTAGTATTGACCCTAGCTAAATGCAATAGATATCTGATGGCAAGCCCTAATCAACCCGACTTTTGTAAAGCAAGTTAGTTAAGAAAAAACGTGCTTGTTCTAATGGGAGATGTCTGGGTTTGCCTTGGTAGACAATTTGATACTCATTCATATCTTCCCCATCTCCATGTCCAGAGATCAGCTTTCGGTGAAAAGCTTCGTCAGCAAGTTCTCGAATCTCATCTCTTAGAGCAGCTTGTGTGCTATTCATAACTTTGCTGTTTTTTTATACTGTCTTTTTAATGCCTCATATATATTTATACAATTTTTGGATAAGTGTTGCACCATTCAAAGGTTATATCTTTAAATTATTCATGAGGATGAATTGACTGTTCTTGATTCCTGGCAGAAGAATAGGGATTAAATTATGCCTTAAGATAGTTAAAAATGCTTAGTAATAGAGTTAACGTGGGTTCTGATTAACTCAGTGGCAAAGCCATCACTCTCCACAATTAACGTGAGTCAATCTACAATTAGTAAGTCTGAGTAACTACAACTCAGCATTAGAATTTCAGGGTGTTTAGCTGAAGGTTTGTAATCAATGGTTCTACAAAAAAGCAGTGAATTAGTCCGCATTAATGCTAGAAGAACAGATGTATTCGATATTTTCAATTTCAAGCATTACCTTGGCCCCAACCCTTATTTAGATGTAGGGGCGCTAGTATTTGATTTTACTCTAATTGACTCTAGAGAGCCTTTGCCCATTGAAGATTATATTGCCAGCATTGGCGATCGTTATCCAAATCTTCGCGATCAAACCTACGAATCTTATGCTCATCTCTTTGCCCAAGTTGTGTCCGAAGTCGGAAAACTGGACATGGATTTACACTTTAACCACTGGAGCGTTAAGCCATATCCAAATCTGACGCGGATTGGCGTCCAATCACTACATGAGCGCACAATTAGAGAGGTAGTCTACTTTGTTTGGGATTGGTTTGAAGCCATTACCCAAGACGAAGACTTTGCCTTTGATGAGCAACTGGTAAGGTTGCAAGATAGATTTCGCGCATCTGTCTATGGTGGTCCCACAGTTTACGCTCTATTGCGAACAGCCTACCAGAAAGGTATTCCCGCCTTTTATTTGTGGGAAGAAGGATTAATGCAATACGGCTTGGGAAGAAAACACGTCCGGGGGGTAGCAACAACATTTAACTGTGATAGCCATCTAGATTCGGAATTCACTACCCGCAAAGATGACTGTAAAGCATTTTTAAAAACCTTGGGTTTTCCAGTACCTGAAGGTAATATTGTTTTTTCCGAGAAAGAAGCCTTGGCAGCAGCAAGAGAAATTGGCTACCCAGTGGCAGTTAAGCCAGTGGTAGGTCACAAAGGAATTGGCGTCACGGCTGATGTACAAGACTCAAAAGAACTGGTATCTGCTTATAATCGGTCAGTAGCAGCGATTCCCGAAAATCAGCAAACCCGAATAATTGTTGAGAAAAGCATCACAGGATCAGATTTTCGTATGCTGTGTGTCAACGGTCGATTCGTCGCCGCCACAGAACGCCGTCCTGCATCAGTTGTGGGTGATGGGGATTTAACGCTTGCAGAGTTAATTCGCCAAGAGAACCGCAAACCTGCACGTTTAGACACGCCAACTTCGCCGATGAGTAAAATTCAGATCGATGAAGCGATGGAACTCTACCTAGAGGAACAGCGCTTATCATTAGACAGTGTGATTGAGAAAGGACGCACTGTTTTCCTGCGTAAAGTTGCCAATCTTTCAGCCGGAGGTATGAGCATTGATGCAACCTCGACAGTTCATGATGACAATATTATCTTGGCGCAAGATATTGCCCAACATTTTCAGCTAACTTGCCTGGGGATTGATGTGATCACCAAAAGTCTTGCAGAATCTTGGAAGTCTAGTAACTTTGCCATCTTGGAAATCAATGCTGCACCAGGCGTTTTAATGCATCTTAAACCTTCTGTTGGTGAAAGTGTTGATGTGCCTTCTCATATTTTAGAAACCTTTTTTGAATCGGGTACAGATGCCAAGATACCAATTATTACCTTTAACAAAATTTCAGTTGAAGAACTACAAATGACGATTGACCATATCCTTTTGCAAAATTCTAACTTGACAATAGGTGCTGTTTGTCGTGATGCCGTTTTTGTGAATCGCTCGAAAAAAGTATTAAGCAAAGATTACAACAGTAATGTCCAAACTTTACTGCGTCATCCTAAAGTTGATTTGCTAATTGCCGAGTACCCTGAAGAAATCCTCGAAGAACAGGGCGTATTTTACCAGAATAGTAATATCGTAGTTTTGGATAATCCCACCGAAACTGAGATGATTTTGGCGCGAGATGTTTTCGATGGTTCGACTGTGATAATTAGAAAAGGCAACGATATTTCTATTCGTCGCAAAGGATTGATTGAAGATTATACCTTGGGTGAAGATGAACCATTCACGCGGGTTTATTTGAAGGAAACTGGAGCAATTTTGTAAGTGAAGTAAATAGGCGCTTTGGGATTGGGTATTAGGGACTGGGTAGCAGAGGAGGAGGGGAGAAGTTGCAGTAAGTCTTTCCCGTCTGCCCCTTTGCCCCTCTTCCTCTTGTGCCCATGCCCCATGCCCAATCCCCAGTTCAAGCTTCCAAAGCTGAAGAAATTATAG
Organism: Nostoc sp.; assembly: GCF_036917515.1. GTDB lineage: Bacteria > Cyanobacteriota > Cyanobacteriia > Cyanobacteriales > Nostocaceae > Nostoc. Next base: position 91,210 of record NZ_JBALDE010000117.1, on the reverse strand, counting down.
AGTACCTAGAGTCAGCTAAACTAAAGAAGAAATTGCTTAATAAGTTTTTATAATTTTGTTATGAGTACTGATTCACCTGTTAATTCTCCCGAAAAACTTGAATCCACATTCGGGAAGCGTCTGAGAAACTTCTTAATTGTAATGGTAGCGATCGCTCTTAGCGTTTCCCTCGTTTTAGGATTGCGAACTGAAACAACCTCCGCAACTCTAGCCAAGTTAAGCGAAACTTCCACACCCTTAGAAGTAGCCGTCAGCAATGGCAAACCATCTCTAGTAGAGTTTTATGCTGATTGGTGTACTGTCTGCCAAAAAATGGCACCAGATATCACTCAACTAGAAACAGAGTATGCTGACAAGATGAATTTTGTCATGCTGAATGTAGATAATACCAAGTGGCTGCCGGAAATGCTGAGATATCGGGTAGATGGGATTCCCCATTTTGTATTTTTGAATCAGCAAGGGGAAACCATCGCTCAAGCGATCGGCGATCAACCCCGGACGATTATGGCTAGTAACTTAGAAGCTTTGGTTACTGGTTCCTTTCTCCCTTACGCTCAAGCTAGCGGCAAAGTTTCCAAATTTTCAGCCCCAGTGGCACCAACGGCGAATCAAGATGACCCCCGCAGTCATGGTAGCCAGGTAGTAAATTAGACGTTGCTGGGGAAGCAGTGGCAGCAAGGGAAGCACAGATGTGGGAATCATATATTAATCAAGCGAACTTGGGCGTTGCATAATAAAGGGATAAATTGAGGTATTCTACTGTGCAGTGTCCATACTGTGAGTCTACGGAGATAAGAAAAAACGGAAAGCGGCGAGGTAAACACAATCAGATATGTGTTAAGTGTGGTCGTCAATTTATTGATGTTTATAGTCACACCAAGAGGCTACTCAAATCAGGTAAAACAAGCATGCCTAAAAGCCGACGTTAATGGTATAGGCTGCGAGCCATTGAGGTGACAAAGGTGTTGATCATACAACTGTAATTTACTGGCTAAAACAAATCGGTGAGCAACTTTCAGATACACCACTAACACCCGAGATACTAACGGTTGGCGAGTTGGATGAAGTAGGAAGAATATCAAGGCGATTTCGTTAAACTATAAAAACTGTCAGAACGAATCTGACTGCCATTTCGCCAAACTTCCACTTTTTCTGGAGTGACTAAATAATAAAAACTCCCATTATCTGCTCGATATCTGCTTTTACCAATATTCAAAGCTGTTATTTTTATAGGCTTGGTTGGGTCTTGCTTCAATTGCCCAATATAAAATAACTGACCATTTTCTTCACAGACTTTTACACGAATGCTTGCTGTCTCACCTTCAATGATGGTAACTCCATTGCATTTAGTATCAGCACTTACAGGTGCAAAACCTATTGGAATTGGCTGTGAAGGTGAAACTTGATTTGCTACTGGGGGTGGCAAGACTGGGCGGTTTGGGTTATCCACTTGCTGAACTTTAGAACCAGAGCCAACACTTGCAGTTACAGATGTCAACAAATGAAGGGGGTCAACTGCTACTCGACCATTTGGATGAACTTCAAAGTGCAGATGAGGTGCTGTACTATTGCCTGTAGATCCCATCTCGGCAATAATTTGACCTTGACTGACCTGTTGACCCTTGCTCACCAACAAACGGCGATTGTGGCCATAAACAGTAATGCTGCCATCGAGATGTTTAATAGTTATGGCATTTCCTAATCCCCAATTATCCCAACCTGCTTTAACAACTGTACCGGATGCCGCAGCAACAACAGGAGTTCCAGACGCCCCTGCAATATCAATTCCTTCATGTTGATATTTGCGGAAGCCTTGAGAAATAAATCCTTTAGTTGGCCAGATTAAGTTAGAAGTAGGGATAGGAGTTTGCCCAATTGGGGAATCGCCTGCCAATTGTGTTAAAGCAGATGTAGCTGTACTTAATACAGCGGTTAAGGATATTAACCCAACTAGTCCATAAGTACGGTATCGATAAATTATAGCTTTTTTCATAAGTTGCAAGTTTATTAGAACAATAGTTCAGACACTTTCTAATTATTTGTTGTTTCAAGCTTACTCGGAAAATATCAGGAAATCTTTAGTGAGTTTGTAGCTTTCTAGCTTTTCAGATTTTGAATTCATCAACGAGGTCTTATACTAATTCGCAATTCGCAATTCGCAATTCGTAATTAAGAAATTTAACGTCAGTTCGGGTTAAGGACTCAAATTTGATCGCTTGGACGAAAGAATAAGGGTTTCACACTGTCAAATCTAACAACTAAATCAAGGTTTCAGCTTATCCCAAACTCAGGTAAATTTAGATGCAGCAAGGCTTTCCCAGCTTACATCTGTTGCCATATTTTAGTTATTTGGCTAGGCTACATCATCAAACTTTTTGTTACTCTAAGTCAGAGGAAATGCTTAAACTATCTATTCGATTAGTAATACAACAACCAGGTACGGTTCCGTGGCGCTGCGGGCGCGTAGCGCCCACAACCTTGAGGCGAGCGCATGATTTATACCTGAATTCAGCAACGCCCAATTTTTTCATTTCATTATCTAGATATACCAGTTTCGCCTTTTCATCAAAAATTTGCTGTTCTAAATGAAACTTTTTAGCTACATCAGTTTCAGCTACTAAAACGTGACGCAACTTAGATAATTTTTGATTGCACAGATCCCATTCTGCCTGAAGTGTTTCTAGTTTATGCTGCGATCGCCTTTGTGTCCAATTGATTATGTAGAATATAGAGTCATCAATACCTCAGCCAACTCACCTGGTTTAAATATCCTACCGTTTACTTCCGGTTTACGACCTGGATCGGGGTTATTGTTGGTAGGTAGTTTTGTGTAGATGTAATCGCACTCTACCCCTACTAATTTTGTTTTTGGTATCAGTTCACAGTTGTGAATCAAAGCACCAGTAAGTTGAGCGATCACTAAAATGATAGCTATTAGCCAAGGAAATCTTAACCATATAAAGTTAATACCTAAAATACTCAGCTTCTTACCATTATCTCTAGTTTCTCGCTGACTTATTAACAAGTGATTTTGATAGAAATAAGCAAAGGCAAAACCTAAACTAATCGCAATTCCTACCCCTACTAAAGATAACCCATTTTGTATTTTTTGTACTGAACTTCCAGCAAAATAAATACCAAAGCCGACCCCACACAAGCCAAAGCAGCGGCAACCCTAGCTTTACCTACACCCTTGTTAATAGTCTAAAAACTGCGGGGTTTAACCCATGCAAACCTGCTTATGCATCTCTCTCCGGTAGACCTACGATGTCATAAAATACTTATATAATAAGAAACAAGCCCTATAAGTAGGGTTTGAAATTGAGTCTGCTTATTATCAAGAGTGTCAGGTTATTGATATAGATTTCAAGTCAAATCAAGGATTTTCAAAATAATTGTCCGTATATTCAATCCTGGGAAATAGTTTCAAATTTTACTAAAGTAGTTTATTTGTTGGCATTGAGAGGGCTGGGTGAGTTAAACTTGCCTAACCCACCCGATAAAACTAAACAGTAGAGAAATTAGCCATTAAAAACGCGACTGCGCCACTTATTCAACCGGGCTTCCCCAATTGTCGCAGACCGTCGAGCATCAGCAATTTGCTCTTGCAAAGCTGCAATCTGTTTTTCTTGGGCATCAGCTTGCTGTTGCAAAGATGTATATTCCTTAGTGCTGGTTGGGGAACTGGAAGACTCCCAACTACTAGTAAATTTTGTTGTCCCTATGCTCGCAAAGGGTCTTAAGTCTGCTAATTGTTGTTGCAAAGTTGCAATCTGGCTTTCTTGCTCTTGAATTTTTTGCCGCAAACTTTGCTCAGCTGCTGTGGAAGCTGCAATAAATGGATTAACTGGAGCAGCAGTTTCTGGCTTGGGCTTGAATACTTCAGCCAGCAATGCACTAATATCCGTGAGTTTCTGTCTACCATAAGGAGTGTTGTTAATTAGCGATCGCACTAGCTGAGGTTCATTATTCGATGCTAGGTTCTTGTCACTGCTAGAATTGCTCCGCAGCAGTTGCAGCATATTGGTAAATTCCAATATCTTTTTGCCCCTTTGGGTTTTGTAACCCCGGTAATACGGCACTATGTTATCCCCAAAGGCATCTAAATACTCGTCGCTATCAAGATAAGAATCAATATCCGCCTCAAAACCCTTCTCATCTAGTATGTTGCTGTGATGTTTCGTCTCGGAGTAGTCATCGGGAGCGCGACCCAGCAGGTGTTTAAAGTTCAGTTCAATTGCACGGTAGCGGTAAACTTTATCAAAAAACCTAGAGCGATACAACTCTGATTTGGCAACTTGACGCACAAACTCACGCACATCGATTATGCCTTGCTTGAGTTGGGATTCTGGAACTATGAGCCGCTCACTTTCCATGATGTAGGCATTACCCAACACCTGCCGATAAACTGCCCGAATTACAATTTCAATGTCATCAACTGAAGCAGTAGTCCACAGTTCGATGGGTTCTGTTTGGGGAAATGCTTGATATTGGCGTCGTCTGGTTTCTTCGTCTAAGAAGGTTTGCATACTTAGGTGAGTGTGGGTAGAAGTGGGTAATTTGTCAAGGAAAAATAAAATTTCTATAGTAGGGTGGCAATACTAAATAGCAAAGCCATAACATATCCTACTTAAGATTTACTAATTACTGGTTATTGATATTAATTTATCAACTTTTGGTGAGTTTTTTAGTTACATTTTCTTACAAACTTAGACGGCTAACTATTAATAACTAACAGCTAATCACGATCAGAAATTAGCAATTAGACATTAACAATTAGCCGTCAATCCCCTGGGGGAGTATTTAAAATTCAAAACTTAATATTGAATTGGAGTATAAACGCCTGTCAGAAAAATTTCTACAGGATAGTAACTCTCAAACACGCTCATCAAATCTAGTGTAGAAACCACCGTATTTTATCCAGTATTGTTTCAAATTATGATGAGGTGTATGTAAACTAGCTTTTGCCTGATATAAAATAACTTGGCGATGATCGCCCATCCAGATTTTATTAATGGGGTCAACGGATATTACTGTTCCTCCTAAAGAAGCGACGCATTCAGAAAATCTCTCAATCGTTGTATATTCCAATGTCTCGAATATAAAGAAGTTACCCGAACAAATCAAGTGGCGGCTGCGAATCCAGCAGCGCATCTTTTTTTCAGCCAGTGGAGGCAACATTTTGGTTTTAATAGATTCAAGCTGAATCAACATAATGTGCTCACCGCACGTAATTCATCAGCAAAACTTTCCCGTTTTTCAAATTGTAATGGGCCAGCAGTAGATCCCCATATTTGCTCATGGGTTGCAATGTCCATACCCTTATCTAGACTTATCCAAGTACGCTCGGTTATTTCTACTTCGCTAACAAGATATGTCTGGCATCCATTACGTTTAATCAAACATTGATTACCTGGTTCTACACTACCTCGAAACATTTCACCTTCTCGTTGGAAAATCATTGAACAGTTATAACGCCGTTCGATGCTTTCTGGGGTGATGGTTTTGAGGATATCTAATTCACGAGCTGCACCTGCATAAAGCATCTGGTCTTTCAAGCTGTAATTTTCGATATAAATGCGATCGCCCCAATCGACTAGTCTATGTACTCCCTGACGATAGGGTGTCCATAAATCGTGGTCATAAGCTTGTTCAGAATAGAAACCGATGCCAGAAAAAAATTCAATCGGTAAAGGACGAAAAAAAATGTGAATGTGGGCGTAAAGTTGCGGATTTGCAAAAGATTGCTTATAGTTGCTAAAATCTCCTGCCATCCAACAGGCTAAGGTGAGCAAATCACTAGCGTTGGTGCTAAATTCACTGGGCGCTATCGTCACGTCGCTTCGCTCCGAATTCAAAATTCAAAATTCACGCATTACAACCCCCATAAATAAATTTAGGAGCTTGTATCCTTTTATGTTTTAACCTGATATTACTAATTTATTGAACTTGACAAAGAGCGAATCTCTGAAGAAAAAGAAGCTGTTGTCACACCTTTACCATCACTGGTTTTAATCATCGCTACCCGAAATCGGAGATTTGGGTTAGCAAACCAAATTCGCTCCTCAGCAGCAGCGAGTTCATACTCTGTTAGCAGAGTAAAAATACCATCGTCACTTAGATGATATTTAGCCACTGCTGGAATTGTTTCAGCGTACCCTTTGTCCCGCAAGAGTTTGCCTCTAGAAGGATTTTCGACATCCGGAATTGGTACTAGCACAGTACTGCCAGAGATTGGTTTATCGTCCCAGTCTGACTCACCTTCCCAAGTCATCCGAAAGGGGTGAGTAATACTGGCGGGTTCAGTGTCATACAATTGACAAATTGCTAGCACTGCCGGATCTTTGGTAGATAAAGACTCAATTTCAATGTTAGACAATACTTCTTCAAAGTGGGCGAATGCTAAATGATGAGCGCTACGCTGCGATCGCCATCGTCCAATTGAAAGTTCAAAAAATTCAGTAATTTCCATTAGAAAAGTGATTTTAAAAAAGTAGCTTAAAATCCAAGAGATATCTTGGCAAAAAAGAAAGTTATTCTCTTAGTTTATATCTTAGCCTCCTTGACCACAACAGCATTGGGGAGTGCTGAGTGGGGAGAGACGCGATTAATCGCGTCTGTACAAGAGTTAGGAGTTTAGAGTTATTATTCTCCCTTCAGTCTCCAGTCCTCAGCCTCCTACTTAGACAAATCTAAGCAACTTCAGTGATACTGATAATTTTGCCGCCTGTCCGATGAATATTTTGCACTTGTCCAGACAGTTGGTTGTAGTTAACTACATATTCCAGGTTGCCCAGACGAGTACGGCGATTACCTGCACCTTTGACAACCTTAATCAAAAAGCGTTTGTCGGTGCTGCTGACACTAGAACCAGCGGCGGGAGCCTTGATAGATGTGGGTAAATTGGAACCGATATCACCGATCAGTTTGGCTTTGCGATCGCTATCACTGCTAGCGAATCCTCTCACTAAGCTAAAGGTACGGTTAAAGGTAACATTCTTAATTCCGATTTGGGAACTTGTGCTGCGAACATAGGGAACAATATTCTCCCCAAAATTCTGCTGATATTCGTTGCTATCGATATAGGATTCGATCTCAGCATCATAGCCCTGTTCGTTGTAGATGCGGACGTGTTCGGAAATCTCTGCTTGATCGGCAGGAGGACGCCCTAGTAAATGTTTGAAGTTCAGTTCAATGAACCGATACTGAGAAGAAGAGTTGAAAAACAGGGATTGATAGAGTTCTGATTTGGCAACGGCGTTGACGAATTCGCGGACGCTGATTATACGATCGCGCAATTGCGATTCAGCAGTGGCTAATCGTTCACTTGACAACAAGTAAGCATTACCCAAAACCTGTTTGTAAACGGCCCGAATTAGTGTTTGTAATTCACTTTCGCTGGTGTTCGGACGCAGCTCAACAGTAGGTGAATCAATAGCCCAAAGTGACATTGAAGTATCTCCTGAAAAACGCTAATTAAATTAAATTTCCGAGTATTCTACCCCTTGTAAAAGTAGAATTTCTTATCAGTTGTCAGTTATTTTTGCTACTGACTAGCTTTTGTAAAACTTTAAGTTTGTGAAAGTGTGTTACATGTCTTCGGATATCACATCTAACGGCAAAATTAGTCAAACTCTAGATTAGCGATCGCTTTGACTAACTTTTGATTGATCGGGATTTACGCAAACTACAGCTGAAAAGAATGATTTTCAGGTAAAGGCAATTTATGTAAACCCATACCCCTACAAAGAAGCAAGCTATGCAAAGAGTCTTGTAGAGAAGCGGCTTACCATAAGGTATTGCCTCTAAGCACGTGTAGTTTTGCGTAAATCCTAGAACGATCAGCACTGGGGATTAAAAGACTAGAGACTGAGTATAGCGGAATTATTTCCCAATCCCTAATCTCTAAATCCCCAATTTCTATTCTTTAGTTGACAGGGGTAATACTGGCGATCGTACCGCCCTGTTGGTGAATCCGCTGATACTCTTGTGAAAGCTTATTATATGGTACGAAAAAGACTTGGTTACTACGGCGATATTTGGAAATGTTTTTTACCACATTTGCCTTGTAGCCAGTAACTTCAATCCGGTAGACCTTACCATCATCACCAGATCCCACACCCTGACGAGTGCGAGGAGTAGATGTTGGGTTGCGGAATGTAGCGCCCTTGCTGCCTGGTGAAACCACAGGAGTAGGCGTGTTTTGAATTAGCAAACTGTTTAATTTTGGTTGTTTGCCAGCTAAGTCACCTTTGAGGCTGCTGCTAGAGGAACCACGTACCAGTTGGAATAAGTGGGTAAACTGAACCAAACTCTCGATAGCTTCGGTTTTGTAGCCTCGAATATAAGGCACAATGTTTTCCCCAAAAGTTTCTTGGTATTCGTCGCTGTCTAGATAAGAATCAATCTCACCTTCAAAGCCCTTTGTATCCAGAATAGTGCTGTGTGTACGCGTTTCTTCTAAATCCAATGGCGCACGACCAAGGAAATGTCTAAAATTTAATTCAATCGCCCGATAGCGAGGAGTGCTATCAAAAAACCGCGAACGGTAAAGTTCCGACTTCCCGACTTGACGCACAAACCCGCGAACACTAATTTCACCCCGTTTTAGTTGGGATTCAGCAACAGAAAGCCGCTCACTTTCCATTACATAAGCGTTGCCTAGAACTTGCTTGTAGACAGTTCTAATTACGGTTTCAACATCCTCATTGGAGCGATTTGGCCACAGATCAATAGGATCGGTGTCTTCAAACAGAGCGACCCCTAATCGTGATGCTGGTCCAAAAGCCATTCAAACTATCTCCCACTTAACAACTAAATTTTATGAGAAGAATATTCAGCAAATGTTAAAAAACTTTACATCATGGTGACGAAGTAGGGGACATTGAGACTTTAAATCCTTATTAGTCGTGATGATTTCAAGTTTTTGCATCGTTTGCCTTTACATATTGTGATACAATGCCGAAACCATATTTATTAAAATTTATTAAGTTAAATAATACTTTAGAGAAAATTAAGCTTTTTTTTAGTATTTGATTTGCAATTGGGATGCAAGTGATGGTATTGTGCTATTTCCTTGAGCCAGAGTATTAATTGTGCCGAGTCACTCAAGTTTATCAAGGTAAGTGGGCAAGAATAAATTCAACTATATTATGCAATGTGAAATTAATTAAGATTGTCTGTTAGTCAAGGCTGAATGACTACAAAACCTTTAATTATTCATGCCCACTTAACTTATCGAATTTGGAAAGTAGCCAATTGACTGATTAAATGGTCAAAATAGGGAGCAAGTATTTGCTGGCGATCAGCTTGGCAGCGTTTCAAACTAGCAGCCTTGATGCTTTTTAACCCTAAAACCATTGCATCCAATGGAACTTGTAATTCCTGATAGAGCAAATTCATATAGTGCAATCCTGTGGGATTTGTATATTCAGTGTGGCCACCTGCTATGCCATAGGTAATACAACGGAGAAAATGCCAAAAATCTCGCCAGCAAGCTTGGGCACGTTCAGGTGGATAAAGACCACCTCCCGGCTGGATAATTTCGGGATAAGTTGCCAAAACTTGTTCCCTAGATTCATCAACGATTTCGGCTGCGCGATCGCGTAATAAGACAGCAACAGGAATCAAGGCTGAATTATCCGGTGACAAGGTTATAATCTGCAATAAATCTTCATCACTCAGGTAGCGAAAAGCATCATCCGCAGCTTGAAATATAGCGATCGCTGCTTTTGGATGGGACTGTTCCCACTCAGCAAAGCTGACTATTCTAGCTTTGGCGATTAATTCTTTAACGGTTTCGCTTAATTGAGTCATTGGTTTAGGGGATAGGGCATGGGGGATTGGGCATTGGGGGGAAGCAGGGGACAAGGGAGACAAGGGAGACAGGGAGGATAAGAAGAATAACCCATACTCAATGCCCTTAAATTCAATCTTCTTAGAATGCGATCGCCATTTGGTTACATCTGTAAAATAAAGTAAAGAATAGTTGTACCAAATGCACTTATGGAAATCCATAGAATCCAAGCTGAACTAAAGAACCCAGATTTTCACTATCGTTTGAAGGCGATCGCTGCTCTCAATGATTATGAATCAGAAGTTGCAGTTCCTCTGCTTGCGAGTAAACTTCATGACTCAGAATTTTTAGTGCGTTCTTTTGTGGCTAGAGGTTTGGGTAATCAACAATCAGCGGAATCTTTTGCAGCTTTGATGCAAATTATGAAATTTGATGATACTCCCAACGTGCGGGCTGAGGCAGCAAATTCTTTATCGCTATTTGGCAGAGTAGCAGCTTCTCATCTAGTTTTGGCATATTATCAGGATAACCACTGGTTAGTTAGGCGGAGCATTTTGGCTGCGATCGCTGAAATGGATTGCCCTGAAGAACTATTTGATATCTGCGTTCAGGGTTTAAAAGATGAAGATTTTACAGTTCAGGAATCCTCTGTTGATGGACTCGGCTTACTAGCTAACTCTAGCCAACATACTGCGGCATTATCCCAGATACTAACGTTGGTAAATGATCAATCTTGGCGGATGCGCGTGCGAGTTAGCTATGCCCTCAAGCGATTTGATGATCCACAAGCGAAAGCAGCCCTCAACCAACTCAGACAGGATGAGAATCACCGAGTTGTTGGAGCTGCTTTAGAAGACCTATTGCCACAATAGCGGCTTGGGTTTGTCCGCAACGCAATTATTGTGAGCAAACTTATCAGATAAATAGTTAAATAATAAATATTTGATTTTACCTTAAATTTGACTAAAATATCCGGTTAAGCTGCCAAAATCTGGAAGAAAAGAGCAACTTTTTTAGATGAGGAGGCATTTGTGACTGATATACAAACTGGTCAAATGACTTGGCGACTACCAGGTTCTTCAGAATCTGCTTTATATTTGCGGCATAATGCTTCGGAACCTTGGCGATCGTATAAAGAATTTCCACAATATTTTCTACCCGATCCGCCCGGTTTTTCCGAAGGATACGCGACATTTTTAGCACTCCTGAAAAAGAACTGGCAGCCGTTGTAAACTCACTACAGAACAACTAATCAAACAATTTTCGATTTTGGGTCGCACCTTTACAACGCTGTCAGCGCAACATCGAATTTTGGATTTATTTCGCTCACAAGGAGCGCGGCTTGCATCTATAGCAGGGGATAGGGGACAGGGGACTGGGAACAGGGTCGAAAGTCGCTTGGTGTCAGAGTTTTATATTATGTTTATGTCCTAAACGACTTGGCGACAGCTATAAAATCTAAAATCTAAAATCGGTACGGTCAAGTACTCAAACTTTCACGAGTTGTTGTGCGGGTATAGGCGTTCCAAACGTCGAGTTCTGAATGTGGACGGCTGGAAAGCATAGCTTTAGCTGTTTCTGTGAGTCCTTGAGCAAGAGTAAAATCTGCCCCAGCGATACTTAGAAGATTCTCTATCTGTGCATCTGTGAGATCGGTTGCTCGCAAGTCTGTATCCCGTAAATCGGCTCCAGTCAATCGAGCATTTCGCAAGCAAGCCCCTGTCAGATAAGCTTTTGTTAGATCGGCACCACTCAAATAAGCACCTTGTAAATTGGCTCCTGTTAAGTCAGCACCGCTTAGGTAAGCTCCACGCAGATTAGCATCTTGTAAATCTGCATTTCGTAAAGAAGCTGTATTGAGAAAAGCACCATTAAGATTAGCACCCGGCCCTACCGCTCCAGAAGTTTTGTAATTATATTCTTCGGGCCATTTCGTTTGTGAATCATAACGCGCTACTTGGAGTTTGGCTCCCTGCAAATTTGCGCCACTTAGATTTGCTTGTTGGAGGTCAGCACGGTTTAAATAAGCTCCCTGTAAATTAGCCCCACTCAAATCGGCTCCTCGCAGATTTGCGCCTCGTAAATCTGCTCCACTCAAATCGACATCACTTAATATCACCTCACTGAGGTCGGCTCCTAATAGCTTGGCTTTACTCAAGTTAGCTTGTCGTAAATCGACTTCCTTTAGATTGAATTGGTACAAATCTATCGAATCCACAGGGGTTCCGGCTTTGAGGGCTATTAAGATTTCTGGAGTTGGACTGGGGCGTTCGGCAAAGCCGTTGCCGTAGGCATCGCTTGTAATAAGTTGAATTTCACTATTTGTCATCAGCTGATTAAAATATCACTTTTGGAGTTATTCTACACTTTAGCTAAATCGGGACTTCATCTTATCACTGAGTATTAATAAAGCCAAAATTTGATCAAACGAGGTTTCAAACAGATGCATATAATACCGCCTTTGACAATGATCGACTTCTTCCGTAAAAGTGAAGGTACATGGTTTACGGAACGCTCCGTTCATCATTTTGACTCGGCGGCGGATGAGTCGGGGGAGTCGAATTTGATTATAAAAGTTATGGAAAAGGACGATCCGAAAATCCAAGAAGTTTGTAAAGCCCAAGGTATAGATCCGAGTAAAGCAACAAGCGGTGCTAGCTTTGCATGGCAGGCTAACCTAGATACCAGGCTACTGAATACCGATAATGCTGCGATTTTGGTTGATGTTCCCGACGAAACGAGGCGTTCTGGAAAACTGATTCGCAATCAAGGCTATGTTGAGAGCATTCCAGTTGTGAGCCGATATCGGTTTGCTGATGATGGAGTGCTGACGATTGATACTGACTATGACAACAATCAAGGTCAGGAACGTTGTTGGTTTGTTACGGATGATTTTCGTGTCAGGGTCAGTACAGTACGAATGATGAACGGAATCAACTTGATGACTTATTGTTCTGAGCGTCGCTGTGTTTCTCAAGAAGTCTTGGAGCAAATGATCGGTCGGAATCATGCTAGATAGGGAATAGGGAGTGGGGAGCAGGGGACGTAAGGAGAGAATAATTAATAACCAATGCCCAATCCCCAATGCCCCATTAAGGAATGTTGCTTTGTTTCTCATAAATGAGACGTGCATGATTGCCATCACTTATTTTCATGCAAGGGTTAATAAATCATGCTCTATGTATAAGCCTTTCCTGGAATTTTTAGAAAAAGAGCTATTTCAGCGGTTTGATTTACAAAGTAGGGTCATTCCCCCTGGTTTGGAATTCAAAGTTAGCGATCGCGGCAGAAACCCAGCAACTATCCGCAGTTGGTGTTACCGATGTCAAGAGTTGCGGAAAATTCGCTATACCTACATTGATGCTGGGGAAAGCGCTCAAATTTTTAACAGTGTAATTTATCCCAGTCATCACTACGATTTACCTTTATTAGGGATTGATTTTTTATCTTTTGGGAAAGTTAAAAATCTGATTGTACTTGATTTTCAGCCTTTATTTCAGGATGAAGATTATCAAAAAAAATATATAGTTCCGCTGAAGTCTCTCCACGATCAATACCCGGATTTGGCGCAAAACTTAGAAATGAAGTTTTATGATGCCAACCAGTATTTTTCTAAATACCTATTGTTTGCCAAAACAGATCCTCAAACAGTGGCAACACGAGTCTTTGAAGCTTTTCAGGATTATTTAAACTTGTATTGGCAAATGTTAGCAGATGCCGAACCGCTGCAAGACCCTGAAGATATCCAGCGAATTGTCAAAGCCCAAAAAGACTATGACCAATATAGTGCAGACCGCGATCCAGCATCTGGTTTGTTTAGCAGTTATTTCGGTCATGAATGGGCAGAGCGCTTTCTCCATGAATTCTTATTTGAAGATGCTGTTCCCCTGGCAGTTAGTGGTAGCAAAAGATAAGTATCATTGGGGATTATTAATTCTGAATGCGTGAATTTTGAATTCGGAGCAAAGCGACGTGACACTCTATCAGCCATTTCTCGATTATGCGATCGCCTATATGCGATCGCGCTTGGATTTACAGCCCTATCCTATCCCCACTGGGTTTGAGTCCAAGAGTGCTGTTGTCGGCAAGGGAAAGAATCAAGAAGAGGTTGTCACTACCAGTTATGCCTTTCAAACTGCAAAATTGCGGCAAATTCGGGCAGCTCACGTCCAGGGTGGCAATTCCCTGCAAGTGCTGAATTTTGTGATTTTTCCGCGCCTCAACTACGATTTACCCTTTTTTGGGGCAGATTTGGTGACATTGCCAGGAGGACATCTAATTGCTTTGGATATGCAGCCCCTATTTCGGGACGATCCAGCATATCAGGCAAAATATACTGAACCAATTTTGTCCATTTTCCACGCCCACCAACAACATCTGTCTTGGGGAGGGAATTTCCCCGAAGAAGCACAGCCATTTTTCTCTCCCGCTTTTCTGTGGACTCGTCCCCAAGAAACGGCTGTAGTAGAAACTCAGGTATTTGCTGCTTTCAAAGACTATTTGAAAGCTTATCTAGATTTTGTAGAGCAGGCAGAACTAATAACAGATTCCCAAAGTTTAGTAGCCATTGAGCAAGCTCAACTGCGATACCTGCGATATCGGGCTGAAAAAGACCCAGCGCGAGGGATGTTTAAACGCTTCTATGGTGCAGAATGGACTGAGGAGTATATCCACGGATTTTTATTTGACCTAGAGAGAAAATTAACAGCTATTAACTAGAGGCTCTTTGACTGCACTCAGTGCTGAGTACCTCGTTACTAAAGACTCATTCAAGTCACGTTAAACTAGGAAAATAATCTAAGTTATACCAATTCAAAAAATGTTTGCGACATGATACGCCGACGTGTAATTTCCCCGATGCCTTGGGAAGGGTTGGGGAGGGGTCTTATCTATATGTTATGTGTTGCATTCTTTTTTCAAATTGGTGTTAACTGTACTTAAACTAGTTTGTCTTCATAATGGTTTCCACCTTTCCCAATCCCTCTTCTGTCGATCTATCTCGCATTCGACTTTCGATCCGCTCATTGCAACCGCAATTAGTAGAGTGGCGGCGGCGATTGCATCAACAACCAGAGTTAGGTTTTCAAGAAAAACTGACTGCTGAATTTGTATCACAAAAGCTGCAAGAATGGGGAATTGAGCATCAAACTGGCATTGCCCACACTGGTATTGTTGCCACTATCAAAGGCAACAAACTCAAGACTCCCCAAGTTTTAGCGATTCGCGCGGATATGGATGCTTTGCCAATCCAAGAACTCAACGAAGTGCCGTACAAATCGCAGCATGACGGAGTGATGCACGCTTGTGGACATGATGGACATACAGCGATCGCTTTAGGTACAGCTTATTATCTCCAGCAGCATCGCCAAGACTTCTCCGGTATTGTGAAAATTATCTTTCAACCAGCGGAAGAATCACCAGGAGGCGCAAAGCCGATGATTGAAGCTGGAGTTCTGAAAAATCCAGATGTTGACGCGATTATTGGTTTGCACTTGTGGAATAATTTGCCTTTGGGAACAGTGGGTGTGCGTGCTGGGGCTTTGATGGCAGCTGTGGAGTGCTTTAACTGCACAATTTTGGGCAAAGGTGGACACGGTGCACTACCTCATCAAACTGTTGATTCCGTTGTTGTTGCTGCTCAAATCGTCAATGCTTTGCAAACCATTGTCGCTCGGAATGTTAATCCCATTGATTCAGCAGTAGTGACAGTGGGAGAACTTCACGCTGGAACCAAACGTAATGTGATTGCTGATACAGCGAGAATGAGTGCCACTGTTAGGTATTTTAATCCTAGTTTGAAAGACTTTTTTAACCAGCGTGTCGAGCAAATTATTGCTGGAATTTGTCAGAGTCATGGTGCAAATTATGACTTAGAATATTGGTCACTTTATCCACCAGTAATTAATAATATTAAAATAGCAGAACTAGTGCGATCTGTAGCAGAAGAAGTGGTAGAAACTCCTCTAGGTATTGTGCCAGAATGCCAAACTATGGCTGCTGAAGATATGTCATTTTTCTTAGAAGAGATTCCTGGTTGTTATTTCTTTCTAGGTTCTGCTAACCCCACGAAAGACTTAGCATATCCCCATCATCATCCCCGGTTTGATTTTGACGAAACCGCTTTGGCAATGGGTGTGGAAATATTTGTTAGATGCGTGGAAAAGTACTTTGTTTCAACTTGAAGAATAGGGTAATTATTCCTGACGACGGGATTTAATAGGGTTTTTAAACCTATCCAAAACCTCAAAACCTCTTCTTAGCAAGAGTTTGGGGTAGGTTTATTAATGAAAGTGAGGGTTGGTGATTTTTTAAAAAAATTCGCTAATCGAGTGCTGATAGCTTTTTCTTAGTCCCTTTTTTTTGAGGGGGATGTCGTTTAATTCTTCTAAAGCCAAAAAACGACTTTTTTCGGGATGTCGTTTCACCAATGTAATACGCTCTTAATTCTTAACTCTGCGTCTATTTTACCCCGATGTCGTCATAAATTGATTTTCCCACCTAAAGAGCGATCGCACTTGCGCGTTAAAAAAGAGGCAGAATGCTTTGCAGGGGTCGATTTTAGCGCTATGTCCTCAAAACTTGATTTAGCTACATCTGTATCCGGTAGTTTTTTAATACATTCTTATGTCAAGCAGATTGCTTGACTTTTTGTCACACGACTTGTAATACTAAGGCTAAGGAGAAAAATTTACTTTACTTAGATACTAACTGTATGCCCACAAATGACATCGTTTTTCTACAAGACTTGACTGGATCGTATTATGATGACTTACCCAAACTGAAGGTTTTACTTCCTGCGGTAGTAAACCGAATAACCAGCCCTTACTTAACTCAGATTTTTGGTACTGATCTTGAATTTGGTCTTGCCTCTTTCAAGGATAAACCAGTATCACCTTTAGGTAGTCCTGGTGATTATGTTTATCAAAAAGAAATTTCTTTAACCACTAATGCAGGACAAGTCAAGACAGCAGTCGGTAACTTTACTGCTAGTGGCGGTGCTGACGGCCCCGAATCACAATTAGAAGCACTTTTACACGTTGCCTTAGATAGTAGTATCGGTTACAGAGTAGGCTCAAAGCGTTTAGTTTTTCTAGCTACCGATGCGGAATATCACGTTGCAGGGGATTTGAAGAAAGCTATTCTGACTCCTACCGATGTGGAATATTACGTTGCAGGAGATTTGAGGAAAGCTAGTCCGACTTCTACCACTGTGGTGGCTAATAACGGAGATGGTGTGATCGATGCAGGAGATTTGAGGAAACCTAGTCCGACTCCTACCACTGTGGTGGCTAATAACGGAGATGGTGTGATCGATCCTAATGAAGATTATCCAGATATTTCACAAGTAAAGGCGGCTTTAATCGCAAATGATATTATTCCTGTTTTTCTCATTACCAATAGTCCTCTCGCTTCTGGTACCGGTTTCATAGATGTTAAAGATGCTTACGACAAGCTGGTTAGCAGTTTAGGTCGGGGTATTGTAATAACTCTTGATAGTAACAGTGAGAATGTAGCTGATGTCATAAAATTTGCGATCGCTAGAGAAAATGGCGTAATAACTTATGAGGGAACCGACAGTGATGATTCTATTAATAGCTCTACTTTAACTACGTCTGGTAATCAGGTTATTTTTGTAGGAGCCGGTGATGACACTGTTGAACTCTTTGATGTTAAAGGCAATCATTTTATTGATGGAGGTGCAGGTTACGATTTACTTTATGGTGGAATAGGTCAAGACAAAATTGATGGAGGCAGCAATGCGGATAACCTCTACGGAGGTAGCGGTAATGATACTCTACTAGGTAGTAGTGGTGACGATTTTCTATCGGGACAAGGCGGCAACGATGTTCTCCAAGGAGATAGTGGTAACGACACTTTAGTTGGGGGAGCAGGAAACGATACATTTGTATTTGACACTGGTTCACCATTTACGGCTGCTGACCTCGGAATAGATAGTATCAACGACTTCCGACGACTTCCAGGTACTACAAGTAATGTGGACAAAATCGAATTATCGAGAGATACTTTTACCGTTTTAGGTTCTTCTGGTTTTATCTTTGCTACTGTCAGTACTAACGCAGATGCTGAAACAAGCACTGCTAACATTGTTTATAGTACGGGGACTCGTAGCCTGTTTTATAACCCAAATGGTGTAACATCTGGATTTAGTTCTACTCTCGAAGGAGGTCAATTCGCAACATTTGCACTGGGTACTCCGACTTTAGTGGCCAGTGATTTTAGTATTGTTGATTAATTACAATAGTTGGGACAGAATCAGGCTGCAATAACGCCATAAGAGGATGTTTGACATCTGTGCATTGGTATTAACTTAAGGTGAAAACCAGTCAGGTAAGTGCATTTAAAATAAACATCTGGTGAAATCAATTATGCGTTACCTGAAAACTTGTAGAGACTAGCAGTGCTACGTCTCTACATTACTTTTCTCTAATTTATGATTGCCGGTTTCTGTTTATTACTAACTTCTAAAGGCAGGAAAATTGTCATAACTTCCCCATAGTGTGGACGTTGGCGGACAATCAGTTTGCCACCGATCGCCTGAAACAAATGCTTGGTTGCAGCGATATTCAGACTAATCGTACCTGTTTCTGGTTGGAACATCAGCAGTTGACCTAGAGCTTTGCGAATTGGTGGCGTTGCAGGTATGGTGGCTTTATTTGAATCTTTGCACCGGAATTGCGGCGATAATTGTAACTTCAGTTGATCACCAGCGGGGATAACTTGTACTTGAATATGGCTGCCAGCGGGTAAGCTGCGAGTAAAATTTTCCATCAAACCAGTAAGAATCTGATCCAGCATGGTGGGATTGCTTACCACAGTCGGTAGTTGCTGGGGTAAAACAACATTTAAAGTTAAGTTCCGCCGATGCGCTGCTTGTTCCCAACGAGGAATGCTCTGTTGTAACACTTGATCTAAAGACATCGGCGTGAGTTGAGTTTTTGACGATTTTGCTGAGGCAGTAGTTTCTAGTTCTGCGGCCTTAAACAGCAATTCCATGCGGTCAATTTGCTCGGTACACTCGTGATCGATAATTTTTAAGCGATTGATCACGCTAGCATCTAAATCTCGCCGCTTCAACAGCAGACGAGTCATGGTGCGAATAGTTGTTAAAGGTGTGCGGACTTCGTGAGCGAAGGCTTGGAGCAATTCTACATCAGGATTTGGGGATTGGGGACTTGTACTGAGCGTTCGCGTAGCGTCTCGTAGATAAGTATTGGGTATTGGATATTGGGCATTGGGGAAAACTCTTCTCCCTTGCTCTCCTGCTCCTCTGCCCCCCTGCTCTGCTTCTTCCCCAGTTCCTAGTAAAGAGTCTTTAGTCTCTTCTGGTTCTGTTAATTCCTGAAGCAACAACTGGCTAAACTGAATCATCATCCGGTAGTCAGGAGCTACCGGAGAATACTGTTCTACTAATGCGTCCAAGCGGGCAAAAATTTCTGGATTAGCCAGCATTACCCGTGCCCCTAGCGATCGCCAAGCCTGCTGCACTATCTCTGGCTCAAAAGAAAATGAAAAGGTTTTTTTACCGTTTTTGTGGGTTGCTAAAACCAGCACTAATCTAAATTTATCTGTAAAAACTAAGCAAAACTGTTCTGTGCCTAGAGGATCGGCAGGTAGTAAAGAAAGTACCGAATCATGGGGAGCAATGTCTTCATTTACAGATGCGTTGGCATAGTCTGCCGCAGATATCGTACCTGGCATCTGAAATGGCATCAGCGCCAAAGGGTTAAATGGTTTTGCTGTAAAAGTTACTGTTTGTAAACTTTGAGTCAATTTTGGTTGACTAAACAAGGGTGCTGGTGCAGCTAAAACTAATCCTTGGGTTGTGTCAACTGAAGGGTCTGCTAAAGTATTTAATAGCAAATGTTCTGTCGCTGCGAGGCTGACACGCCACTGCTGCTCTGCTTTAGCAGGTGAACATTCTGCCACACTTGATTGATTTTCAGCCAAGATTTCGCTCAGGCTTGGCAATATCCATTGGTACACAGGCTTTCACCCCTTAATTCAAGAGCGACTAACAGCGTTTAGGTTAGACATTTCACTACTATCTAAGAGGTTATAGCTATTTGTATACTGGTGACAGTGGTAGAACCGAACAATTCAGGGGCAATTCCCCTCTAACTGCGATGTCTACGACGGGCTACGCCTACGCACTTAGGGGCTGAAAACATTGGCACTGACTTTTATTGATAGGCGTAGTGATTGCAAATTGCGTGAATAGTTTTACCAACTTCATTATTGCGATCGCGATCTAATCGCGTACCCATATCTTCCGTAACTACATCTGCCATAATGATTTTATTCCGGTCTACAATCTCCAAATCGCGCTGACGTTGCTTGTGTAGCGATTGAACATGCTCTTGCAGATGGGCTAGCATCTGATCTTGCGATCGCATTTTGTGGTTTTTAAGCTCATGACTTACGAAATATCCCAGTAGTCTAGCAACTTCTTCGGCCTCTTATTGAGCAAGATTGACCACTGTGCTAATTCAGTTTTAGAGAATTTGCCCTTTTCCTAAAATTCCCACTTCTTAGCCTGAAAGCTATAGAGTCAACAACCATTAGCAAAATCTTTAATATCGGTCTATTTTGGCGATGTGGTTAGGCGTAGCTTGTCGTAGACATCGCATTTTTTTAGTAGATTAACAATAGACTATCTCAGAGGCACTTTATGACTTCTTTTGAAACTTCGGTTGAAGATTTGGTACTAGTTGCTGGTGCCACTGGTGGAGTAGGGCAACTGGTGGTAGGCAAGTTGCTGGAGAAGGGCTTGAAAGTTCGTGTCTTGACACGCAATGCCGCAAAAGCTGAAGAGATGTTTAACCAAAGAGTGGAGATTGCCGTTGGCGATATCCGCCAGCCAGCTACACTGCCAGCTGCAATGCCAGGTGTTACCCACATCATAAATTGTACTGGAACTACAGCCTTTCCCTCTGCGCGATGGGAGTTTGACCAATCTCCGAACTTGATTGAATGGGGAATTATTTTTCTTAATCCCAAATCTAGTGAAGCAAAAGCAAAGAATAGTCCAGCAAAGATTGATGCTCTAGGTGTCAGCAATCTAGTAGCAGCAGCACCCCAGAATTTGAAGCGATTCGTTTTCGTCTCTTCTTGTGGAATTCTCCGCAAAAATCAGTTTCCTTTTAGTATTCTTAATGGTTTTGGCGTGTTGGATGCCAAACAAAAAGGCGAAGAGTCCATTATTAATTCAGGATTACCCTACACCATTCTCCGCCCAGGACGCCTCATTGACGGCCCCTATACCTCATACGACCTCAACACCCTCCTTAAGGCAAAAACTGGGGGTAAATACGGTGTGATCATAGGCACTAGGGATACACTTTCGGGTGACGCCAGCCGGATTGATGTCGCAAACGCTTGTGTAGAATGCCTTTTTCAGCCAAGTAGCTCTAGGAAAATTTTTGAAATAGTTAACCAAGGACAAAGACCACCTGTAATTGACTGGGAAACTCTTTTTTCTGGGATTAAGTAACTTCTAAGTACTGAGTCATATTTATATCCAATGATGCCACTTGCTCCACTTGGGGAGACCCCAAGACCCTTTGGGTTCGGCAGTCCCCCAGACGCTCGAGGACTCGCTAACACTGCGCTATCGACGGGAATCGCCAAGACGGCGGGGGCTGCCTCACCGCAGTGGCTCCCCCATGCCCCATCCCCAATCCCTAGTACTCTTCTGTAGTTTATTGCCTCTAAAGACGGCAAACACCACTCAGACTTTACGGTTCACCCTAATTACTGAAAGTATTAATTCTTCTACATTAGACAGAGTGAAGACAAATTAATCCATGAACCAACTAAAAACACAATTTAGTTAGTCTAACCGTCCCAAGTAAGGTTCGGGAAACCACCCTTCATGGACTGGCTACCACTAAGCTTCAGTATATATATCAGCATAATCTGGAGTTAAAACTCCAGGAAAGCCAAACTAAAGGTATTCATGCTGAACTGGCTGATTTCTTGACCCTGTTGGTTCAAAATTTAGTGCTTTATATTCTCATTCATTCATTTGTAGTTATACGGAGCCAACATCTAAAATGGCAAAAGTAGTTGGAATTGACTTAGGAACAACGAACTCCTGCGTGGCAGTGATGGAAGGTGGTAAACCCACAGTAATTGCTAATGCTGAAGGTTTTCGGACAACGCCATCAGTAGTTGCATTTGCGAAAAATGGCGACAACTTGGTTGGTCAAATCGCCAAACGCCAGGCGGTGATGAACCCCGAAAATACGTTTTACTCAGTCAAACGCTTTATCGGTCGCCGCTACGATGAAGTGGGTAACGAAGCTACGGAAGTTTCTTACAAAGTTCTCAGCAGCAATGGCAATGTCAAATTAGATTGTCCGATAGCTGGTAAACCGTTTGCTCCTGAAGAAATTTCTGCAAAAGTTCTTCGCAAACTAGTTGAAGACGCCAGCAAATATTTGGGTGAAACTGTAACCCAAGCTGTAATTACTGTTCCTGCATACTTCAACGACTCGCAACGGCAAGCGACAAAAGACGCTGGTAAAATTGCCGGGATTGAAGTTCTGCGGATTATCAACGAGCCGACAGCTGCTTCTCTGGCTTATGGATTTGACAAGAAGAGTAACGAAACCATCCTCGTATTTGACCTTGGTGGTGGTACCTTCGACGTATCCGTGCTGGAAGTAGGAGATGGAGTTTTTGAAGTACTAGCCACATCTGGTGATACCCACCTTGGTGGTGATGACTTCGATAAAAAAATAGTTGACTTCTTAGCTGAGAAATTCAAGAAAGCTGAAGGTATTGACCTACGGAAAGACAAGCAAGCTTTACAACGTCTGACTGAAGCCGCAGAAAAAGCCAAAATTGAGCTTTCTAGCGTCAGCCAAGCAGAAATCAACCTACCATTTATCACTGCAACCCAGGATGGGCCCAAGCACCTGGATACAACCTTGACTCGCGCCCAGTTTGAAGAACTTTGCTCTGACTTAATCGACCGTTGCCGTGTTCCTGTAGAAAACGCCCTTCGGGATGCTAAGTTAAACAAAGGCGATATTGATGAAGTGGTATTAGTTGGTGGTTCTACGCGGATTCCCGCAGTCCAACAGATTGTGAAGCAGGTATTGGGTAAAGACCCCAATCAAAGCGTTAACCCTGATGAAGTCGTAGCAATTGGTGCAGCTATTCAAGCTGGGGTACTGGCTGGTGATGTAACTGGCATCTTGCTGTTAGACGTGACACCTCTATCTTTGGGTGTGGAGACATTGGGCGGCGTAATGACTAAAATTATCCCCCGCAACACCACAATTCCCACCAAAAAATCGGAAGTCTTCTCCACTGCTGTGGATGGACAAACCAACGTAGAAATTCACGTCCTTCAAGGTGAACGCGAATTTTCTAACGATAACAAGAGCTTGGGAACCTTCCGCCTCGATGGTATTCCTCCTGCACCACGTGGCGTCCCTCAAATTGAAGTAGTGTTCGACATTGACGCTAACGGCATCCTGAATGTCACTGCTAAGGACAAAGGCACTGGTAAAGAACAGTCCATTAGCATAACTGGTGCTTCTACTTTGGATAAAAATGACGTTGACCGGATGGTAAGAGAAGCTGAACAGAATGCTTCATCTGACAAAGAGCGACGTGAGAAGATTGAACGCAAGAACCAAGCTGATTCTTTGGCATACCAAGCTGAAAAGCAGTTACAAGAATTGGGCGATAAAGTTCCCGATGCTGACAAGACTAAAGTCGAAGGTTTGGTAAAAGAACTGCGGGAAGCAGTTGCTAAAGAAGACGATGAGCAAATCAAGAAGCTCACCCCAGAATTACAACAAGCGTTATTCGCTGTTGGTAGCAACATCTATCAACAAGCTGGTGCTAGTACCAGTTCCGGTGCCGGTGCGGGTGCTACATCTGGTGGTGAACCTCAAGATAGTAGCAGTTCCTCTAGTTCTAGTAACGGCGACGATGTGATTGACGCTGATTTTACAGAGAGCAAATAATTCCCTTACTTCTTTTAGGAAGATTATCTTGTCCCACCTTGTAATTACCCACTCAGACAAATGCCTGAGTGGGGATTTTTTTTAATGAGTTAGGAGTTAGGAATTAAGATTTATATAAAGTCCGGTTAATCCCTTATGCCATATCCACAAGCACCTTGGACACTCCAAGGTTATGCTATCCAAACTCTGCATTTGCTAAATATTGACCAAGTGCGCCCTTTGATTCCCTTAGAGTTAGAAATTGTTTCTGTATGGCCTGGTAAAACCCTCGGTAGCGTGTATCTCTCTAATTATGGGTCAGGCTCAGTACTGGAGTATAGTGAGTTAATTATTGTCCCAGCTTTGATTAATTACCAGAGGAAAATCGGCGCTTGGATTTCTCACATTTATGTAGATAATGCTGATTCAGTGGCTGGTGGTCGAGAAATTTGGGGACTACCAAAAAAATTAGCTAAGTTTACCTGGGAACAAGGAAAGTATGTTACTGTGCATCAGGAAAACCGGAAGTTGTGTAGTCTTAAGTATAATCAACAAAGCTTGGCATGGAGACAGCGATTAAGTGCCTCTACTTTCAGCGCTAAGGGTACTGATTTACTGATATTCCCTGCTAAATTTGAGTCTGTGTTGGGTTTGATTGGTTCTAAGTTAGAAATCCCCGCCGAAAGTCCTTTTTCTGGAATAGGTTTAGGTCAGCCTTGGTTAACTGTGCGTTGTGAGCAGATGAGTTTGCGGGTTGATGCGCCAAAAGTGGTAGGTCAGATGGGTATCTAGTACGTTATGGCATAAGTTTGCTTATCTTTAACCAGTTGTTTGAGCAAGTTGTCTGGTTAATTGAGATGTTAGCTGGATTTACGCCAAGCTGTACTAGGCATTTCCAGATTGAGAACAATAGCAAGGCAATGTCTGACGTCAAGTTACTTTTAATATATTGGGTGCATAATCTGGAATGTTGTACTTTACTTTTGTAGTTTTATATATACCTAAAAATTCAACAGAATCTGGCTACTTGAAAGTATGAGGGATAGATTAAATGGTCTATCTCGCAATTATTAACTGTATGTAATATTTAGTAATTTTTTCAATTGAAATATTTATTTATAGCAGAATTCAGAAGCAAAACAGGCTTCATGCCTAGCATTGAGACTTAGCTTGTGTACTTCACTTTCCTTTAAATCTGCTGTAATTAGCAGGCTTGAGAAAACGACACAATTAATAAACTTGCCCTACTGTTAACCAACAGTAGGTTTTTTTTGCCGAGCGGTTGAGTGAAGTACAAAAACCCATCTCCAACGCCCTGAATAGCGATCGCACTCCATAAACAGATAATACTCGATATTTCAATCAGGTTATCAATAACAGTCTTTTAAAGGTGTTTGATTTTACTCAAAATCAAACACCTTGAGCTTTCACTTTTTTTTGTAGATATCGTCACAGAGATAGCGATCGCTCTCTGCTTTTGGGTTATTCTTCAGATAATCATGCGCCTCATCACAACCGCGCTTGAGAAGTTGATTTAAGTCAAAATCCCAAACCAAAACACCATCATAATCACTAGATGCAATACTCTTACCATCTGGGCTAAAACTGACATCACTGCGACCAAAGCGCTCATAAGTTGTTAGTAAAGTACCATTAATACTCCAGAGTTTAACTTTTGTTACACCAGCCGAGGCAATTATCTTACCATCTGGGCTGAAACTGACTTTGCTAACAGGCTCATCACCATTTAAAGTGGCTGAACTTTTACTATTCTTGTTATCTAGACTCCAAAGTTTTATGGTGTTGTCTTGACTGGCAGAGGCAATAGTTTTGCCATCGGGGCTGAAACTCACACTTGTTACCTTGTTACCATGCTCTTCAAAAGATTTAATTACTTTGCCATCTGGTTGCCAGACTTTAACGGTTTTGTCATCACTTGCTGAGGCAATTAGCTTACCATCTGGGCTAAAACTGACACTGTTGACCTTGTTTTTATGTCCAGTGAAAGTGTAGACAAGAGTACCATCACCCCGCCAAAGTTTTACTGTGTTGTCGTCACTTGCTGAAGCAATCATCCCACTCTTGGGGCTGATACTCAAACTATTTATCCAATTTTTATGCCCTAGTAAAGTCTTTAATAGTTGAGCTTCCTTGCCTGATTGTTCAGGAAACTGCCAGAGTTTTACTACGTCATCACTCCCAAAAATTGCTATTTTATTGCTATTAGGGATAGGCTCTATGCTTTCAACCCGATTACTTTTTCCCTTAATAGTCTTTAACAGTTTTATTTTTGTCTTAGCATTGCCATTAATTCCCCAGAATTGCACTTCATTCTTATTAGTGCGGATAGCTAGGGTTTGACTATTTGAACTAAAACTCAGTGGCAGTTGGTCGTTGCAGAAATTATCATCACCAAACTGCTCAATATTTTTATCTGAAAGACAATCGAAACTTTTGAGGAAAGTACCGTCAATCCGCCACAGTTCTACACTTCCAAAATTTGTTGGGATCACTAAAATTTGACCGTCTGGGCTGAACTTGAAATCTGATGAATAACTATCGCTTAAATTTGTCTTTTGACTTTTTACTTGAATAGTTCTAATTGGTATGCCATCACGCTTCCAAAGCTTTACCTTGTCCTTGTCTTCAACAGTAACCAAAGTTTGGTAATCAGGACTAAAAATCCTTACATTTTTTTCAAAAGTTGAGAGAAGAGATCCATCACGCTTCCAAAAATATATTTTATTATTATCATTGGAACCAATAATTATTTGACTATCAGGCGTAAAATCTGAGGCTCCAATATAGAGGCTTTTGTCCTTATTCTGAAGCTTTGCCAGAAAAGTTCCATTCATGCGCCATAATTCTGGTGTCTTTTCAATCTCATTTTGCGCTAGATTATTAATAGCTATTATCTCACCATCAGAGCTAAAATTTACTGACATTTTTTGATCAGATTTCAGGCTTTTAATTAATTTACCGTCTCTCGTCAAAAATTTTACAGTGTTATCGCTGTCCAAAATGGCCAACGTTTTGCTATTACGACTGAAACCGATATTTTGGATATCACCATTAAGGCTGGTAACAAGTGTTCCATCCCGTCGCCAGAGTTTTATAGTTTTATCTTTACTAGCTGTGGCAAGAGTTTCTCCATTTGGACTGAAGCCAATCTGGTATACTTTATCTTTGTGACCTTGAAGAATTTTAATTAGCTTGCCATCAGTTGAGGATAGTTCTACAGTATTATCATTTCTTACTAGAGCAATTGTTCGGTTATCAGGGCTGAAACTGCCATAAATAAATTGACCTTGGGAACTTTTGATAAAAGTACCATTCTGCTGCCAAAGTTGCAATGTGTTAACCTGACTGGCAGAAACTAATTTATGGGTATCGGTACTAAAAATTATTTGTGAATTACTTTCTGGCAAGGTTGTTTTTAGAATGCCATCACGTTGCCACAGTTTTACTTCTTTATTATTAATAGAGGCAACTATCTGACCATTGGGACTGAAACCGACTTTATTCACTTTTTTCACTTCACGCGAATCAGTTATATTAAAAGTTTGAAAATTTCTGCTTTCCAAACTCCAGAGTTTTACAATTTTGTTTTCGCTTCCAGAAGCGAGCATCTTACCATCAGGGCTGAAGCTAACACTAGTGACTGTATTTCTATGTCCTGTGAAATAAAAGTTAACTATGTTTTTAGTATCAATTTTTAAAATTGATGCGCTTATAGTTTCTCCGGATAAGTCAGTCCTGTAAATAGTCTGACCATCACGACTAAAAACTAGACTTTCGCTACTAACAGGAAAGGGAAAAACAAACGACTTAAGAAAAAAGCCGTCAAGACGCCTTAGTATAATATCACCGCTATTTTGTATAACAATAGTTTGACCATCAGGGCTAAAATTCACTCTATCACCTGCACGATTCAATGTTTTGAATGCTTTACCATCCATACTCCATAATTTGATCATCTTATCTTCCTCGCTAGCAGAAGCAATTATCTTGCCATCAGGGCTGAAGCTGACACTGTTAATGCTCTGCTTATGTCCTCTGAAAATTTTGGTTTCTTGGCCATCCAAATTCCAAAGTCTTAAAGTTTTGTCCTTACTTCCAGAAATCACTTTCTGACCATCGGGGCTAAAGCTAAAACTAGTAATATCGTCTTCATGTCCTTTGAAGGTGGTAATTTCTTTATTTTCTATACTCCACAGTTTAAAAGTTTTATCTTCACTCGCAGTAAGTATATTTTGACTGTTGGGACTGAAGCAAAGCCTAGTAATTTTCTTTTCATGGGCTTTAAAATCTTTGATTTTTCTACCATCATGATTCCAAATTATCACCATGCCATCTGCACTACCAGAGGCTATCATCTTACCGTCAGGGCTAAAACTAACACTCGTGACAGTATCACTATGTCCTTCTAAGCTGTTACGCTCTTTTATAGTATAAACTGCATCTTGTAATGCAGTCTTTACTTGCATTTCAGTTTCAGGTTTTACTCCAACTGACCACCACTGTTGCAGTCGTTTACCTGCTTTTATACTTTTGACCAGTGCCTCTAAATCTTGATTCGATTTTAGTAGCCCTTTCGCTTCTGTACTTGTAGATAAGAGTTGGATATTGTTCTGACTTATCAACACCACAGGTAAGAATATTGTTAATGCTCCAGTTATCGTTCCTAGTGATACTTTCCAAAGCAATCCGCGACGTGTTTCTCGTAGTTGCTGCTTCAGAACTTCATTCAGCTTTTCTTCTGTTAGCTTTCGTTGTTCTCTCTCTTTTTCCAACTCAGCAATTAATCTAGCTGATTGTTGCTGGCGCACAAATGGCACTAAATAATCATGTACTAGTTGATAGCGGTCAGCAGGTGATGCTGGCACCCTTAGCACTAACCCCGATTTCACTAATATTTCTAAAACTAAGTCGAGTTTTTCTGTTTTTACATCTAACTCTAATTCCAAATCAGCACGAGTTTTTAAAGGGCGGGTATTCTTTTCATCTGTGAGTAAATATAAAACTAGTTTGGCTATTTGTTCATTATCAGAACCGCAGTCTTGGACGATTTCTTCTAAAAATCGCCCAACAAAGTTTTCTTTAGGGCCATGTTGCTGATACTGTTCTAGCTTTGTTATTTTTTCTGTTTGTAATTGCGCTCCTACTACTTGCAATTCAATGGGGCGTACTTCGCCTAAGTCTCTAGCTAAATCCTTCACCAATTCATCAATTAATGGTGCTTCTAAAACTGACTGGCTTTTTTGAGTTAAGTTTTGAATAATTAATTTAGCATCTTCTAATGAAAAGTTATCCAAATGATAAAGAATATCTTTATCTAAAATATTATTACTAATAACATCAAAGTTTGCCAGCCGATTATTGCATTCTAATAAATAATGCAGATAATCTTCGCGCAAAGACAAGATAACCTTTATATAAGGTATATCTAGACAGTCATGTAAAAATTCGTAAAATTTCCGTCTATTGCTTGAATCATTATAAATGAAGAAAAATTCTTCAAACTGATCGAAGATTAAAACTGTCAGCAGGTTATAATCATCATGCTTTTCTAATTGGTTGAGAATAGACTTTTCCCCTGCTGTGTCTTCTCTTAAGGGAGGAGAGTATTCATAGCTTCTGCCTTCATAAGGAATGCGCGGTAAATCAGAAATAGCATCTCGTAAACGGTTGCCTAATTCTATAATCCAATCAGGATAAACTTGCTGTAAAACAGGCAAAACATCACGAACCCCAATGGATCTCTGTTTCAATGCAGGGATTAATCCAGCCTGTAAAATTGAACTTTTACCAACACCTGATTGCCCATGAATAATTGTTAGTTTGCGGTCATGTTGACCCATGCGCTCAATCAGGCGATTAATATCTTGCTGTCTTCCAGAAGCAGCGATTTCTGTGGCCACTGTTTCTTGTTCTTCAACGGATGCTAAAGCAGGGTTATTTACTGTTTGTTGTGCTTGTAACCTACCTGCACCAATGAAAGCACGGAAACCATATTGCTGTTCAAGCGATCGCTGTTCTTGTTTAAGATGAAATGCAGTTCCATATTCACCTTTTTTAAAGTAGTTTGCTCGTAACTCTGCCAAAATCTGAATGTAAAGTTCTGGATCGTATTGAGCTTTGGTTTCTGCTTTGGCAGTTTCTAAAGTTTGCAGTGCTGCTTCTGGTTGATTGAGTGCAGATTGCGATCGCGCTAACGCAAATAAATACCAACCCTGATGATATGACCTTTCCCAATCTAAATCTGCTTTCAACTCTTCTGAGACTGGTGCAGATATATCTATTTGCACGCTATCCAGCAGAGAAAGCGCTTGTTCGGCTGTTTGCTTTGCCTCATTCCAAGCGAATTTAGCAATTAGCACCTCAGCCAGAAAGCTATAAGCTCTGGCTAGTTTAAACTGATTAGGATAGGTTTGATGCAACGCAATTGCTTTGTTAGCAACAGTCTCCAACTCTTCCCACTGTTGCAAATCTTGCAGTACAGAACCTAAAGCGTTGATAAATTTTGCTACCAAATCTTGGCGATTAGCTTGCTCAAATACCTGAATACATTCCTGAAAATAATTTTTAGCTAAACCAATAGCACGATCGCGTTCGGGATGATGTAACACAGCATAGGTACGCCACCAAAGTCCTAAAGAGTAAAGTAAACAGGCGCGTCGTTCTAGGAAGCGGGGTGATGGAGAATCGTTGACAAAAAGTGCTAAACTACGCTCGTAATATTGCCTTGACAATTCCAGTGAACTAGAATTCGCCCGACCTAGCATAAATTCTAAACTCGCTTCCAGTTCTGGATTTAAACTCAAACGACGATTTTGTAAATCATGCCATGCTGACTCCAACTCAACTCGGCGTGGAGAGCCAACTTGTAAATTCAGCGCCGTACTATCGAGATATCTGCCTGCACCAGCCGTTAAAACTTTTTCAAAGACCTCATCAGCAGTTTGCTGGATAAAATCAATTAAATCATCAGTGGCGATCGCAAATTCAACGATAGTACTCCAGCTATGTAAATCTGGTGCTAATCGCATGAGTTTGTGTAGCACGTCATCCGTTACCCACAACACTAATGGGAAGTGAAAGTTTTTTCTAAACTCCTCCCTGACTTGATTAGCACCACTCAGCACTTGTTCTAGCTTGCTGACCGATTCTAAACCAGATACTACCAGCGCCTGAGGATGCTCAGAACCGAGTAAATTTTGGATAGTCTGGAAAAATGTCTTAATCGACTTATCTAAAACTATCTCCCAAATTTTCAAATCGCTCGACGCTTGCAGACTTTGCACCAAACGCCTTCGCAAACTAGCTCCATTACAGAGTGCCAAAATCAAGGAAAATTCTTCTTGAGAAGTAGCGATCGCCCATGCTAATTCTTGTAAAGAATTTTCGTTGTTAATTGCGAGTGGCTGTGGATCGCTCATGACTAGACCTTGCTTATAGATGGGGAGAGTGGGAGCAGGAGGAGAATAATAACTCTTAACTCTTAACTCCTCACTCCTAACTCTTAACTTAAAGCTGCAACCCTGGTGCTTCTGCCAAAATCGGATTTATTTCAAACCAAGACCCCTGAGTGTCTCGGTACTCATAGACGAACCGACTGTGTACCAAAACTCGGTATCCATCATCGCCGCTTACCCATTTCCATGTCTTGACTGGACTCAAAATATACCACATGGAAGTCTGATTGCTCTAACTCTGCTTTCAGCCTGAGCAATTCTGTAGATTTGCCGCAGCCGATATGACCTGTAAATAATTCGCAGGTAGGGCCTTCAGGTGAGAAAAATGTAATATTCTCCCTCAACTCCTCAATAATCCTGCCACCGTGCACTGAGGAAAAATCAATATAGTACTTTCGATCCTCAGCATTTTCTACAGCCAAAGTCTTGCTAGGGTTGCAAGCCTGATAAAACTTCTGTAAATCCAGTTTCATTAACTACGTCACAACAAGGCTTTTCTTTAATTGTCAACACAAACTCTGTTACATATTCCGCAAAATTAAGTTATTTTTGGAGAAAATGTGAGTTTTTGACTATCTATCCTCTAACTTCCCAACATCTGCAAGTTATGTAGAGTGGCATAAAGCCCTCCCTGTTGCAGTAGTTGCTCATGACTTCCCTGTTCGATTAATTCGCCACGCTTGAGAACAAAAATCCGGTCTACATTGCGAATCGTAGACAAGCGGTGAGCGATAATAATCGCGGTACGTCTGATTAAAAGCTGGTTTAATGCTTCTTGGACTAAAGCTTCTGTGCCAACATCCAAACTAGCGGTAGCCTCATCTAGTACCAAAATTTGCGGATTGCGAATCGCAGCCCGCGCAAAGGCTAAAAGTTGCTTTTGACCGCTAGAAATATTTGTACCCCGTTCTCGAAGTTGAGTATCATAACCTTGGGGTAGTTCTTCTATAAACTGGGCAATGTTGGTTTGCTCTGCTGCTTGTTGAATCTGTTCAGTAGTATAGCCATCTCCTAAAGAAATGTTGCTTTTAACATCGCCAGCAAACAAAAAGCCTTCTTGTAAAATTACTGCCATGTAACGCCGCAGTTCTGCTTGTGGTACTTCTCGAATGTCTACACCATCTATAAGAATGCGTCCTTGGGTAGGTTCGTAGAGGCGGCACAAAAGACGGATAATTGAAGTTTTACCTGCACCAGTGGGGC
The DNA here is from genome assembly GCF_036917515.1 of Nostoc sp. GTDB lineage: Bacteria > Cyanobacteriota > Cyanobacteriia > Cyanobacteriales > Nostocaceae > Nostoc. The sequence goes on along the minus strand of NZ_JBALDE010000117.1, from coordinate 58,754 downwards.
CAACTAATGCAATTTTTTCACCTGGATGAATGGTGAAATCTAAGTCTTTAATTACGTAATCATCATTTTTGTAAGCAAACCAGACGCGATCAAAACGAATCTCTCCCAGTTCTGGAGGAGAAGTGAGGTCTGACGATTCTAGATTTGCCAGGATTTCGTCGATGTAGCCAAATTTCGCATCAAATATTGAGAAGCGGACATTGGCGCGATCGCGAATTTCTATCGGTTCATCTAATACATCGCCTACGCGTTCAATGGCAGTGAAACCAGCTTGAATTACTGTAAATTTTTCCGCAAAAGCCCTTAAAGGGTCAAATAATCGCTGGGCATACAATACAAATGTAGATAAAGTCCCGAAAGTCAAGCTTTTTCCCAACAGCAACCAACCACCCACGCACAAAACACCTGCGATCGCAATCAGTCCAATCCATTCTAAGGTTGCTGAAACAAATGAATCATAAAAGATGGTTTTATCCATTTGTTGAATGTAGTTGTTGTTCGTAGTACGAAACAATTCGGCATTAAATTTTTCTCTACGGAACAACTGCACTACGTTAATACCAAGCACATTTTCTTGTAGCTGTGAATTCAGGATCGAAAGTTCTTCTCGCCCTTTGTAATTGGCTTTGCGGTACTGTTTTTGAATGTAAACAATTACCCAGCTAGTTGGTAACAGCATCAATAACAGCAAGCAAGAAAGTTGCCACTGGATGGAAAACATTAAACCCAAAGTCACCAGCATTAAAAACAAATCGGATATAATGCCAATTGCCCCAGTAGAAAAGACATCGCCTAACGCTTCCACATCACTGGTGATTCTGGTAATTAATTTACCTACGGGTGTGCTGTCAAAAAAGCGCACTGCTAAAGATGTTACATGCTGAAATAAGTCTTGGCGAATTGCTGCGGTGATTTGTTGCCCTAGCTTTTGGACTATATAACCTTGGAAACCTGTCAACAGCAGTTGGATGGCGATCACAATTACCAGTAATCCCTCTAGGATATTTAGCCCTTGTGAGAAGGGACGATTCCTGAAAAATTCGTAAGTGCTTGGTTCGTTACGAATTAGGGAGATTACTTGGCCAATCAAGAAAGGTTGTAAAGCATTAGCTAGTGCGATCGGTAGGAGTAGGCACATTGATAGCGCCAGTAGCCGTCCGTTACGACGGGCATAAGGCACCAAACGCAAAAATAACCGCCAGTCATTTTCAGGCCGACGATCTGGTGTATAAGATTTTTTCAGAGATTGGTAGATGCTCATAGTAAGAGCATTATATTAATGTTTGGAAAAAAACACGCTTGTTTAAAGTAGCGTTTATCTTCTTACTCTGATACCATGCCTGAGATAGAAACTGCAAGACTACTACTAAGACCCTATATTCCTCAAGATTTGGATGATTCCCTTTACATTTTGCAATCTTAAAACTATCAGTCCTCTACCCAGAAATTTTGCCACTGTTTAATTTAATTTGGTGGCTCAAAACGATTCACAACCGTAGCCCACAGAATCATTGACGAACCAACTGCTAAACATAAGGACTTTCTAGGGGTGGAAGCTTTCAGGGTGCGCTGACTGGGTTACAGCCCAAAGGCTTGATTTTTGATTTGAGATTTTTTAAATTTCCTTGGTTTGATGAGTTCACTGCAACTAACAAGTTTTTTGTCACCCGACTGCGAGAAAAAACTGCCTACAAAGTCAACAAGTGTTTGTTAAATGGTCAATTCTATCGCGATGAAATAATCGCGATGGGTGAATACCGTTCTCATCCCTGTAAGCATCGAGTTCGCTTAGTTTCTGTGTTGTGAGGTGCAACTTGGTATTACTATCTGACTAATGTAGTTGATCCGCAAATGTTATTTGCACAACAGGTGTCTGAATTATATCGTATGCGTTGGCGAGTTGAAGACGCTTTTCTACTGACAAAACGGCTTTTGGGTTTAGCTTATATCTGGGTAGGCAATACAAACGGTGTACAAATCCAAATTCTGGCAACACCGGATTTTTTATGCTGTTCTCAATCAATTATGTATTGATATAGCGTAGATGCTTTGCAGCTTGCCTTTGGCATCGCTTTAAATCAACCCAAGGAGCGTATTTATACGTAAATAGTCTTTCGTGGCTTATACTATTTTTCTCAAGCTGTTCTACGTGACGAAGCTTCTGATGTTGTTACCTACCTCATTGAACACCATAAACTCCTGGGATTAATCAAAACCAGGCGTAAGCGTCACCCTTGAGATTGACGCTTACATCCAACAAATTTGGGCTTTATCTTCTTAAGTTGACACCAATGAGTCAACCTGCACCGATTACCAAGTGTCACTCGAAATGAACATCCCATTGTTTCATGCCAATGCTGAAGCTTGGGGTTTGGCAAAAATCATTCTTCCTGCTGTAGTTTGCAAAGCACTTGTGACTACTACTCGTAGTTCACCACCCACATAACTGCTACCTTCTTCAACAACTACCATTGTGCCGTCATCTAGGTAGCCAATACCTTGACTAGGTTCTTTGCCTTCCTTAAGAATTTTCAAATCCAAGTTGTCGCCAGGTAAATAACTAGGACGGACGGCATTTACTAAATCATTCACATTCAAAACAGGTACTTTTTGAACACTGGCGACTTTAGACAAGTTGTAGTCGTTGGTTAGCAGTGTGCCACTAATTTCTTGGGCAAAGCGTACTAACTTCGCATCTACTGTGGGAATATCTTCGTAGTCAACTGCATTAATCAGGATGCGATCAGGATAATCTTCCTTAATACGGTTGAGAATTTCTAGTCCTCGCCTTCCCCGCACCCGTTTTTGGTCTTTGCTAGCATCCGCTACTTGTTGAAGTTCTTGCAAGACAAACTGTGGTACGAGAATTTGCCCTTCTAGAAACCCTGTTTCTAGTAAGGCTTCAATGCGACCATCAATAATACAGCTAGTATCTAAAACTTTGGTATTGGCTGGTTTTAATGTTCCTTCCACTACCAATGATTCGACGGTGTTGGGATTAATGAACCGCAATAAGCCTCGTCCGTGGGTGTCTGCCAAATTCATGCCAGTGACGGAGAGGATGATACTACCGACAACTGCCACCAATGGCTTAATAAATCCAAAATCCGCCGGGATTGGGAGCAAAAATAATGGGGCTAGCATCAGGTTGGCTAGTAATAGCCCAATCACTAACCCAATGGCACGAGTTAAGATCGCTTCCAGAGGCATTTCTTTGACTTGTGATTCTAGGCGACGATATGTCGTCTGGAAACTCAGCCCGATCGCACCACCAATAATAGCGGCAAAGACGGCAACAACTAAGCGTAAAGCTTCTAGATTCGTTACCTGATCTAGCGCCCCATTGGGTAGTAGTTCAATGCTGTAGAACCCTATTCCCGACGCTGCTAGGATGAATGAAAAAATAATAATGGCGTCAAGCATGGTTGTCTTGTTTTCCTGCAACTGTGTTCACCGATAAACTTAAGTATTTTTTATTTCATCGGTAAGATAAACTTATCAATATTGCCTTACACTAAGGGTTTAGGCTGACAATATCTGCAATTATTATAACCAAAGGCTTTTATCTTAATATTTTTCATTGTTTCGTTGTAAAAAGACAAAAACTTGTAAATAAACTACTTATTTTGTAAAAAGTTAGAATCCAGAAGTCAGAATTAAAAAGACTTTCATACCTAGACTTAGTAATTTTAATAAAATTAAGAAGTGATTACACGCTTAATTTTACAATTCTTCTGACTCCTGACTCCTGACTCCTAATTCCTGAATTCTCACGTCATTTTCATTGTCTCTAATTCGCAGTTGAATTAACTTAAAACTTTTCTCAAAATGAGTAAAAAATTTAGTATTTCTGGAATTGCGAGTTCTGCTTATGTGCATATTCCCTTTTGTAGACGGCGGTGTTTTTATTGTGATTTCCCGGTGTCTGTTGTGGGCGATCGCTTGCGGGGCGAAACATCTGGTACTATCTCCCAATATGTTGAGGTGCTATGTCAAGAAATTGCCATTACACCAGCATTTGGTCAACCTCTAAAGACAATTTTCTTCGGTGGTGGTACTCCTTCGCTGCTATCAATAGAGCAGCTACAACGGATACTGACACAGCTACACAAGCATTTTGGGATTGCGTCTGGCGCAGAGATTTCTATGGAAATTGACCCAGCTACCTTTGATTTAGCTCACATAGCAGGCTATCACAGTGCAGGGGTGAACCGGGTTAGTTTGGGTGTACAAGCCTTTCAATCAGAATTATTGCAAAGGGCGGGGCGATCGCACTCAGTTGAAGATATTTTTGCAGCGGTGGAACTAATCCACCAAGTCAAGATTCCCGTATTTAGCTTAGACTTAATTTCTGGATTGCCGCATCAGTCTTTGGATCAATGGCAGGATTCCCTAGAAAAAACGGTGGCGATCGCACCCACTCACATTTCCATTTACGATCTTACCATCGAACCAGATACAGCCTTTGGTCGTTACTACAAACCTGGCGATACTCCAATGCCTACGGATGAAGCCACAGTCAAAATGTACCAGATGGGGCAGCAGGTTTTAACTAGTGCAGGTTATGAACATTATGAAATTTCCAATTATGCTCAACCTGGTCATCAGTGTCGGCATAATCGGGTTTATTGGGAAAACCGCCCTTATTATGGCTTTGGTATGGGTGCGGCGAGTTATGTTGAGGGAAAGCGGTTCACTCGTCCGCGCAAAACTAGGGAGTATTACCAGTGGGTACAAGCTGGCGGTGTAATTGATTGTGATCTGACTCCCCCAAAGGAAGTATTGTTAGAAACGTTAATGTTGGGGTTGCGTTTAGCAGAGGGTTTGAGTTTGGCGGCGTTGGTAGAGGCGTTTGGGGAAGAAAACGTAGAGAAGATTTGCCGATGTTTGCAAGGGTATTTTGAGAAAGGTTGGGTGGAAATTGCAGAGGGAAGGTTGCGTTTAATTGATCCCCAAGGGTTTTTATTTTCTAATGTAGTATTAGCGGAGTTGTTTGAGAAATTAGGGTGACGAACTGCTTATGCAAAAAAATCAAGTTAGAAAAGCTGTGATTCCGGTAGCTGGTTTCGGCACTCGGTTGTTTCCAGCTACCAAAGTTGTGAAAAAAGAACTTTTCCCGATTATTGATCGAGATGGTAAGGCAAAACCTGTGATTCTCGCAATTATTGAAGAGGCAATTAGTGCTGGAATTGCAGAAGTAGGGATAGTGGTGCAGCCGGATGACAAAAAAATATTTACAGATTTATTGAAAAATCCACCCAAAAAAGAGCTTTTACAAAAACTATCACCAGAAAATCAAGAATATAGTCGATATCTGGAAGATTTAGGTAGCAAAATTACAATTTTGTTGCAAGAGGAGCAACTAGGCTATGGTCATGCCGTATTTTGTGCCAAAGATTGGGTGCAAGATGAGCCGTTTTTGCTCATGTTAGGCGACCATATTTATGCATCTGATATTGAAAAATCTTGTGCGCGTCAAATTTTAGATGTTTACGAACAAGTTAATCAAAACATTGTTGGCTTAACTACAATGCCAGCAGAAATTATTCATAAAGCTGGGTGTATAACAGGAGTTTGGCAAGAGTTAAACTCGATTTTGTCAGTTACACAACTCTATGAAAAACCGACTATAGAGTTTGCACAAGAGCATTTACGTGTAGAGGGAATGTCAGAAAATGATTTTTTAGGTATATTTGGCTTATATTTACTAACGCCGAAAATTTTTGATTTTTTAGCAGAACATATTAACCAAAATTTTCGAGAACGAGGTGAATTTCAGTTAACATCCTGTCTTGAAAAATTGCGTCAGGAAGAGGAAATGACCGGATTCGTTGTTAAAGGCAAGTGTTTTGATACAGGTTTACCAAATGCTTATCGTCAAACAATGATTGATTTTATAAAAATATAGATTAATCATAGTTCAATTCGTTTGTCTGGGAGGATCTCACTTTTTAAGATGGCTTAAGCAGACAGTAATCCATTGAGGTAAGCAGAGTGATGAGCAAGGACTTGAGGGATCTTGAAACTATACCGTTTAATTTGCCCCTGGTGACAGCCTCCTGTTTTTTTGTTAAAGCAGTTTTCAGGTAGATGAGTTACAAAATGCAGGACTTTAAATCAGACACAAAGAATTTCTACTTCCTTCCTACTGCCTCCTTAAAAAACTACCTCAAAACTAGCGGTAGTTAGAGCCGGAAAAGAGTTAGTACCCAATTGTGCAAATTTACCCCCGGAATTAATTTCAGCAAAATCATCCGCCGAACCATTAGGGTTATAAAAGAGACTACCATTTGCGCTATTATAAACAATCACCGCACTACTACTTGCAGCTAAAGTATCGTTTATGACTGTATCAAAGTCTGCGGAATTTAATTTAGTTGGGAAGACTGAGTTACTTAGAGCGGTAAAGGTAGATTTAGATAGTTGGATCTTGTCTTGCTCAGGATTGAAGTCACTAATAACATCAACTCCAAGTTCCCCAATATCAAACTTCGATCCTGTTGCAAATGCAAACATATCTGAACCAGCGCCTCCTTCTAGTAAGTCATCTCCACTATCTCCTTGTAGGTAATCGTTGCCTATGTTCCCGACCAGAATATCTTTTCCGCTACTGCCAAAAAGAATATCATCACCGTTGCCCCCCACAAGGTTGTCATCATCACTACCCCCATCGATTTTGTCTGCACCAGTTCCACCAACGAGGACGTCAGAACCTGCCCCCCCATCAATGTAATGATTACCAATAACACTAGAAAGCGAAATGCTGTCATCACCGTCCCCAGCAAAAATAACCTTATCGCCAGTTGAAAAATTCTCTGAACTAAAGGTGTCGTTTCCATTGGTTGTAGTGACATCAGTACTGATCGCATTTCTGGCTCGAGCAACTGCCTCTTTTATGGTATCTGCAAGATTCTCACTTTTAGAACCAAGAGTCAGTACAGCACCTCGACCAAGCTGGGTAACTAGTGTCTCGTAATCGGCTGCAACATTACTCGTAGTTAAAAAAATTGGAATAATGTTATTTGCTTCTAGCGCAGTTTTTACTTGTTCGATCTTTGGATAATCTTCATAAGCATCAGCTATCCCATCTCCATTATTGCCAATACTATCACTTGGTCTAACTGCTGCTCGATCGCCAGCAACGTGATAAATACTATCGGTAGCTACTATAACAACACGAAATGAACCGACTCTGTAACCAAGACTGCCGGTATTTAAAGCTGAGAACAAGAGTGCAAATAATTGTGATTCTGGTCCATCATTGCCACCAAAAGCTTGAAAGTCAAAGATTTTATCTTTAATTGTTGTGACATTATTTGTCAAAGCGACTTCTACTTGATATACATAGTCAGCGTAACCCCCAAAAGGCGGAAGTGGCTTATCCTTGAAAGAGCCAATACCAAATTTCAGGTCATCACCAAAGATACTTGCTAACGTCGGATTGGTTAAGCGATTTACCGTCGCCGGAAGTATGGCTTTAAGCTGGACTAAATTGTCATCAGATGACGATGTTAAGTCTTGTACCAGAACAATATCAGATACTAAACTCATAGTTTTTCCCTCTGACTATTTTTATTCATGGTTTGTATGGCAAAGTGCCTGAGTAGGATTTCAGCTTGATATTAGCAGGGTTAATTGATTTAAGATAGTACTTAAACTCAAGAAAATATAATCTCTTTGATCAAATATTTGCTGTGTCTTTACTCAGGCTTGATTTCGTTTGTCTAGGGCTTGTTGTGTTGAGTTACCGAAGAGAGGCAGAGGGCAGGAGGCAAAAGGAAGAAAATATATTTTTTGCCCTCTACCACTTTCTTTTAGAGCAAGTAAATTTATTTATTGTTCACAAGGTTATAATCGCAGACTTAACGAGAGAGAATGTCACAAGATATGAGTTAAGCTAAAGTGCGTCAAAGGGTGAGCAATGAAGATAATGCTTTGGATTAGAGGATGAATCAGTATTTTGCAACGGTTGCTCGTGGATTAGAAACTCTTGCGGCTCAGGAGTTAGAGCAGCTGGGTGCTCATTCAGTGGAGCCGGGGTTTTGCGGTGTAGCTTTTGAGGGCAATCGCACCCTACTTTATCGCGTCAACCTCTGGGCTAGGCTACCGTTCCGAATCTTGGTAAACATCCATGAGTTTACATGCCTTGATGCCAAGGATCTCTATCGCGGTATCCAGACTATCGATTGGCAAAACTATCTCACGCCAGACATGACGCTGGCAGTGAATGTCACGGGCAAAAACGATCGCCTCAACCACAGCCACTTTACATCTCTCCAGATCAAAAATGCGATCGTTGACCAGCAGCAAGAAAATCTGGGCGAACGTTCAAATGTAGAGCTTCATGACCCAGATGTGCGGATCAATGTTCATATTGAACGCGATAGTTGTACCGTCAAACTCGACAGTTCTGGAAATAGTTTACACCGTAGAGGCTACCGTCCTGCGGTTGGAGCAGCCCCTCTCAAAGAATCTCTAGCTGCTGCCCTGATTCAACTTTCGGGTTGGCAACCAGACCAGATGTTCTACGATCCTCTGTGTGGGTCTGGCACTTTACCCCTGGAAGCTAGCTTAAAGGCACTTAACATTGCACCAGGGCTGTTTCGTGATCGCTTTGGATTTGAAACTTGGCTGGATTTTGACTTATCCCTTTTAGAAAAACTGCTCCAAGAAGCTAAGGACAGCCAACTGGATACCCTGACTGCGCCTATTTGGGGAAGCGATCGCGATGAAAATATAATCGAGCAAGCGATTAACAATGCTCAAAACTGCGGCGTTGATAATCATGTATGGTTTTCTCAAATGGAGCTTGCTGATGTTGTTGCCCCCGCAGACAGTGGGATTTTATTCTGCAATCCACCTTATGGCGAACGGCTGGGGCGAGATAGCGATCTAGGGGCGTTCTATAAACTTTTGGGCGATGTACTCAAACAACGCTTCAAAGGCTGGACTGCATTTGTCCTCAGTGGCAACAAGGAACTGTCTCAATCGATTGGACTCAAATCATCCCAACGGATTGCAGTGTACAACGGAACGCTGCCCTGTCAGTTAATGAAATATGAACTGTACTAAGTACAGCATTTCATTAATTCGTAGCGAATTAAATTTAGCAATACCTTGCAATGTCAATGCGTCCCCCTGCAATGCCAATGCATTCCCCTGCAATGTCAATGCGTCCCCCTGCAATGTCAATGCGTCTCAATACAATGCCAATGCATCCCCCTGCAATGTCAATGCGTCTCAATACAATGCCAATGCATCCCCCTACATTAAAAATGCTACGCTTTTACACAAAACTGTATTAAGACAGAATCGATCAGATTTTGCTATTTCTGGTTTGTAGTATGTTTAAAGCGATCGCTCTCAATTCCTTTTGCTCAGTAAAAAATACATTGCCTGAAAATTTTGTGACACTGGGGATGTACTGTATTGTCGGAGTTTGTGAGAACCGCGACCTAAATCTGCTGTTGCATGGCATTGGCTATCTCGATAGACTCAATCTGAATCGGTAATATTTTTAATACTCTTTAAGAAATTTAAATTAAGTCAAACAAACTTGAAACTATGTGTAAGTCTATATTCTGGCAGTTAGTATGACAACTTTTGAAACAAGTGGCAGTATAATCAGTGACTGACAATCTGCAATTTATTTATCATTAAAAGGCAAGGCTATTTATGTCAGACCAATTCACCTTTACCGTTACCAATAAAACTGAATTGGCAATTACAGAGTTGTGGGTATCTGTCGATGATGAAGAGTGGGCTTCATTTAACTTGGGTGAGTCAGGGATTCCATCAGGTGAAACAGCAACAATTGCTTGGGCTGAATATACGAATGGTTCGCCCTGTGAATGGTACATTTCTGCTGTATTTGAAGATGAATCAAAAACTGAGTCAGCCCTATTTAACTTCTGTAAAGAACCAGCTTTAACAATCGGATAAATTCTGCACTGCGATCGCCTACGGCGGGCGTGTACGCCATCGCGCTTGATAGATGATTGCATATCGACTCCAGACATAAAAACAAAAGCCCTACCTCGAAAGCATCTAGGTGGGACTTGATATTAGAATCCACATGGCTATTTCGCGATCGCCTTTTTTAAATTGACAATCTAGCTACTTGAGTAAATGAATAAAGCTGGCTTTGTCATTTTGCCTAATTTGTTGGGCTGAAACAGGTTTCGTCCTTACTTATCAGACAAAGCTGTTTCTGACCTAAATCGGTTTTGAATTTCACCTGATAAGTTTCATTTTCGGCAGGCAAAGTTTTCGTATAGTTATTAGCTGTGTCGCACGAAAAGTCACGAGTGAAAGTTGCTGGAGACCAGTTAATTGTCATCGTACTGCCGCTCAGACTGACTTTTCCTTTTCGAGATTGAAAAATTTGCTGGTTGCAGCTGCCGTTCATTACGTTCATTATTCCCGTAAATTCGACCGTTCCGTTCGGTAGAAATTGATAAGTGAAACGCGAACCATTCGATCCGATATATGCGCCACTCGTGCTTACAGCACTGTTTCCGGTATGCGTCCAAACCCATTTTCCAACCAGCGACGAAATCTCTCCAATGCTACCAGATGAATTATCAGCATCATTTGAAGCAGTTTCGCCAGCGTGTGCACTATCGTAAACAGACAGTAAAAGTTTAGCTTCTGCATCATTCGGTAAATTTCGCAATTGCCCTACAAATTCTCCGTTAAATGCCTGCCGAATCCGGCTTTGTTCCTCTTCATTCTTAGCACGAGCTTGTGTATAATTAGAAATTATATTATCAATGCTTTTTCTGGTTCCATCTGGGTCTTTGCGAAACTCATTTAATTTGATTGACTGATATTCATTGCGCTGTTCGCTAGTGAATTTTGCTGAAAAAGCCCATTCGTAAAAAGTGATAATTTTATCAATATCCGATTTGTCAAGAGATTCGTTTTGAGCCGTTACTAAAATTTTACTTCCAGCAGCCTGGGCAGAAACATTTATAGTCGCTCCGTCCATCAAAAGGATATATAAAAATAAAATGGAAAAATATTTGAATTTGTTCATCATTACTGTAATTCTGTTGCCATTAAATTAATTGTAAACGTTTAGGGGTACAAATAAGAATAAAAACACCCAAAGCTAAATAATTTATATTACATTCGCAAGTTGTCAAAACTTATCAAGAGTTAAATCAAGCTCTTATAAATGTACTTAATGTAATGACTAAAAAAGACATTAGGGCTTGTCCAATACAGAAGTCATTTCTGTGCTAAATCAGGAATAACTACACTTAGGGAGCCAATTAGTTAGAGAAGCAGGTATATGTCTATTTGCTGTATAAAGTTCGACTGAAATTAAGTTGTTAATTGTTGTGATAGTACTTGCAATATAACTTCCTCTAGAGACTTATTCAAACGTTTTGCTTGAGCATTCAGTGCTTGCTCTAAATCATCAAGAAGGTTTGAGCCATAGATTGTTTTTCGGCGGGCTAGATTGTAACTATTTTAGGCGATCGTTCTCAACTCAAAATCGGATGCTGAGACTGCGTAGTTTACCGCCGTAGGCATCGCATTCACTATTTCAGATTTTACGCTCGCAATGTCAGATTTTATGATTTAAAGATATAGAAATATATAAATTGTAAAAAGTTTATGCAGGTGGACTGCTAGTACAGCTTGGCAAAAATAAATTTTTTCTTACTAAATGCATAATATTGATTCCTCACACCGATAAATATATAGAAGTCAAGTTTCACTTACAAAATAGGAAAAAAACATCATGAATCCAGTAATGCTGACTAATAAATTCACACTTTTGGCAGTTTTAATTGCCAGTTCTATAGGTGGATTTACCATTTACCATACAAGTGTATCAGCACAATCTTCACAGACTGTAACAGATGTAACTTTGTGGGATCAACAAATTGGAAAAGGAGCATCGTTTGATACAAATAATGCTGTGGCCGATTTAACTAAGTTTGGATTCAACAACAAAGCCTCAGCTATTCAAGTCAACAATGGTCAAAAGTGGAGATTCTACGCAGACAAAAACTTCAGAGGTGAATATATTGATGTAGGACCAGACGAGGCTCGTGGAAACCTTGGTAAGCTGAATAATAGAATCTCATCGCTCAAATCAATTCGTTAAGTCATCCTCCAATACAGTTCGGATAAGTATTAGACAGCTAGGAATAAGGCACTTGTCCTGAAAGTGAAGTATGTCACTTAATCCGATCTTCTAAATGCTTTCAACTACTCATACTTTGCACTCTTGGCAGCTTCCCGTAGGCATCGCGTTCACTATTTCAGATTTTACGATCGCAATTTCTCAAAATACTTAAAGCCACCGCCTCTGCTACCTTAATTCCATCGATACCCGCTGAGAGAATTCCCCCCGCGTATCCCGCACCTTCCCCAGCCGGATAAAGACCAACTGTATTCAAACTCTGATAATCTTCTTGGCGTTTAATCCGAATCGGTGATGACGTGCGGGTTTCCACCCCTGTCAACACAGCATCGTCCATTGCAAAACCCTTAATTTGTTTGTCAAAAGCGGGAAGTGCTTCACGGATGGCGGCGATCGCATAATCTGGTAAACTCTGACTCAAATCACCCAAATGTACCCCTGGTGTATAAGATGGCTTAACAGTGTTAAATGCTGTCGAGGGACGATGGTTGAGAAAGTCTCCCACCAACTGCCCTGGTGCTTCATAAGTGCTACCGCCCAACTCAAATGCTCGTTCTTCCAAGCGCCGTTGAAAGTCAATTCCCGCTAAGGCGTTGCCCGGATAATCTGCGGGGGTGATGCCCACAACGATCGCACTATTGGCATTACGCTCATTACGAGAGTATTGGCTCATTCCATTGGTGACGACTCGCCCCCGTTCTGATGTGGCTGCAACCACCAAGCCCCCCGGACACATACAGAAACTATAGACAGAACGACCATTTTCGCAGTGGTGAACCAGTTTGTAATCGGCAGCACCTAAAAGCTTATGACCAGCGTGAGCGCCGAAACGGCATTGGTCGATGAGATACTGAGGATGTTCGACTCGAAAGCCGATAGAAAAAGGTTTCGGCTCTATGTAAACTCCACGATTAAATAGCATTTGGAAAGTATCGCGGGCGCTATGACCAACTGCAAGAACTACATAATCGCTGGCGATATATTCCCCACTGGCGAGGGTGACTCCCCGCACCTGTCCATTTTCGATGTTAATATCTTCCACCCGACTTTGAAAGCGAATTTCACCGCCTAGGGATTCGATTTTGGCACGCATACTTTGGACGATTCCCACCAGTTTGAATGTGCCAATATGAGGTTTGTTGATATAGAGAATTTCTGGTGAGGCTCCCGCATTGACGAGTTCGGTTAGTACCTTACGCCCATAATGCTGAGGATCTTTGACTTGACTGTAGAGTTTGCCATCGGAGAATGTACCTGCACCACCTTCGCCAAACTGGGCATTAGATTCTGGGTTGAAATCTGATTTTTTCTTCCAAAAGTTAAAGGTATCAATGGTGCGATCGCGGACTTGTTTGCCACGTTCTAAAATGATCGGACGGAACCCCATTTGCGCCAGCATCAAACCCACAAACAAGCCACAAGGCCCAGTACCAATCACGATAGGGCGAATCGTCAAATTAGTAGGTGCTTGTGCTACTGGGCGATAATTCATGTCTGGCGTAGCCATTACATGGGGATCTTTTTTCAGGCGCTTGAGTAGATAAGTCTCCTGAGTCGTTTCTACATCCAGAATATAAACAAGGGTAATCTCTCCTTTCTTACGGGCATCGTAGCTACGCTTGAAGATGGAATAGCCGATCAATTCTTCAACCGTGATTTGCAGCTTTTTGAGGATGGCAGTCTTGATTTCATCTTCAGGATGATTGAGCGGGAGCTTTACTTCTGTTAGGCGTAACATAGCGAGGAGAAATGCATACTATCTATCAAAATATTAATCAAAATCAGCGAATTTTGGATAATGGAATTGAAGATTCAAAAGCGTTCGACTGAGCGTTCACGCCGAAGTTTAAAATTTAAAAAGGTCTGAACACGAATTTATCTCTTAAAGCTGCGCCCAAATTTATACTCGCTCCGCAATAAGCAAACTACGCAAAATAAATCTAAAATCTAAAATCCAAAATTATTTGGCTTTTGACTTTTGACTTCCCCAAAGGGGCTGACAGCCGACTCTAACATTCGTATTGTCCCAAGTTCAGCATCTATTTCCACTTCTACACCGATTGGCAAGGTAAATTTATCTTTAATATGACCAATCATTGAACCGTACCAAGCAGGAATACCTAAAGGAAGTATGTGGTCTTGCAATACTTGCATTAAAGTAAATGATGGTTCATCGCCAAAACTACAATTGGTGCATTGCCCAAAGATAAAGCCAGCAACTTGATTAAGTATCCCAGCAGTTTTTAACTGCGTCAGCATCCGATCTACACGATAAATATCCTCGCCAATTTCTTCCACAAACAGAATGCTTTTGTTCCAAGAAGGTAGGTAAGGTGAACCTACCATCGCTGATAGCACTGATAAATTTCCACCCACAAGTTTACCCCTCGCTTTTCCTGGTGCTATTATTTCCACCCGCACTTCGCTAAGGTTGAGATTTTGCATAGTCACAGCTTCACCATTAAATAGAATGCGCCTGAAGTAATCCACTGTAAACTGATTCCAGGTAGACGTAGCAACTGGCCCATGAAAAGTAATCACCTGACTACGGGCATTAATTGCTAACAACAGCGTCGTAATATCGCTGTATCCGATGAGAATTTTCGGATGGGAGCGGATCAGCGAGTAGTTAAGTAAGGGTAAAATGCGATTACAGCCCCAACCACCACGCATGGCAATAATTGCTTTTATGGAGCGATCACTAAACATCAAGTTTACATCCTGGGCGCGATCGGCATCTTTACCCGCTAAATAGCCGTAACGATCTAAAATATGCTTCCCCAGCTTGACTTTTAACCCTAATTGTGAAATTGACTTCTGCGCTGTTTCGATGTCTTTAGCATCAACAATACCCGCAGGGGCGATTAACCCTATGGTATCGCCTACTTGCAGGCGAAGCGGTTTGCGGATAGTGTTTGTGAGTTTACCTTCAGCCGTAAGTGGTAATATTTGGGTAGCTAAGGTAGCAAGTCCACAGGTTGTGAGAAATTGCCGACGTTTGATAGTCATAACCATTCAGTTAAAGTTAGATCCCCGGCTTCTTTGAGAAGTCGGGGATCTGGATACCGCGAATTTTCACAAATTAAATAGGATGGCGATATATAAAATTAAACCTTTTGTACCATATCTGAAATCACAAATCCATTATTAGCAAACCTACCATCAGTATCAAATGAATCACCAATGAAAGGCAAAAGATGATCGTATAATTGCATCGCCTGTAAACAACTATTAATACTAAAAACAGCTGAATTATATGCTGCAATATTTTCTTCAACAACATTCAACAATCGCTGATTATTTGCAATTTTTTCTTCAGCTTCTTGTTGGAGTGTTTTCTCTAAATAAGCACGTGCCTGTGGGTATTGCTGTAAAATTTCATCCGCCTGCTGATTTGCCATTGGCAATAACTGAGTTTTGAGGGTTTGGTTGATGGTTTGACGGAAAGATTTACGAATAGTTTGAGAAACTTTTGGTTCAAAATCTAACTTCAATAACTGCCTAATTGCTGGTTCTGCTTCCACAATACTTTCAGCATCGTAACCTTGAGAAGTCTGTAATAGAGTTTGGCGAAATTGATATATAGAAAAAGTGCCTTCATCATAAAATCTGGGACTTTCTCGCACAAAGCGATCACACTCTACACTAGCTGCACTCACTAACGCTTGAGTAACTACTTTTTCTACAGTTCTTATCTCTTGTTCAATTCCACCATCATTATCTAATAAACGATACAGTTGGTGATAATATTCTGACTTGCGAATCTTTTCAATCAATTGCTGGAAATAATTTGTAACTATTTGTTGAGAAGATTCAACCAAAATATCTTCTAATTGATTTGCTAAGTAATAAAATGCCTCGACTAAAATAGCAATTAAAGGTGCGGTAGCGTTGCGAGGATGGCTGATGGTTGCACGTCGATAAGCATATGCTACAGAAAAAGTATCTAACAACTCATCTAAACGGCGAATCATTCGTGATTGCAATTGCTTAAAATCTGCTTCAAAAGCATCACAGGAATTATTAATTACATGGTTAACTTCTTCTTTGATATGCTCGCTAAATTCTCTCCCAATTTGCTGTAGTTGCTGATTTAGGTGTTGTAACTCTTGCGCCTTCATCATCTCAATTTCTTGGGGCTGACTGTCTAAATCGCGTTGGACGCTCTGATAATATTTTTTGAGCTTAATACAAACATCTTCCAAATCATCAGCAAGGTTTTTAAATAATTGTGGACGCTTTTCTTCTGTAAGATAACGAGTAATAGCTGTGCAAAATTCTTCAGTCCCACTATCTTGAATTAGTTTTTCTATCAGTTCATTTCCCCAATCTCCCAGAATCCGCACATAATTTTGATTTGGTGTTTCATAGCCGTTAACAGAAACACGGAATTTACTGAAAGACAGCTTTCCTGAGTTTACACAGTAGTTGTTAAAGGCATAGACAAATTGTGGTGTTTCTTCTTTACCATCTAAACCTTTAATACTTTCTGCAAAAACAGAATCTAAACCAAATCTATCTTGTTGACTTGTCTGTTTAATCTGACTACCGTAAAATCCTAATAATCCACTCGTTTTATAGACCTTCCTTGAATTGGCAAATTGTCCACTAATTAAATCATCTAATCGTTGCCGTAGCTGAGTATTATACCAAGTTTCATCGATGCGGTTGAAGACATAGAAAACGCGATCGCGTACTCCCCCATTCTCCCGCATTAATTCCAAAAGTTCTGTTTCTTCTTTGGTCATGTCACCCGCCGCAGCAGGTTTTAGCACACACACCACCGCCGAAGTATCAGGATGTTGGATTTTGGCATAAGTTAGCTGTGCATCTTTCTCTACTGGCGCATCTATACCAGGCGTGTCAATAATTACATTCCCATCTTGTAGCAAAGGATGATTACAGTAATATTCTATCCGTTTCAATACTGCACTATTACTACCACGACGGGCATATCCAGCAGCTTCCTTGAGATTAGAAAAGTTAAATTGTTCCATTGAATATGTAGCATTAATCACCGTATTGATGCGATCGTGGTTTGCTATATATCCCTCTACCAACAACATTAACGCCTTCGCCTGTTTTGCGCGTTCTGATTTACTCTCACCACCCTCCTGCTGAATAATAGTTTCAGAATATTGACGTAGCAAGTTAATTAAATCAGGTTGGTTGATATTAGGTACTGTCTTAAATCCTAACTGCTGACACAAAGAAGCTACTTGTTCTCGAATTTCTGCTTCACTTAAAAACGTCAAAACAACACGTTCTTTATCTACTTCTGCATACTCGATTTTGCATTCTGTACCTGTAGCGTGTCCCTCTGCACTGTAGAGTAATTCTCTTTCTAATAGTGCATTAATTAGCATTGATTTTCCAGCACTAAACGCACCTGCAAATACAATTTCAAACTTGGGAGAAATTGCTTTACTTAAAGAAGTTCGTACAGGTGTAATATCTTGGAAACGTAGCGTTGGTTCTTGTTGTAAAAGTTGTAATATAGATTCAACCTGCTCTTTCAAATTTCTGCACTGAAGCGGCATATCTGACATATTCAGCATCCTGACAATATTTATGTATATTTTAGTAATATTTGGTGTTTTAATGGTTCAGTAAAATTTCTGAGACTATCACTGTGCTTTAGCTGCTGGATATTACTAGGACTGACGCACTGTACAAATTAATTAATGAGCGGTTATTTTACAAACTTAAAGCCTACCTGGTTACGGAAGTAGCAGTTAATTGGTAGTTCTTAATAGTGCGCCCAGTCTCACCACATAAGATTTCGTTATGTAAGTGTCGGGGTATACATCTATCATTAGTGTCAACTTAAGGTAAAAGTTAGGTAAAAAAAAGCGTTCTAAAGTTGCCCTCATCCCCTAACCCCTTCTCCTATGTTGTGAGAAGGGGAACTGGAGAATTATGCTCCCCTTTCTCAAATTGGGAGAAGGGTTGAGGGTGAGGGCAAAACTCATGCAGTGAGGAGATTTTAGCTTAAGTTGATACTAATGTACATCTATACGCCCTTACTTAGAACACGGAACTTCAAGCGTAAAACCTTAAAGTTTACTCGCTGACTAACAAGAAATAAACACAGGAGAAAATTAGGCTATACCTTTTTGTCAAAGTCAATTTTTTTAACGAACCGCAGAGGCGTAGAGAACACAGAGAAAAGCGAGAAATGCTTAACTGAATTGTATTGGCTTAGAACTAGCTTTTAGATTGTCTCGTTCCTAGTCGGAGACTGGGAATGCTCATTGTTCTGGCGGCAGAGCCGCTAAGAGCAGCATTTCCAGCCAGAGGTTGGAAACGAGATTTGAAAAGGCTTTTAGCTTAAATTGATACGAATGAGCAATGCTGTACTCCTACGATAACTGAATTCTTTTAATACAATTGCATAGATGATATTTTTACCTCTTTTGAGGTACTAATACAGGTAGTTTACGGGCATTGGCTGCGGATTTGGCGTGTTGTCCAACAGTTAAAACATTAAATTGACTGGATATCATTTCTAAACTTTTGTTCACTATTGCCAGCTTTTTGTAGGTAGGGACACTCATACCTGGAAAGAATGAGAGTTCTGGCACATCTTCTTGACTTACAAAGTCTGTAGGATGGAGTAGCAGAGAAGGCTGAACGCGTGTAACTTTACACAGCCACAGAGCAATTCGCAGGTAAAGTAACGCCACTTCCGAAGAAAATGTACTCAGAAACATTATGTAACTGAAGTGAATTGGCACTTTAAAAATTGGCATGGTGGTAACGGGAATCTCAGTCAGTTTATCCTTATCTAGATGCCAATGGTAAGGTTTTAGCGGCTGCAAACCCTCTTTAAAACCGCCAAACAGCGCTTCTCGTTTTTTACGTTCTTCCTTGCTCAATTTACAAGTTATTAAATAATATGCTCGTGCTATAGGCCCTAAAAATGTGGGAAAAGTCGAAGCATCATATTCGTATCCCCGGCGTGCTAAGACTTTCAATACTGCTGGAGAAAAACTGTATCCTGGTCCCCGAAAGCCGATAGGATGTTGATAAGTGACGCGTTTAATATGTTCTTCGGCGAGCGCCACCTCTTGTTCAATCTCATTCTCTGAATACAGATGTAGCCAAGGATCGTGATAAAATGAATGATTGCCAATTTCGTGACCGGCGCTAGCGATCGCTTGTATTGCCTTGGTATTCTTTTCCAACGCTGCATCTTGACCAACAATAAATACTGTGATTGTCAAATCCCATTGCTGAAGAATATCTAAGAAACGAGGTACTGCGATATCCAGGTAAGAAGGATAAGTCTCCCAACCCGGAGCGCCCTGATTTTTTAAATAAGACCAAATATTATCTAAATCTAAAGAAAGACTGGCTATTGGTTTGTTTCTTTTTTGCTTAATTTTCATTATGAGTTCAAGTATTTAGACAATTTTAAGCGTAAATTATATTGTTAGATTTAGATTTTATCAGTAAAGTTCCATAGTTCAACTCAGGACTGAGTTTAGAATAAACTTCAAGCCAGAATGTTTGCATCTCTTCATTTTCAAAAGAAAGAGTTACTTTAAGAGCAGCATTTCATAGACATTGCTCAGATTATTGGGACAGATTTATATCTGCTTATCTAAAAAATATTCCCGGTGAATTAGATAATGGTTTTTCAGCGCTCCTTTGATATCTATTTTCTCGAACCTTTGAACAGCTTTTTACCTTGATATTTAATTGTTAGTCATTAATTTATTATAACCAAGATACATATAAACTTACATAAGTATTTTTTAGCAATTGCGCTAGATATATGAAGTTATTAATAATTTTGATATTTAATTTTTATCATCACTTCCAATTAAAAGTAATTAGACAAAAATTTTTATCCATATCTTAGATGTTGATTTGCTGCCTCTTAGTCAAACACATAGCAATTCCCTTCTCGTAGTAAGCTGCCTCATTAATAAAAATTGGCCAAACAGTAGATGTACCTTCATAAACAATTGTTTTATCGTCAAAAGTTATAAAAATTGGATCTCCTGGGTTCAAGGCTTGATAGTCTTTATCCTGAAACTCTGGATGAATCATTCCAAAGATTGTACCATCCGGTTTTTTTGGATAGTCCACAACTGATAAGTGGTCATAGAGAATCAAAGTTTCGTTATTTGATGAGATTTTATCCTGGTTAAACTGTTCTAGGTAGTCCAGAAGCGCGCAAACAAGTTCCTCTGTTTGTTGAAACAGCGTTGCTTTTAAGAGTCCTTGGGCAATTGGCCCAACCTCGAACGCAAAGCCTAATTCGCACAGAGAATTTACAAAGGGGTTTTCTGCAATTGATTTAAAAGAGCAGCGATAAACCCTAACTAAAGGATTAAGTTGGCTCAGATAAGCAGCCAATTTTAAGTTAAAAGGATGACTGTTATCAAGAATAATTGTCAGACCCATATTAGCTGTACTGCTGTGCAAGTCTAAGATGAAATCTACTTGTTTATCCCTATTTAATGCTAGGGTATCCTGAATTAATTTAGCTTGCAACTCTTCGTAACTATTCAGAGTCGGATCTTGTAAATCTTGCTTGAGAAAACAGCGATTTAAATCCTTTTCTAAATATCGTCTTCCGGCGGCAAAAGCATTGGGATTTGCTAACAGAGTGATTGTCTCAAAACTCGGTCTAGTAATTAAATCAGGAAACTGGGCAAATTTCTGAATCAGGTAAGCGCCTGTAAACTCATTGCCATGAGTGCCACCGACAATTGTAACTCGATTAATCTGGTTCATGAAGCATTCACCTTGCCAATGCGATCGCGATCGTGTGGTTGATTAAGATAGGACATATCAGGGCCGTTGGGAATAATTCCGCCGGGATTGAGTGGGAATAGGTTTCCGTAGTAGTCCTGCTTCACGCTTTCTACATCGCAAGTGTCAGCCACACCTGAAAGCTGATACAAGTCACGTAGATAAGCTCCAAGATTCTCATAGTCTCGAATTCGCTGCTTATTACATTTAAACAACCCATAATAGGCACTATCAAACCGAAATAATGTTGTGAATAAACGCACATCTGCAAGTGTCAGATATTCACCGCAGAGATAGCGATTAGTCTGCAATGCAACTTCAATCTCATCAAGAGTTGCGAACAGTTCATTACAGGCTTGATTGTATGCTTCCTGACTTTGAGCAAAGCCGCAGCGATATACACCATTATTTACTGCGTGATAAATCTTTTCATTCCACCAGTCAATTTTCTCTTTAAGTTCTTCTGGATAAAGATTTAGCGTCGGATTGTTGGCGAACTCGTTAAACTCAGAGTTCAGCATGAGGATAATCTCTGAACTCTCATTATTGACGATAGTTTTTGTTTGGTTATCCCATAGTACTGGTACTGTAGAGCGTCCACTGTAACCGGGTTCTGCCTTCTGATAAAATTCAGCCAGTGTGCGACAACCTTCTTCTTCTTGGTTGAATATCCAACCGCCTTCAATGGGAGAAGGAGAGACGATACAAACTGATATTACTGTTTCAAGTTTTTTGAGCGATCGCACAACCAAGGTTCGATGTGCCCAAGGACAGCCCAGCCCAACATAGAGTTTGTAGCGCCCCGTTGCTGGTGGGTGTGGATTTCCTGATTCTGTGCCGATGAACTTGCGAAACTGGCTATTAGGACGAATATATGCTCCCGACTGATTGCGAGGAGCAAGATTTGACATCATTATCTGCCACATACTCGTCCAGACAAACTTTCCTAGCCAGATAATCAGCTTGGGAGGAAGCGACTTACCTTTCTTCTTGGGGAGATTTTTCTCGTCATCCATTGGAGTTGAGTTAGTCATGGCGACAATCTTGCTTTGGGAGCGATCAAAGTTAGCGCTGTATATGCTGTTTAGTTTATAGTCGGTAGGTTTTCATACTTACACGCACCTTGACATTTCTTACTTTAACTTTACTACGCTTTGCCTGAACTGTCGGATCTATATTGCAATCATTCTACACAGCTAGAAGAACTATTGGTGGTTACGAAACTATGAATATGATTCGTAAAGGTCAGGTTAACAGGGTAACTAAAGGAGATATTGTCGGTCAAGTAAAGGTCAAGTAAATTTGATTGCAGATATCTTCGGACTTGTTGCATAAACAATCTTAATTCTAGAGGATTTTCTCACTTCAAATATTTTTTGCAACACAACCGATTTCTGTATGAAAGAATCAAGGGCATAGTGCGATAACTGCCACCAATCCTTGTCCATCGGGCAATCCCCAACATCGTGACTCGACCGCTAAGAGCTAACATAGCCAAGATTATCTGGTTCAATTGACGCATTGTTGTAGCGTTTATCTGCGGCAGCAGGCATTGTAACAATGATAAGATATCGGGCATGGGCGGCAAGTGGTTTTTGAGTTGTCGTTGTGAGAGACAATAACTCTACTACGAAACGCCCTACCTCTTCATCCTCTTATTTTGGCAACGGTATTGAGAAGAGACTGGACTTTATGAATAACAACCCTCCTACCACTCCTGCACAATGTCCTTTCCGTGGAAGCCGCATTGGCGGTGCGCTCGGCTCCAAGCCACAAACTGATGATTGGTGGCCGAACCGACTTCAAGTCGAGCTGCTTCATCAAAATTTGCCTCAAGCTAACCCGCTGCGAGATTTCGATTACAAGGGAGCCTTCGCGAAGATTGACTTTGAACAGTTGAAGAGCGATATCAAAGCGCTGCTGACCGATTCGCAGGACTGGTGGCCAGCCGACTATGGTAATTATGGACCTCAGATGATTCGCATGGCGTGGCACGCCGCAGGCACCTACCGGATCGCAGACGGTCGGGGCGGAGCGAGTCAGGGTATGCAACGCTTTGCACCAATCAATTCGTGGTGGGATAATGGGAACACAGATAAATCACGACGGCTGCTCTGGCCCATCAAGCAGAAATATGGTGCGGCAATAAGCTGGGCTGATTTGATGAGTCTGACTGGCAACTGCGCGCTCGAAATCATGGGGTTTAAGACTTTCGGTTTTGGTGGCGGTCGCATTGATGCCTGGGAGGCAGATCGCGCGACATACTGGGGGCCGGAGTTCTGGAACGGCGATCCGGTTGAGGATATCAAGGAACACCCTGGTCATCCTGACGAGATGGTCACTCGCACGATTCGGTGGGTTGGGAAGCCGAACGAGGAATACTACGACCTTGAGAACCCGCTAGCAGCTTCGCACCAGGCGCTAATTTACGTCAATCCAGAAGGTCCAAACGCCGAAGGCGACCCCCATGGCTCAGCGCGAGACATTCGCGAGACGTTTGCGCGTATGGGCATGAATGACGAAGAAACTGTCGCGCTCATTGCTGGTGGTCATGCCTTTGGCAAAAGTCACGGCATGGTCTCGCCGGACAAGATCGGTCCAGCGCCGGAAGCCGCGCCGATTCAGGCTATGGGCTTGGGGTGGCAGAACCCTGAAGGCACTGGGTTTGCCGAATATACGATGACGAACGGGATCGAAGGATCGTGGACTCCAAACCCAATCCAGTGGGACAACAGTTACCTAACCAATCTTTTTAAGTACGACTGGGAACAGACAAAGAGTCCAGTAGGTGCCATTCAGTGGAAGCCGAGCAATCCTGATGCGCCAAAGACACCAGATGCCCATCAACAGGGCGTTGAGCACCCGTTAATGATGATGACTTCGGACATTGCGTTGAAGGTCGATCCCGTCTATTACGAGGTCTGTCAGCGCTACTTGGGTGACTTCGATTACTTCAGCGATGCGTTCGCGCGCGCCTGGTATAAACTGATCCATCGAGACATGGGGCCGAAAACGCGCTATCTTGGTCCGGAAATCCCAGAGGAAGATCTGATCTGGCAAGATCCAATTCCAGCACTGGATCACGAGGTCGTTGATGTCGCCGATATCAATTCTCTCAAGGATAAGATTTTAGCGAGTGGGATCTCTGTTTCGGCGCTTGTGTCAGCCGCTTGGGCATCAGCATCGAGCCACCGCCATTCCGACAAGCGCGGCGGCGCAAACGGGGCGCGCGTTCGCCTCAATCCCCAGAAAGACTGGGAAATGAACCGCCCGCAGGAGCTCGGCGAGGTCCTATCGACCCTTGAGCGAATTCAGGCGGACTTTAACGGTGCTCAGTCGGGCAGCAAAAAAATCTCAATGGCGGACCTTATCGTCCTCGGTGGCTGTGCTGCGGTCGAGAAGGCCGCGCAAGACGCTGGATTTTCTGTTGCCGTCCCGTTTACTCCGGGTCGGATGGATACGACTCAGGAACTGACAGATGTTGAAATGTTTGAATGGTTGAAGCCAGTTTCGGACGGTTTCAGAAATTATCACAATGAGGCGGTCGGCTATAAAGTGAAGCCGGAGCGGATCTTCCTCGATCGGGCGCAGCTCCTTACGCTGACTGCGCCCGAGTGGACGGTTCTGGTCGGCGGACTTCGCGCCCTCGATCAGAATTGGGACTATTCAAAGCACGGTAGCTTCACTGATCGACCCGGCGTCTTGACAAATGACTTTTTCCGTGTATTGACCAGTATGGACTATGAGTGGAAACCGATAGACTATCGCGAGATGCTGTTTAACATCTGCGATCGCAAAACGGGCGAAACGAAGTTCACCGCGACACGTTGCGATCTCATCTTCGGTTCGAACGCGGAACTTCGTCAAATTGCTGAAGTCTATGGCGCTGATGACGGTCACGAGCGTATGGTCAAGGACTTCGTCGCGGTCTGGAACAAGGTAATGATGCTTGATCGCTTCGACGTTCGCGCTTAACAGACTAGTGCAGCGTCACAGCTTATTTTTAGGGTAGACACCTTCGGAATAGCTTGCTAGATGGGAATTTAGGAGATAGTCCACCCTAGTTTTTAGCCTTGACACTGCACTAGCTAAATATTGACGCGCACTGAAGATTGCCTCCAAAAATGGCGATATATCAACTCAGCCTCGTAAATTGGCGAAGGTATTGATATTGTGGATACTGATATCGCCTTAACGCTTCTTTTTACATAGATGATCAAAAATTAAAAATAGTTTATTCCGTTTCAGAATCTCTATCCATTTTATAAGCCTGTAATAAATATTCTCCATTGAAGTGAATGAGATGAGTAGAATCTTCCGCAACCCAAACATCGGTTTCCCAAGCAATTTCAGCCAAATATTCTACCATCGCTTTCCGGCTTAAAAAGCTTGTTACCATTACAAGGGGAATTTTTATATCAGCAAAAATAATTTCAAGTTCTTTCTTACGTTTAGGGTTAATTGGGCCATGAGAAGTTACAGCTTCAATTAAAACTAGCCAATCATTTTTTAGATGATGGATAATCACATCAGGCATTTTTCCGTGAGAATCGATAGTAACTCCTAAATCCTTTAATGCCACTTTATTAAAATGCGCGAACTTTTCATCTGTATCACCAACATAAATTAGTTTTCCTCCAGGTGTAAAACGTTCTGCAAATTCATTAATAATCTTTTCAATCAGAATATTCTGACCACCTGGCGATAGAGTTTTTAACTTTCCTTCAATCACAATAGGGATACGTGATAGTTCCCGCTCCTGAGCATATCGTTTTTTCAAAGTTTCAACTGAGGCAAGGTAAGTATCAAGGCTCTTTTTCCATTCAATGGTTCCATAAGTACGTAATAGCTCAAGCACACTTGCTTCAATTTGATATACTGTTTTCGGACTGTTAACGGGGCGTTCAGGAGCATCTGGATTTACAATTATCAAAGCTGAATCTAAGAATTGATGGACTGTTTGGCCGCGAACAGTTTCCCGCGTATTGGGTTTATATGTTTTGCCATAGTGCTGTGCCATGAATTCCATCATTGGCGTAATTCCCATTAGGGGAGATGTAGCAGCTTCCCAAGTAACAGTCGATTTTAAGTTAAGTAAAGCCAAAAGAGTTAAGGCTGAACGTTCATTCAGCTGTGCTCGTGGAAGTCCAAATTCAATTAGTATTTGCAATGCTTCATCAATACGGGTTTTGATTATTAAGGGGTTATTTTCAAACTGATTGCTCATACTCAGTAACTCTTCTTGCACAAGTTCATCAATTTCTTTCTGTGATGGAAAATGCTCACTAATGTATAGTCCTACGGTCATTAACTGCGCTATTGTCGGATATTTTAAATTTCGTAAATCGGTTGCATTAACCTGAGTATGCCCATTAAACAACCGGAAAAATGCATCAACAAGGCTAGAGTTAAGATAAGCAGCAAGACCACGTGCTAAGGTAAGATTAAGTCCTTTTCCATTCTTGTGAAAATAATTCAGGTGATTTTCAAAACCTACCCAAGAACAATTAATTTGGTTGGCATCATATACAACAGCAACAACTCGTTTTTTTTCCTCTTTGGAGGAGAATCTTTTAGTCAAAACATAATGTTCATTTGGTACTAAAAGAGACACACTTTGTTCTGTATATACCAAAGCTTGATGTTTTTTAGTTACTTTAGGATACTCAACGTATCCTCCTGAGAAATTTAATGGATAAATTAAGGGAACAGTATTTTTGTCTGGCATTAAACACAGATATTCTTTAGCACGAAAGTCTACAACACGTCCCGTTGATACAGTTAATTCTAGGTCTTTTAATGTACAGGTAAAATTAGCCATTTTTTCAATTATCTGCTGACTTAGTGTATCGGGGATAATGTGGATAAATTGTTGCAAGTCGTTGGGAATAATTATCTGTGTATAAGGTAAGGAATTTGACAGAATAAAATCATCATCAACATTTGAACTTGTACTGATAGTTATATTGTCAAACTTTGGTTTTTGTTTAACAGCATGAATAATAATCGTTTCCTGCAAGACTTCATCATCAATAAAAGCTTGCTGTCTGGATTCAAAAAGATGTATCTGGTTTAAAGCCATCATTTCTAAAAACATTCTGCGGAAATCTCTAAAATATGGCCCATTACAGAAACTACGGGGCGAGATAGCTACAAGCTCTCCTCTTGATTCAAGAAGTTGAACTGTAGCAGCAATAAAACCTGTATATAAATTGTTAGCTTCTAACCCTATAGAACGTAACAAATCACGAACTTTAGAATGAGCGTTAATTTTTAAATATGGGGGATTGAGAATAGCGTGGGTAAACCTGCAATTATCAGGATTATCAAACAAACTAGGCTGAAGAAGTCTGACTGTATCCTCAATAAAACCCGTATGTCGGATCTCATAGTTAAAAGAGATACCAGCTATTTGACATTCTGTAGCACACAATTTCAATGTCTGATGCAAATACCCAATCAGAAAAGGGTCGATTTCATAGGCAACAATATTTAAATTGACTGGGCGTTTTTGGCTGTGACAAAGATGAGCTACAAAAGCTGCAAGTAATGAGCCTACTCCGGCTCCAGCATCAAGTAAAGATATTTGAGGAAGATCGAGTTTACCAAACATCCCAGCCATTAATTCTGCTACTGGAGCAGGAGTCAAAAATTGCCCCAGTTTTCCTTTTTGCTTTTCATCCTGTTTCAAGCTTGCAGCAATCCTCAGATGGTCTACTTCACCAAGTAAGTTTCTGGCAGAACATTTTGACAAGCTTTTGAATTTCAACGGCTTGTGATGATTGTTTGTAAACTCTCTACTGCTTGATTGGAACATCACGGCTCATTTTCACAGAACAAAAACCAACTTTATCAGGTTTTGAATTTTCGCCATGATATTTTAAGGGGAAACTGATGCAAGAAGCGCCCTTTTTCCAGAAATTATTTTAAAACTATGCTTCATAAAGTCTTCGTCACTCGTCGCCTACCCATCGAATTAGAGCAACTGCGATCGCTCGCCACTGTGGAAGTTTGGCCAGAACGCCAACCTCCTCCCTACGAAATTTTACTAGAAAAAGTTAAGGAAATAGATGGTTTGCTATGTCTGCTGACTGACCAAATCGATCGCCAACTGATCGAGTCAGGGAAACTCAAAGTCATCAGTCAAATGGCGGTGGGTTACGATAACATTGACATTGCCACCGCTACGGCACGACAAATTCCCGTCGGTCATACTCCTGGGGTATTAACCGATGCTACCGCAGATTTTGCCTGGGCATTATTAATGGCAGCTGCCCGGCGAGTAGTAGAGGCAGATCGGTTTACTCGTGCAGGTTTGTGGCAAACTTGGGAACCAGATTTGTTGTTGGGACCGAATGTTACGGGTGCTACCTTGGGAATTGTCGGTTTTGGGCGCATTGGTCAAGCGATCGCTCGTCGTGCCAAAGGCTTTGAAATGCGGATTTTATATACGAGTAGGCAACGATACAACCCAGAATTAGAACAATCTTTAGGAGTGGAGTTTGCTGCGTTAGAACACTTACTGCAAGAATCTGACTTCGTGACACTACATACACCATCGGCTGATGATACTTACCATTTGATTAGCGATCGCCAATTTGAATTGATGAAGCGATCGGCTATTTTGATTAACACGGCGCGGGGAACTATTGTAAATCCTGATTCTCTGTATCGCGCCCTTAAAAGTGGTCAAATTGCTGCGGCGGCTGTCGATGTCACCGAACCAGAACCTGTTCCTAGTGATAGCCTGTTGTTGACCTTAGAAAATCTAATTATTGCACCTCATATTGGCAGTGCCAGCCATCAAACGCGCTCAAAAATGGCTTCAATGGCGATCGCTAATTTAATTGCGGGACTTAGGGGCGATCATTTGGCTTATTGTGTCAACCCTGAAATTTATAATTCATAATTCATCAATGTCCTTTGATAACCTGTGCAAACTACTTTCAGAAAAACATCCTGTTACCTTTGCCAGTTGGGTTTTGGGTACACAACAAACAAGTGTCAAAGTCCTCAAAACTGAATTGAGTATTGAACCAATTCGCGCTGATTATGTCACATTTTTACAGCTACAAGGACGCATTTTACACCTGGAATTTCAAACCAAACTAGAATCTACACCACCTCTACCCCTGCGGATGCTAGATTACTGGGTACGCTTGTATCGGTTGTATCGTCTACCAATAACGCAAGTTGTTGTATTATTACTTCCACCTGCACCAGAAACGGTAATTGAAACTGCCTTTAGTGTCGAAACCACCCGTCACGAATATCATGTGATTCCCTTATGGGAGGAAAATCCAGAACTGTTTCTCAATGACCCAGCTTTGTTACCCTTAGCACCACTAACAGCAACCACGCAACCCCAAACCTTGTTGCAACGAGTTGTGGAACGAGTAAATCAACTTGAGCCAGAACAACGACCGGAAATTTCCGCTTATACCCAAATCTTAGCGGGGTTAAAATACAATCAAGACTTGATTCAACAATTATTTCGGGAGGGTATGATGCGCGAGTCAGTAATTTATCAAGAAATTTTGGCAGAAGGGGAACAACGAGGAGAACAACGAGAACGATCGCTCATTCTCCCTCAACTCACTCGCCGCGTGGGAGAATTACCCCAAGAGGTGCTAGACCGCATTGAAACCCTCTCTCTAGAAAAATTAGAAAACCTCGCTGAAGCTTTGTTAGATTTTCAGGCGATCGCAGATTTAGAAGCCTGGTTAACTACATTAGAGTAGCACTAGGTAATCTTAATTTTCTGATTTTGGATCGAATTGAGTTTAGATGCTTAAAAGGCTATATTTTAGTGTTTAATTTTAAGTTAGATAATCTAAAGCATATTTCAAGCCAACATTGATGAATAATACTCTAGCTTCTACTTTAGGAGAACTACAAACAAAAATATATTGGCTACATGATGCTGAAAAATTTGCTGAATTGGCAGAAGCAGCAACTAAAATATATATGAAGCTTGAATATGACCAACAAAAAGCAGAAATTGTTGGTCATTTAATTAGTGAAGCCTATCAGTTATCTGATAATGCTGATATATCATACAAGGCTGGAGACATCAAGAAAGAAATAAAATTTTATAATCAAGTCAAAGATAAATTTATAGAAATTGAGGCTATATTAGGTCTACAAAAAAGTATAGCAGAGCATCAAATGAAATGGTGGATTTATTTTCGCCACAAACAGAAACTTAAAATTCTATATCACTTATTCTTACAACATTTTAAACCTTTGGGCTTCAGCTATTTATTTATAGCTATACAATTAACATATTATATGTTAAAAATAGGCAAAGGTCATAATTTGCGCGATATAAAAATAACTCAAAAAAATGCTACAAAATATTGGATGCAATTATTGAAATGTAATATTACCAAATATCCATATTTAGGTTGATTTGGTGTTTTGTAAAATATTCAAAGAAGCAACGCGTAGCGTTTTGTAGAGAAAGTGGTTTGAGAAATTAAGTTTTTTGGCAAATTGTGCGTAAATCTTAGTTTTGTTTGTATCGTTGCGGTTTATAACCACCATTTTAAGTTTCTTACTCATTTCCCACATAGTCAATAAATCGGAAAATTACTGTAATCCTCAAATACTCAGTTAGTTTGAGGTTCAAATACCTATTTGTTTAGTATTTGGTCGTACTTCTATATTTGCAGATATATATCGAGATAAACACTCTTATACATAGAAACATATATTTCTTATATAACCTAGTTTAAATATCAATTTATACCTTGTATTCTTCAACAAGAAGTTCCATGATTGATTGAGAAAGCCCATCGTTATAGGTTGATTGATTAATAATGATGCCGATATACTTCATCAAAATTTCCGCTTGATAGCAAAAAAATATCTGATATTTATCTCAAATTTACTTAGACTGGAGTTTGATTCACTCATGCTAGAAGGATGGATTCAAATTGTATTAACGCTACTAATTGTAGTAGCAATTACTCCTATTTTTGGACGCTATATGGCGCGGGTTTACCTAGAGCAAAGTACTTTTCTCGATCCGATTTTGAATCCGGTCGAGCGAGTGCTTTATGCTTTGGTTGGCGTTAAGACCAAAGAAAATATGACCGGCTGGCAGTATGGGCAGGCAATCCTATACAGCAACGTAGCAATGGGGTTGCTGATTTTCTTGATTATTATGAATCAAGGATGGCTGCCATTAAACCCAACCAAGATAGATGCCCCAACCTGGGATACAGTGTTGCATACGACTATTTCGTTTATTACTAATACTAACCAGCAGCACTATTCTGGTGAAACCTACATGAGCTATGGCAGCCAAATGTGGGGACTTGGTTATCACATGTTTACCTCTGCTGCTACTGGTTTAGCGGTGGGGATTGCTTTTATTCGCGGATTGACGGGTAGATCGTTGGGCAACTTTTATGTAGATTTAATTCGCTCGATTACGCGAATTTTGTTGCCTATTTGTATTGTCGGCGCGATCGCTCTCATGGCGTCTGGTGTTCCCGAAACACTAGCGGGTGCAGCTGTATTCCCCACCCTGGAAGATGCGAATATCAGTCAAGCGATCGCTCGTGGCCCTGTTGCTCATTTTGAAATTATCAAGCAATTAGGGGAAAACGGCGGCGGCTTTTTCGCCATTAACTCTGCACACCCCTTTGAAAATCCCAACGGATTTTCTAACTTGATTCAAATTGTCGCTATGCTTTCGATTCCTACTTCCCTAATTTACACTTATGGGTTGTTTGCGAATAATACTAAGCAAGCTTGGTTAGTCTACGGCATGGTGGGCGTTATCTATGTAATATTTATCATTGTTACTGCTATTGGCGAATACAACGGCAATCCGGCTGTGAATGCACTACTGGGTAGTCAGCAACCGAACTTGGAGGGTAAAGAAGTGCGGTTTGGTTGGGCACAATCTGCACTGTTTGCAACCACTACAACTGGTACTATGTGCGGTGCAATCAACAGTTTACACGACTCCTTCATGCCTAACGGCGGTTTTATCACCCTTTCTAATATGTTCTTGCAAATTATTTGGGGTGGACAGGGTACAGGAACCGCTTATTTGTTTGCTTACCTGATTCTGGCTGTGTTTGCTACAGGGTTGATGGTGGGACGTACACCAGAATTTTTGGGACGCAAGATTGAGAAGCGCGAGGTTGTACTTGCTAGTTTTTTGATTTTGCTAGTTCACCCGATCGCAATTATGATTCCCGCAGGTATTGCCTTGGCGTTTCCCGATCAACTAGCAGGAATTAGCAATCCTGGATTCCACGGCTTTGCTCAGGTTATTTATGAATACGCCTCGGCTGCTGCTAACAACGGTTCTGGGTTTGAAGGTTTAGGCGATTCACAACCTTCACCTTTGGCAATCGCTACAGGTACAGCACCAAATGTAACCGCTTTGTGGTGGAACTTGAGTACGTGCTTCAGTTTAATTGCTGGACGTTATATTCCCATCATCGGTTTGCTGTTTTTAGCAGATAGTATGTCTCGCAAACAAGCTGTTCCTTACACCACTGGGACATTGCAAACCGATACCGGACTATTTACAGGTGTTACCGCAGGTGTGATTTTAATTCTGGGCGCACTTACATTCTTTCCAGTATTAGCATTAGGCCCCATTGGTGAAGCTTTCTTTATCGCTAAAGGTATCGGTTAGGGATTGGGGAGTGAGGGAGTGGGGGAAAAGTTGTACTCATTAACGGAGTTCAAAGACTCATTCACGAGTATCAAAGACTCATCGGCGAGTATCAAAGACTCATTCACGAGTATCAAAGACTCATTCACGAGTATCAAAGACTCGTCGGCGAGTATTAAAGACTCATTCACGAGTATCAAAGACTCGTCGGCGAGTATCAAAGACTCATTAACGAGTATTAAAGACTCGTCCGCGAGTATTAAAGACTCATCCCCTATTCTCCATGCCCCATGCCCAATGCCCCATTCTCAAAATTTAATCTATGCCTACAACTACTGATTCTCCCTCATCCCGTATTCCATCTGGAACTCGTGACTCGCGCAAACACACCCCCAAAACAGATATGCAGGGACTTTACCAGAGAGCAATTCGCGAGTCATTTGTCAAGCTCGATCCGCGAATTACTGTCAAAAACCCAGTGATGTTTGTTGTTTGGATAGGGACAATTATCACCTTGCTTGTTACCTTTAACCCAAATCTGTTTGGTACAATCCAGGCAGATATCAACCAACAACGCCTTTTAAACGGGTTGATTACCTTTATTCTCTTTTTTACCCTCATTTTTGCCAACTTTGCGGAAGCCGTAGCTGAAGGACGCGGTAAAGCACAAGCTGATTCACTGCGATCAACGCGATCAGATACGATCGCTGATAAAATCCTCCCCGATGGTTCGATAGTAAAAGTCAATTCTACAGAACTGCGGCGGGGCGATTTGGTAAAAGTGGCTGCAAATAATATGATTCCCGCCGATGGGGATGTGATTAAAGGCATTGGCTCAGTGGATGAGTCGGCGATTACTGGGGAATCTGCCCCGGTATTGAAGCAACCAGGTACAGATATTGCCAGTTCGGTGACAGGCGGTACACGCCTACTCTCCGATGAGTTGACAATTCGCATTACTGCCGATCCCGGACAAGGCTTTATTGATCGCATGATTGCCCTGGTAGAAGGAGCAGAACGCAGCAAGACTCCCAACGAGATTGCTTTGACGGTATTGTTGGCAGTATTAACACAGGTATTCTTGATTGTGGTGGCGACAATGCCCCCATTTGTTAGCTACATCGCCAGCTTTATCAGTACCGCCTTTGGGGCTGAGGCGGGAAACAGTTTGCGTGCTGGTGCTAGCGTTGCTATTTTAATATCACTACTGGTAGCTTTAATTCCCACAACTATCGGTGGTTTGCTCAGTGCGATCGGTATTGCAGGGATGGACAGGGTTGCCCAGTTTAACGTCATTGCGACCTCTGGTCGAGCGGTAGAAGCTTGTGGTGACATCAACACCTTGGTGCTGGATAAGACTGGCACGATCACCTTGGGTAATCGGATGGCTGATGAGTTTATTCCCCTAGATAATCACTCAATAATAGACGTGGCGCAAGTCTCTTTAGCTGCTAGCTTGTTTGACGATACGCCAGAAGGCAAATCGATTGTGATTTTAGCAGAAAAATCCCAGGCTGCGGTAGACTTTAACATTGATAAAGCCGAAGGTGTGGAATTTTCCGCGAAAACCCGGATGAGCGGTACAAATCTACCCAATGGTAAACAGATTCGCAAAGGAGCGGTAGAGGCGATTAAGGGATTTGTCCGTTCCCGTGGTGGCTACGTTCCTGATGATATAGATGCAGCTTATGAGCGAGTTTCCCGGTTAGGCGGTACGCCCTTAGCTGTCTGCCAAGATGACAAAATTTATGGTGTCATCTACCTGAAAGATATAGTTAAACCTGGTTTGCGGGAACGGTTTGACCAACTCCGCCGCATGGGTGTTAAGACTATCATGCTCACAGGCGACAATCGAATTACTGCTTCAGTAATCGCCGAAGAGGCTGGGGTGGATGATTTCATTGCCGAAGCGACTCCAGAAGACAAAATAGAGGTGATTCGCTCGGAACAATCTGAGGGTAAACTGGTGGCAATGACTGGAGATGGTACGAACGATGCACCTGCTTTGGCTCAAGCAAATGTGGGTGTGGCAATGAACTCAGGGACGCAAGCTGCTAAAGAAGCTGCTAACATGGTGGACTTAGACTCAGACCCCACGAAGTTGATTGACTTAGTAACCATAGGTAAACAACTGCTAATTACTCGTGGAGCATTGACAACATTCTCCATCGCTAACGATATTGCCAAGTATTTTGCGATTATCCCTACAATCTTTGCTGCTGCTGGAATCGGCGCACTTAATATTATGGGATTAAAGAGTGCCCAATCTGCGATCGTCTCGGCGCTGATTTACAATGCTTTAATTATTCCGGCATTAATTCCGCTAGCACTTAGAGGAGTGAAGTTCTTACCTTTAACAGCAGATCAACTGTTACGTCGTAACATCTTCATCTTTGGTCTTGGCGGTATCGTTGCTCCTTTCATTGCCATCAAACTGATAGATATTATCTTACCTTTGTCTTAATTTACTATGAAACCCGTTCATATCCGCCGCACTATTCTTATATCCCAAATATTAGAAGAAATAACTGAAATTTGGTATCAATGGCGTAGACAAAAGCTGCCACTGTATTTATTCTTGGCGATGTGCTTCAACCTAGTGGTTGCGCCTATGGTTTATGCCGCTACTAGCGAACAACTTTCCCGCAGTCAATCTTGGGGATTGGGATTGTTAGGACTGACGACGCTAGGGCTTTCCATCTATTTATTTTTTGTGATGTTTGTACCGGAGAAATTCTAATGAGTTTTGCACGTGAAGCTGGTAGAGCCGTTCGGTCTACCTTAGTACTCTGGGTTATTGGAGCGATTATTTATCCTTTGGCAATGATTGCCATTGGGCAGATTATGTTTCCCTTTCAAGCAAACGGTAGTCTCCTGAAAAATAGCACAGGTCAAGTTGTTGGTTCTGCTTTAATTGGTCAACCTTTTAGTAGCGATCGCTATTTTAACAGCCGTCCCAGTACCACCAGCTACAGCACAGCCGATCCCAAAAAAGACGATACGGGAGTTTTGAGAACTGGGGTTTCCGGTGCTAGTAACTTGGCTCCCAGTAATCCCGCATTGCTGGAACGCATTAAAGGTAAAGATGACCCAGATCCCAGCAAAAAAGTTGATGGTGACTTCAATCGTCTGAAAAAAGCAGGTGTGCAGCCGACTGGCGATTTAGTCTACACCTCTGGTTCCAGCCTTGACCCCCACATTACCCCGGAAGCTGCGATCGCCCAAGTTGCACGAGTAGCCAAGGCGCGAGGAGTTCAACCCAACCAACTCGAAACTTTAATTTCCCAAAACACCGACGGCCGCTTTCTCGGCATCTTTGGCGAACCTGGAGTTAATGTCTTAAAGCTGAATTTAGCTCTGGATAAGATTAAAGGATAAGGGCTTGGTAAATAATGAATATGCTTTCTCTTTTGAATAATTATTTCTAGTAATCTTTAATGATTGCTTAAAATTTTAAAGCTTAGATTCTCAACTTATTTAATAAGTCGAGAACTTTATTTTATATCATGTCTGCTTGAACATCATGACATATTATAAGCAATTTGTCGACATAATAATATAATTAAATAAAATTTAAATCTATATCTTTAAATATATATATGTTTAATTACTTATAAACATATATATATTTGATTAATACATTTTATATATCTTTAAAATATATCTTAGATAAAGCATACTTTTTATAAAAAGTATTGCACAATACTATTAAATAGAGTTAAAAAATATTTTGTGTTAAAAAATAAAAAAGCTCTAAAACCAAGCCTGTTTGGTATTTTAATCCAAGCAAATAGCATTTACTGTGGCATTCATTTAAGTGATATTCAGTTATCGAATAAAGGCAGAAGGCAATTCTAGCTTGCAACAAAAGGAGGAAAATACATTTTTACCTCCTACCTCCTTAACTTTACTAAATTTAAGTTTGATAAACTAAAGGTTTTTAATATGCATACTTCGGAGTTTTTCCGACTTTATGTATCCACCCAAAAAAGTGTTCATCAGTCTACTCTGATTGAAGCTAATCTGGCTAAGGCAACACATAATAATACAAAACTACATGATGGGGACATTTCCTTTGTAGCAGTGTTTTTAGCTCACATTTCCTTCATGGTTGTTTGGACAATTGTCGTTTTTATCGTTTCATTTGTCTGCAAGGCATTAGAAGATCCCCCAGAAAATATGGTACAAGAAAAAGATGAAATAGTAACCATCAAACATTTAGAGCAACATACCTGTAAAAAATGCCAATTTTTTAACAATAACTATTTTCTAAAGTGTGCAGTACATCCTACCACTGCTCTAACAAAACAAGCACTCAATTGCTCTGATTACAACCCTAAATAGGTTTGTTATTTTGAAAAACTTCAAACTTTGTTTAGAAAACCTGAATAAATTTTATGAAACAGAAAGAAACAGTATTTGTTGTTCCAACTTATCGACTGAGAGATGTAGCACAAACCATCGAAAAGTACGATGAGAATTTCTGGGTAAATGGTCATGCTTTAAAAATTATCGTTTTTGACGATTTTAGTATTGCCAACCACAAAAAATATTATCCACTTTTAGAGCAAACTAAGACAGTTAATGACGTGTTTTATGTTGGCCCCCAGAAGAAAGAGCAATTTATTACATTTTTAAACGAAAGACTGTGCGATCGCTTCATGGAAAGTGAGCGCTTGAGCCATGTCTCGGTTTGCCCATGCTTCAATTGCCACAACATAAAGTTTTTCGCGAGCGTTCGCTTTTTTTAGGTAAGATTTCGCCACCTTCAGATGAGATTTGGCCTTGGTTAAGGCAACAGAGCCACCAGCAAATAAATAAAAGGTGGCAACTTGAGCATTGACCATCGCATAAGCCGGATCTCTGCTTCAACTGCTTTGAGAATGACTTGGGCATCGTTACCAACACCCAATAATTGATCAACAAAGCTATTGATGGCATCTACCACTGCTGATGAGTCGGTAGTAATTTCTAGTTCAGATGCATCGTTTTACCATTGATTTTTCCAGAGCATTGCATAGCGACAAACATTACTTTACAAAAGTTAGGCTATAAACTACTGTAGCTAAATCGTGTTACTAGAGTTAATGATGATTGGTATTAATTTTTTTCAGAAGTTGTCGAAGTAGCGCTAACTAGTGGCATTCCAACTGGGTCAATGGTTGAGAGGATAATGGCACGAAGACTCATGTGAAATCTAATGAGGGCATGGTGTTGGAGGTAGTGTTTAAGATAATTGAATACGAGGTACGTCAACGAGTTCAACATTTTTATCCTCATAACTTAATTTCTCCCCTCTAGGTTTTTTCTTGAAAATCCGACTATTGTTATGCAGTTTTTGAATACCTTAATAACCTTTATCTCCCAAGCACTCTATGTCTTCCCTCAACCTTACTTTACTATTTTTAAATATACGAAAATCATGCTCTCTACCCTTACCATGAGCGGTACAGATGATTTTACCATTTGCTTGGTCTACCAGTACTTGTGACTTGAGTGTATGCTGTTACCTTTTTCCACTGGAGAATCTTTTTGTTTCTAGCTAGAAAAAAGATTTCAAATGGGTTCTATAGAAGCTGGTAAACGTACATTGAAACAACTACCAAATCCTAGTTGGCTAGTGACAGTAATTAATCCACCATGATTTTGGGCGATCGCTTGAGCGATCGCTAATCCCAAACCAGAACCACCAGAATTATAAGAACGTGATTTATCTACTCGCCAAAAACGCTCAAAAACCTTGTCGATATGCTCTGGTGCAATTCCCATACCTGTATCTTGCACTTTGACATAAACCTGAGAACCGACACGAGTGGTTTTGATTTCAACTACACCTTCTAATGGTGTGTAATAAAGTGCGTTTTCAATCAAATTAGAAAATAGCCGCGTTAATTGAACTGAGTCACCCATCAAGTAAAGATTCTCTGTTAATTGAGAGATCAAATTAATTTGCTTGGCTTGGGCTTGAGGTTGATAAAGTGGCAATAAGTTTTCCAAAATTGACGTTAAATTGATATTATTCCAATCCACATTCGGAACTTTATCAGTACGTGCCAAAAACAGTAAGTCTTCTGTGAGGCGAGTCATCTGGTTAGTAGCACTGGCGATCGCCTGAAACTTTTCTGCATCTTTTGGCCCGATTTCCATAGGATATTCTAACGGTAACTCAGCATTAATTTTGATTGCCATTAAAGGACTACGTAGTTCATGGGAAGCATCAGCAGTAAACTGTTTGAGCCTTTGAAAACTCTCCTCAATAGGTTGCATCGCTTGACGAGTTAGTAAAATTCCACCAATCCCACTAAGAACCAAAGTTATAATAATTCCACCGCCTAATCCCCAGTCCAATTTTTCGACGGTTTGATTAAATTCTTTTAAAGATTGGCTGACTCTCACATACCCAATCAACTGATGATTATCACTATCAATAACTGCTACAGTTACTCCTTGAATAGGAACTTTATCCTCCGGGTTTGCCAGTCGCCCTACCCAGACGGGAAGCCGCTCTGCGTCTACGTAACGGAGACCGCCAAGACAGGCGCTGGACTCACCTGTCTGAATTTGTAGCATTTTTTTTTGTAACAAGGGTAAATTTAAGAGAGTTTGTCCTTCTTGAGTAATCAAATTACCTTGAGAATCAAACCATTGCAATAATTGATGATCAGCAGTCAGATCTTGTGGATGAAAATCATTTTGAATTGTTAGACGACCTTTTTCAAACTTCACATCTGCCGCTGCACCTTTTCCTATGGCTATTAGTTTATCTGTGATTTGTTCACTCAGACTATGAGTGAAAACAATGCGGATTGCGAGCGCAAATATCCCTAGTAGTGATGAAAAAACCACCAAGTAAGACAACAATAAACGATATCGAATTTTTTGAAACACATTTTTCTGGCTATCAAACTATTGGTGAGCAACTGAAATTTATACTGTTACAAATATAAGTAATACCAATTCTCTATGAAGATACATAGAAAAAAGCTTCATTAAAGAGAGTTTCGAGGATAAAATCATAACTTGTCAAAGAGGAGATTAATTTACAAGACATTTGAGCTAACTTATATAGAATTTGTTGGCGCAGTTCTTGTAAATTAGAGAAACTTTCCCCCTTGAACTGGCGTTTAATAAACTGCCACAATCGCTCAATTTGATTGAGTTGAGGACGAGGGGGCGACAAGAATAGTCAAAGTATTACGGTTAGAGGGATTCAAGTAACATACCCTGTCAAAAAAACGGTTCTTATTGATAATACTGTGGGGTTATTAGATAGCTATTTAGAGGGAGCAGTTTGATGGTAAAAAAGAATGGTCTCGTCAAATTAACAAGACCACACAAATAAATGCTGCCCCAATTTTATCAATAAATCCTAGAAAAGTACCTGAGTAATACATAATTAATTACCTTAAAAATGCTGGTATGGTGTGTATGGGGAGGGCGAGTGGAAAGTCCGTACACATGGAGTCGATAAACGGCGTACATGGCGGAAGTTGCATTTAGGGGTTGATGAGGGAACCTCTGAAATCGTGGCAGCAGTGGTAACTACTAATGATGTAGCAGATTGCGAAGTAATAAGCGACTTGTTAGAGCAAATTGATCAGGAAATTGAACAAGTCTTAGGTGATGGTGGTTATGACACATTCGACTGTTATGACGCGATCACTGAGCGTTCAGCAAAAGCTACTATTCCACCTCGCAGTAACGCCCAGATTCAATCAAAAGGTAATAGCAAAGCACAGCCACATCCAAGAGATGAAAATCTGCGTTGAGTGCATGCTGTTGGACGCAAACAGTGGAAACAAGAAAGTGGCTATCATCGACGTTCTTTATCCGAAACTGCTATGTTTCGGCTCAAAATCATCTTTGGTGGTAAGTTAAGACGACGCTTTTTTGATAATCAAGCCGTCGAATTGTTCCTACAATGTGCTGCCCTTAATCGCATGATTCAGTTAGGCAAACCAGATAGTTATAAGGTGGAAGACTAATTACCAACTCTATTATGAGAAGGTATGTCTTTTTTCTGTTTCATGCAACAAAGCCTTTAAAGATTGTAAAACTAGAGGATATAATTTAGAAGGTTCTCAAGCGAATCCTGACAGACTTGTACGCTTAATTTTATTGATTGCTTTAGCAATGGTTTCTGCATGGTTAAAAGGACAAAAAACTCAATTCTCCAGACAACAATCTTATGTTTGTCGTCCTTGTGAACACAACAGAAGTAGAAAAAGACATAGTGCTTTTTGGATAGCCTTATATGGTTATAATTGGATAGTTTCCCTGAATGAGTGTCAGGAATTGGTTTTGGAAATGATGACTTCCGTTCGCAATAAACAGGCATTTTATCAGCAGGGTTTGATAGCTATGAGCTTTATACAGCAGCCAGCAGCCTCTTTAACTTCTTTGTCGCCCCCTCAACCTCAGAGGTTTTGCAGAGTGACAAAGGCGTGAGGAATGTTTTTTAAACAAATTCACAGCCTTTTCATCTTGTTGTTTGCTCACTCTTCGTGGAATTTTAAGTTTTGCTTGAAGCTGATAGCGTACTATACGATAAACTGTCTTATATTTAACTTCTACATTCCATTCCTGTTTTAGCCACTCTAAGATTTCCCCGTAGCTGCTAAATCCCTGCGGACATTGCAGTTTCTCTACAAGACTTTGCCGCACCTGTGCTTGAATTTTTGCGATCGCTCCTAGGGAAGTTTTTACCTCTAGTAGTTTTTCTAGTCCTCGTCAATATCTTTGTAACCACCGTGTTACAGTTGAGCCATCTCTATCTAATCTTTGGCTCAATTCTTGATGCTGTGTCACTTGTCCTGTTTTGACCCACCACACAAGCAACAATCGTTCTTTTTCCGCAGATGTCCGAGCCTTGCTCAGACTTTTGGACAAATATTCAACACTCTCCGATATTTCTAGATTGAATGGGCGTGCCATTGTTTGTTTCTGGTTTTGAGTCTTTCTCGCTCTCTATTCTAGAGTTCTATGCCGCCTCACATAGAATTGGTATAAGGGTTGAGTCAAATATTTTAATTAAACTATTTTACTGATGCCGTAGACGATAACCAATGCCATAAACATTTTCAATCAAGTTTTCTGAACTTCCAGTAGCTTTGAGTTTATTCCGCAAGTTTGTAATATGGGTTTTGATACTTCCTTCTCCCGGAGATTTATCAAATTCCCACAGTGTATCAAGGATTGCGGAACGAGTCACAACTTGATTTGGGTGTCTTAAAAAATATTCCAATATCATGTATTCTTTAGGAGTTAACGATATAATTTTGTCTGTATAGGTAAATTGTTGGGTTGCCGGGTCTAATTGCAAATTACCGTAGATTAAAATTGGCAAACGCATCTCTAGACTTCTTCGCGCTAAAGCCCTGATACGTGCTGCTAACTCTTTTAGCTCAAATGGTTTAACTAAGTAATCATCAGCACCAGCATCGAGTCCAATAATTTTATCACTTGTTGTATCTCGTGCTGTCAGCATTAAAATTAGAGCATTAGATGAAGCAGCACGTAAACGCTTACATAGAGTGATGCCATCTAATTTAGGCAGCATTAAATCCAATAAGATTAACTCATATAATCCTGATTGTGACCATTTCCATCCCTCAAGCCCATC
Source organism: Nostoc sp. (assembly GCF_036917515.1). Classification (GTDB taxonomy): domain Bacteria; phylum Cyanobacteriota; class Cyanobacteriia; order Cyanobacteriales; family Nostocaceae; genus Nostoc. The sequence goes on along the minus strand of NZ_JBALDE010000117.1, from coordinate 16,565 downwards.
AGTTGTTATATCTACAATATGGTGTTGTCGGCTTAAATACTCGGCTAAAGGTTTAGCAATCCGATCATCATCTTCAACTATCAAAATTCTCATAATGTCCACTATCCATTATGGTATAACAATTGATGAAACATTAGTGATGAAATAGTCAATATCGGTGGCTTGTGAGAAAGTCGCTACGTTCATGACGATAGTAATATTTCGCTTTCCAAGCTTCTATAGGGATACTCATTCTTCATTAGCTCCTTGATTATTCATCATTGACTTCATTTTTTGGAGACGTTTTTTTTGTTGAGATTTACCAAAAGCAATTTTTTCTATTTGAATATTAGTTTCGCTAAAAGAAGATGTTTGATTTTGAGTTTTGCTAAAGAACTCTGCTAGGGAACTAATGGTCGGGTATCTAAACATATCAAGTAATGATAAATCTATTGGGAATAGTTCAGATAATTGGCTATGAACTTTCACCATGAGTAATGAATGACCACCGAGTTCAAAAAAGTTATTGTGAATGCCTATATTTTCAAGATTGAGAGCCTTTTGCCAAACAGTAGCAATGGTTTGTTCCATCTGTGTTTGTGGCATCACAAAACCAGCTGTCAACTCTGGGTGCAGTGTTTCTGGTGCAGGTAGCGATCGCTTATTTAACTTACCATTTGGTGACAGGGGCAAGGTTGGCAGGATGACGAAACTTGAGGGTACCATATATTGCGGTAGCTTATTCTGAAGAAAGCCACGCAGTTCAGTGCTTGTCAAGACCTGTTCTGAATCAGGGCTGACATAAGCCACTAAGTACAGTTCGCCATGCTCGTCTTCCCTAGCTACTACCGCAGCTTCGCGCACTTTATTGTATTGCTGCAATGTCGCTGAGATTTCGCCCAGTTCGATGCGGAAGCCCCGAATTTTCACTTGCTCGTCGATGCGTCCCAGTAGTTCAATATCCCCATTGGGTAAGTAGCGGGCTAAATCGCCAGTGCGATACAGGCGCATCCCTGATTTTTCACCAAAAGGGTTGGGAATAAATTTTTCGGCAGTCAGTTCAGGGTGATTGAGGTAGCCCCTAGCAATACTAATACCACTGATATACAATTCACCTGGTACGCCTATAGGTGCTGGGTGCAAATGTTTATCTAGCAAATAAATCTGGGTATTAGCAATGGGACGACCAACAGGTACACAATCAGCAGGTTGGTTTTCTTGATAGGTAGTTGGTTGATCTGGTTCATAAACTGTGACACCAATAGTTGCCTCTGTCGGGCCATAAGCATTCAGCCAACGGATATGCAGACAGCGATCGCCTACCAGTTTCTGCCAAAGCGCGAGTTTTTCTGGTAAAGTTTGCTCAGTCCCGACAATTACCAAGCGTAGCGTCGGCGGTAATGATGCTTTCGTTTGAGCTAGGTATGATACCCACTCATGCCAATAGGCTGTTGGTAAATTGAGGACAGTTAGTTTTTCCTGTGCTAAAAATTGTACAAAGTGGGCAAACAATAGTACTTTATTAGGTCGGATGACTACAGTTGAACCACTCAACCATGATGAAAACAGCTCTTCGGCTGCGACATCGAAGCTTACAGAAGCGAATTGTAAAATGCGATCTTCTGGTTGCAGTTCATAGGTTTTGGCAGTAGCAATACTGTGGTTTACTAAAGCCTGATGCGTAATTAGAACACCTTTGGGTGTTCCTGTAGAGCCGGAAGTGTAAATTATATAAGCCAGATTTTCGGCTGTTACCCCACTCTTAGGGTTTTCTTGACTGTGCTGGGCGTATTCGTATTCGTCTAGGCACACAAGCTGAGCTTCAGATACAGGGAGTTCCGCAACCAGATGCTTTTGAGTGAGCAATACTAAAGGTTTGACATCATCTAATATAAAAGCTAGCCGCTCCTTGGGATAACTAGGATCTAGTGGCACGTATGCCCCACCAGCTTTCAGGATACCCAAAATTCCAACTACCATTTCGAGCGATCGCTCGACGCAGATTTCCACTGATACCTCTGGTTTTACCCCCAGTGATCGCAAATAATCTGCCAGTTGATTTGCACGGTGGTTTAGCTGACGATAGGTCAGCTGCTCATCTTCAAATACTACAGCAATGGCATCAGGCGATCGCTCTACCTGAACTTCAAATAATTCATGGATGCACTGATTTTTGGGATAGTCAGTTTGAGTATTATTCCACTCCACCAACAACTGCTGCCGTTCATGTGTTAACATTGGCAACTGCCAAAGGCGCTGTTCTGGGTTAGAGACAATGCCTGACAGCAAATTACAAAAATGGTTTACCATCCTGGAAATAGTAGCAGCATCAAACAAATCTGTATTGTACTCAAACCAGCCTGCTAGTCCTGACTCCGTTTCAAAGAGATCTACGCTCAAATCGAACTGGGCTGTTCGGTTTTCCAATTTTAGGGAACTCAGGGTGATACCGGATAGCTGAAACTCATTTTTGGGGGCATTTTGCAGTACAAATGTCACTTGAAACAGTGGACTATGGCTTAAATCTCGCTCAGGTTGTAGTTTTTCTACAAGATACTCAAAAGGTAAATCCTGATGAGCATAGGCTCCTAAAGTTACTTCACGGACTCGCTTTAACAATTCTCGAAAATTTGGATTACCTCCAACGTCAGTACGTAAGACTAGGGTATTGACAAAAAATCCAATTAACCCTTCTATTTCAAAACGATTACGGTTAGCAGTGGGAGTACCAACCAAAATATCATTTTGCTGGGTATAGCGACAGAGCAGCACCTTGAATGCTGCCAACAGTGTCATAAATAAAGTGACACCTTCTTGTTGAGAAAATTCTTTCAGCTTTTGAGTCAAGGATTGAGGCAGCATTAATGACTGTTTTGCGCCTCGATAGGTCTGAATCACAGGGCGAGGACGGTCAATCGGTAAATTGATGATGGACGGAGCGCCATTCAGCTGCTGCTTCCAATAGGATAACTGAGTTTGTAGCTCATCTCCTTGTAGCCACTGCTGTTGCCAAACAGCAAAATCTGCATATTGAATTGGCAGTTCTAAAAGTGGTGAATGATAACCAAAGTTGAAGGCTTCGTAAACAGCTACCACCTCCTTGATAAGTATCATCATTGACCAATCGTCAAAAATAATGTGGTGCATAGTGAACAACAACACCTGTTCTAGTTCACTTAATTGCAGCAAAGTAGTTCTAAATAATGGAGCCTTAGCTAAATTAAATGGTTGCTGTGCTTTTTCAGCAGCTAGTCGTAAGACTTCAGCTTCTTGGTCAACTTGAGAAAAGTGCCGCAAGTCCACCACTGAGAGAGTAAAATTGAGGGTTGGCTCAACCGCTTGGACTGGCTGCCCCTCTACTGTCATAAAGCTAGTGCGTAGAATTTCATGACGTTGCACAATTTCATTGAGGGTTTGCTCTAGTGCTATGACATTTAGCGAACCTGTAAGGCGCAAGGCATGAGAGATGTTATAGAAAGAGTTGTTAGGTTCTAATTGATTAAAGAACCACAGCCGTTGTTGAGCAAAAGATAAAGGAAAAAAGTCCTTGTTCTCAAGCAGTTGCGCTAGAAGTTCACGTTTTTTTTCTGCTGATACAAAAGATATATGTTCGGGAGTATGTTTCATTTGAGATAGGGCAGGAGGAAGGAGGAAAGAGAGTTTTAGTTTAGTTAGTGGGACTTAGGCAAAAAACACCGATAAAATGACCTCAAACGTATATTCCAAAAGGTTTTGACATCATTTTGTTTGGTTTGTTGATATATCTGGGTTTCAGGCGTTTTCAGGCATTTGGTGTATTTCCCTAACCCTGCAAGGGTTTGAGGCTTATTTATTGCTAAAAAATATTTAAGTCCCGTTAGTTTTTCTTCACAGAGTTTGGTCTGATTGTGCCGACTTACTTATTTCTATTTCTTTGAGTAAAAAATCTACTTGTTGCTCTGAAATTTGATTGACTTTTGCCAAAATATGTTTAGCATTTCCCCGTTTAGCTGTTTCAATTTTCTGAAACTGCGGAATTGCAGGTTGCTCAGTCTGTTTTTGACTTAAAGATTCTGCCAAAGAATTTATAGTTGGATATTCAAATAAATCAGATATAGTGATATTTACGTTGAGTCTTTTTTGTAGTTGGCTACGAACCTGAACAATCAGAAGTGAATCGCCACCAAGCTCAAAGAAGTTATCATGAATTCCGATCGTCTCAATCCCCAGAAGTTCTTGCCAAATTTCAGTAAGCGTTTGTTCAGTTTGATTCCTAGGAGTAATATCAGGATTAATCAATGATGTTCGTTGTGGTATTGGTTTCGATACGTTACTCGTCTCCAATACTTGAGGGTCATTATCTTTACCCTTAATTAGAAAATCACGGCTCTGGAGTTCGTAGGTTGATACTATAACCTGAGATAGAGTACTCCCTAAAATTCGTCGAAAAACTTCTATTCCTTCTGTTGGTAATAGTTCTTCCTTGAGAAGTTGTCTGGAAAATCTGTTTGTAGATACTGCTGGTTTTTTAAATAAGCTAGAACTAGCTGAAGACAGAATAGGAGATGGAGTAGGCGACTGGACAGAAGTTGCTTGGGAACTCATTCTGTCTTCTTTGGTTACTAGGTTGCTTAAAGCTTCTTTATCCTCTAGAGATACTACAATCTTGCCAACATGCTTAGTTGCAGCCATGTACTCAAAGGCGCTAACTACAGATTTTATTGGAAAGACTCGATGAGGAAGAGGACTAAAATTGCCATCGTGGAAGTGTTGTATAATTTCATTCCACAGGTGACTAAAGTTGGGGTGTTCTCGGTTTAACGGAGTAGCAAAAAACGATAAGCTTTTCTCAAAAGGTCGCAGACCCAATTGGCTGTTGTTAAGGATATCCCGCACACCAATTTCTAGGAAACGTCCATAAGGTGCGAGAATCGCAAGGCTTTTGGGTATAAATTCTCCCCCTAATGAATTCAAAACCATGTCTACACCCCTGCCATCAGTGCGTTTCATCACTTCGTCAGCAAAAGCCAAAGACCTAGAATCCATGACATGCTCAATGCCTAATGAATGCAGAAACGCCCGTTTTTCTGAGTTACCTGCTGTGGCAAAGATTTCAGCTCCTACCCACTGGGCAATTTGCACCGCAGCCATACCAACACCACCGGCGGCGGCATGAATCAGAATGCTCTCACCTTGGCAAAGTCTACCGACTTTGATCAGAGAATTATAGGCGGTTGCAAAGGCGATCGGAATTGTTGCTGCCTCCTCCATACTAAGATGATCTGGTTTTAGTACAACCCATTTTGCAGAAGTTATTATAAATGGGCTAAAGCATGAATAGCCAAAAGCAATAACTTCATCTCCTACTTGAAAGTCCTTAACACCTTCTCCTAATGCAACTATCTTCCCAGCGCATTCCAAACCAAACTTGATAGGAATATTCGGTGGAACAGCAAGCAGTCCCAGCGCTATAAGTACTTCTTTAAAGTTGAGACCAGCTGCACCAACTGCGATTTCCACCTCCCCATAACCTGGTTTCTGGCGTGTAGTTGGTTCAAATGTTAAGCTATCTAAATTGCCAAAAGAAGAGATTTTTAAACAAAAGTTTTGGCTTTCAGGAATAGGAGCTATTGTTTCGCTTTGAGTGCGAGACTGTTTAGTAGAAAGTATGTCAATGTCTACCTTCTTTAGGGTGAAATCTTCTATTTCCACCAGTTCCGTTCCGTGCTCATCCATAATTGTGATGTTAAATTTCAGGATTTCTTTTCGGGACTGGTGGTTCTCTACATATTTGATGTAACTATAGATTTTTGTAGACAGTGGTCTTTTTATTCTTAACCTTTTGTAGTAAAAAGGTAGATAAGCAGCTCCATCTTTAAATTTGTCAGCCAAGCAACCTACCGCAGTATCTAATAAAGCTGGATGTAAATGATATGTATTTATGTCTGTGGCAAAGACTTCGGGTAGTTCTATGCTAGCTAATCCCTCGTTTATTCCAAGCTTTCCTTGCTTCAAGTTGTTCCATCTAGGGCCAAATTTTATGTATCCTGATTGAGGTTGATGCTCTTTTGTCAAAAGAATTTCCTGCTCATAGCATTTTGCCTCAATTTCTTTGATGTCATATTTTTTTGGCAATTCTGGCTCTAAACAAACTATTTCTCCCCTAGCATGTTCAAGCCATTGCTTTGACGCCAAGTTAGATTGGCTTGTAATCAAAAATTCAAAGCCATCTCCTTGCTTCTTCAGAACTGTACGAACTTCTTTTTCCTCATCATCTGCTACAACTAAAGGTGTCAAGAAATATACTTCTCGAATTTCAATCGTTTTGTCCTGAGCATGATTTTCAAAAGCTGCTCTGGCTATTTCTAAATAGGCTGTTCCTGGAAGTGTCGCTTGCCCTCCAATCCGATGTTCATCCAGAATCCAATGTTTATTTACACTTAAATGAGAAATGTATATCTCCTGCTTTGAACCCTCAACTATACATTGGTCAAATAAAGGGTGGGTGACTTTTTTGGATTGACGAGTTTGGGAAATCTCTGAAGTTTTAGATCGTTGCACAGCAGCTTCTGCTGCCATCCCCACTTCCTGCCAAGCACACCAGTCAATGGATACGGTAAATATGCCATCTCGGTTAGTTTTATGATGAGCAAAGGCGTCAAGAAAGGCATTTGCACCAACATAGTCTACTTGCCCAAATCCCCCTAGTATGCCAGTACGTGCTGAACATAAAACAAAGAAATCTAGCTGAACATCCTTGAGGATACTATCAATAACCAGAGTACCTTTGACTTTAGGTGCTAAAATACTTTCTGCCATTTCCGGTGTTTTTCGCTGAATCACGCCGCCACCAGCAACCCCTGCTGCATGAATCACACCATTGAGTTGACCAAATTGCTCTTGTGCTTGAGCGATCGCTTGTTGCATTTGTTCAGAGTTGGCGACATCAGCAGCGATCACTAAAACTTCTGCGCCCAGTTGTTCAAGTTCCTGCACTTTCCGAATCTTACGACTGATTATGTCTTGCTCATCGTGACTGGTCAACCATTGTTCCCATTCGTTTTTAGCAGGAAAAGCTGAGCGTCCAGTCAAAATCAGTTTAGTGCCAGTACCAGCTAAATGTTGAGCCAGCACAAGTCCAATACCTCCGAGTCCACCTGTAATTAGATAAACTCCTCCTTGGCGTAATCTTGGTGTTTCTAGCGGCGATTCATCCAATCGCATCGGCTCAAAGTTTTGCACCCAACGATGAAAACCACGGTAAGCAACCACTCGCTCATAAGTATGAGTTTGTAGTTCAACAAGCAATTGGTCTACGAGTTTTTGCTCATTCCAGTTAACAGATTCAGGAATAACAACATCAACGCTACGACAGTTAATGTTTGGGTATTCTTGAGGAATCACCCTAACAGGCCCAAGTAAAGTAGCTTTTTCTGGACACAGTAACTCATCGCCTGCTACTTCCTGCATATTGTTGGAGACAACAATGATTTGCAGTTCATCAGTAAAATTCTTTCCAAGTGCTTGTGCGAGAAAAAGCAGACTGTAAAATCCTGTTTCTTGAGTGTCAGCTGTTTCCAGTCTTAATGTGGTTTCAAGAGGTGTCACGCTCCATAAGTGAGCGATCGTTGTTGGGAACTTGTTTTGTGCTAGAAGTTCATTCAGCAGAGTTTCGTAGTCATGACTTTGTTGAGGATTGATAGTGTATCTGCGATCATTGAGCTTAGAAAATTCTGACCCAATCTTTACAGCAATCACATCTTGCGCCTCAAGTTCGAGTCGTTTCACCAGTTCTTCACCCAAGCCGCACTCATCAATAAACACAAGAGTGCAGGATAAAACTCGATTTTCACTTGCTTGACTAGTAGATAGTGGGGCAATACGGTTTGGATAAGCTGGGGCGGAAAGAGAGTTCTTGTTGAGTAATTCTTCACTCCCCCTGCTTCCCCTACTTACCTCAACAGATAACTTTGTTAGCTGAACCATATTAGGTAGTAGGGAGCGTTTCCAGGATGGAATGTAGAACCAGTTTGCTATTTCCGGGTTTTTGTGTGGAGTTATCAGTAAAGTATTTACATCTGTCTGGATAGTTTTTGTTTGTTTTTCGGGTTCAATCCAGTAACGCTGACGCTCAAAGGGATAGGTCGGCAAAGGCAGGCGATGGGGGTGCTGATCAGTATAGAATCCCGACCAATCCACCTGTACTCCAGTCAGCCATAGCTGACCTAACGTATTTAACAAGAATGCTACATCTGAGCCGGATTCTTGGGGATGGCGTAACGAAGTTAATATAACTTGTTCAGCCGCTTTATCTGGATATCGCCTAGCTAATGTAGTCAACGTTCGCCCTGGGCCAACTTCCAACAAAATTCGCTGCGGCTGTTGCAGTAACTCAGCAACTCCCTCAACAAAGCGTACTGTTTGCCGTAGATGCTTGGCCCAATAACTGGGATTAATTGCCTCTGCGGCGGTAATCCATGTGCCAGTCACATTAGATATAAAAGGAATTTGCGGAGCCTTCAGGTTAATTTTTTTCACCTGTGCCGTGAACGGCCCAATGATTGAGTCCATCATTTGGGAATGAAAGGCATGGGAAGTATGCAGACGACGACAGTCAATTCCTTGCTCAGTCAATTTGTTGTACAATCGGGCGATCGCCGACCTCGATCCTGAAACCACACACAAAGACCGCCCATTGATTGCAGCTAGGGCAAGTTCTTCGTTTAGTAAAGATTGTACTTCCTTCTCTGGTAGAGGTACAGCTAGCATATCGCCAGCAGGCATCTGCTGCATCAGTTGTCCACGAACTGCTACCAATGTTAGTGCATCTTCTAGAGAGAACACGCCAGCAAGGGTTGCAGCTACATATTCTCCGATACTATGACCAATCATCGCAGAAGGAATTACTCCCCAAGCTATCCATAGCTTTGCTAGTGCATACTCAATCACAAACAGCGCACTTTGGGTGATATAAGTCTGTTTCAACTGTTGTGCTGCCGCTTGAACTTGGCTAGCAGGAGGGTATAGTAACGTGCGTAGATCTAGCTCTAAGCGAGATTCAAGGAACTGACAGCAATAATCAACCTGTTCCTGAAAAATTCTCTCACTCTGATACAGTTCTCGACCCATCTCTATATACTGGGAACCCTGACCAGGAAACATAAACACCACTTTTCTTACAGATGTTTCTTGGTAGTGGGTGAGAACTTGTTGTGAATCTTTTGTCTCTAAAACTTTAACTGCATCATCAAAGTTTTGACAAACTACTATCCGCCGATGGTTAAAAGCCCTGCGACCTAGCCCAAGAGTGTAAGCCACATCAGCTAACTTGAGATCAGGATGCTGTTTGAGGTGATTAGCCAGATTTACTGTAGCTGATAAGAGTGCCGATGCCGTTTTCGCAGAAAGAACTAACAGCTGATATCCTCTCCCCTGCCCCCTGCTCCCTGCCCTCTGCCTCTCCACAGGGGCTTCCTCCAGAATTATATGAGCATTAGTGCCACCAATACCGAAAGAACTAACTCCTGCACGTCTAGGGTGTCCGTTTGACTTCCATTCTGAGAGATGATTATTAACATAAAAAGGGCTGTTAGCAAAATCAATCTGGGGATTAGGCTGTTCAAAATGCAAGCTGGGTGGTATTTGCTTGTGTTTGAGTGCAAGAATTGTCTTGATTAAACCAGCAACACCAGCTGCGGTATCCAAATGTCCAATATTTGTCTTTACCGAACCAATGGCGCAGAAAGTCTTTTTCTGAGTTTTGGCGCGAAAAGATTTAGTCAATGCTGTAATTTCAATCGGATCTCCTAAAACTGTGCCAGTACCATGAGCCTCCATATAACTGACCATATCAGGTTCAATTTTGCTGATGGCTAGAGCTTCAGCAATCACTTTGGCTTGACCATCGATACTTGGAGCTGTATAGCCAATTTTGGCTGAACCATCATTATTAATGGCTGAACCTTTGATTACAGCATGAATATAATCTCCATCAGCTAGAGCATCTGCTAATCGTTTTAAAATGACTATACCTACACCATTGCCGCCAACAGTTCCTTGTGCCTTGGTATCAAAGGCGCGGCAGTGGCCATCGGGAGACATAATTCCTCCCTCTTGATATAAATAGCCAGTCTTTTGTAAGCCAGTTACAGAAACTCCACCTGCTAAGACTAGATCGCATTCACGATCTATTAAGCTTTGACATCCTAAATGAACAGCAACTAAGGAACTAGAGCATCCAGTTTGAACAGTAATAGCCGACCCCTTCAGGTCTAATTTATAAGCAACTCTTGTAGTTAGATTATCTGTACGATTATTATGTCTAATTTGGTCTAAACCAACTAGTTTTATCAGTTCACTGTTAGAAAAAAGATTGAATAAAAAATAGCTACTAATACTAGCACTACCGTAAACACTAATCCGACCTTTATAGGTTTTAGAATCATAACCAGCACTTTCCAGAGCCTCCCATGCTGTCTCCAAAAACAGACGGTGCTGTGGGTCCATTATTTCTGCTGTTTTGGGAGAGTAATCAAAGAATGAAGCATCAAATAATTCTATATCTTCCAATGCAGCATTTGCTTTGACATAATTAGGGTCGTTCAGTACAGTTGCATCTATTCCTATAGATTCTAGTTCTCTGTCTGAAAAAAATGAAATTGCTTCCAAACCATCTTTGAGATTCTGCCAAAAATCATTAAGATTTCTGGCTTTAGGAAACCGTCCAGACATACCGACAATAGCTATGTCTAAATCGCTTATTTGATTTTGTGTTTCTAAGCCATTCATCTTGGTAATCTCCTCCTTGATGATTTACATTCGTGAAAAATCGGTTATTTTCCTACCCATTTTTTAATGTGAGTTCGATAAACTTCAAACTTTGAAACCATTACCTAGCCTATTGTCTGTCAGATAGCTGTTCTGAAAAAAGCTTGAGTTTATTGAGAATAAAATCACTAACTCCGGAATTGATCAATTATTGACATTATTCTCAACTAATGTTTGAGGGTTTATTTCAGTCTTAGCTTCAACAACCTTTTATTTATAAAGCTTCTAGCCTCTAGAATCCGTCGAACTTACGTATTTTTTGTTCAAATAATTTTCTCTGTACTGCGCTCTTAATTGCCTTGCAGTAGTGCGACTTATTGCTCGTTGATTGCTTTCCTCAAAAGAGAATGTTTCAGGCGATTTTTGTGTTAAATATTTAGCTAATGAGCTAATGGTTGGATATTCAAATAAATTAATAACTGATATTTCTTGAGGAAAAACTTCTCGCAGTTTGGTGTGAATTTGAATCAGAAGTAATGAATGACCACCGAGATCAAAGAAATTATCATGAATGCCCACCTTTTCAAGCTGAAGCATCTGTTGCCAAATATTAGCGATCGCTTGCTTTACTTCAGTTTGTGATGGCTCATAAGTTACTGTTAATTCTGGGCAATTACCATTTAATTCTGGAAGCGCACTCCAGTTCATTTTACCATTAGGTGTCAGTGGCAGAGCTTTTAACATGATGAAAGTTGCAGGCATCATGTATTCCGGTAGTTTTTCTCTGAGAAATCTTTGCAGTTCGTTAACACTAAGTTTTTGTGTCGGAACAATGTAGGCTACTAAAAATTTATTGCCATCATCTTCTCGAACTGAAACTACAGCCTGCTGCACTTGCAGGTGTTGACAAAGTATAATTTCAATTTCTCCTAATTCAATACGGAAGCCTCTAATTTTTACTTGGCGATCAATTCGTCCAATAAACTCAATGTTGCCATCGGGTAAATAACGTGCTACATCCCCAGTTTTATATAATCTACTTCCTCCTGCCTCTTCAAAAGAATTGGGAATAAACTGTGCTGCTGTTAAATCAGGTTGATTCAGATAACCCCTAGCTAATCCCGCACCGCTGATGTATAATTCACCCGGTACGCCAATCGGTACGGGTTGCAGTTGTTCGTCTAACAAATAAATTTGCATATTGGCAAGTGGACGACCAAGGGGTACTGTCAGTGCATGATTAATTTGCCGATCAACTGCAAAGGTAGTCACCCCGACGGTAGCTTCTGTAGGGCCGTAGTGATTGAAAATTAAGCAAGATGGTGCTTGCTGCTGAATTTGTTCGATCAATTGCCAACTTGCAGCTTCGCCACCCAGAATCAATTGCTGGCGGGGCAAGATGGAATCAGATGGTGCAGCTGCAAGAAGAGTGGCAAGGTGAGAAGGGACAATTTTCAGACAGTCGATAGGATGTGTGCGGCAGTATTTTACCAAGGCTGCTGAGTCAGTAACACACTCGGCAGATAATATATGCAGACATCCACCAGTACAAAGAGCTGCAAAGATGCCAGTATTACCTAAGTCCGCAGCTAAGGTGGAAACAGTAGCGAAGTTGGTTGTGGTTGATAAATCTAACCTCTGGATAATCGCGTTAACGTAATTTAGCAGTTGTCGATGTTCTGTTGCTACTCCTTTGGGTTTACCAGTAGAACCGGAGGTGAATAAAACATAAACTAAATTTTCAGTTGTGACTTCACTGCTGGGATTTTCATCTTTGTGTTGAGCAATAATATCCCAATCTGTATCTAAGCAGACTATCTGTGCTGTGTGCGTCGGTAAAGCATCTACTAATCGCTGTTGTGTCAAGATTACTGGTATTTGAGCATCCTGCAATCGGCTGGCAAAACCCTCCTTGGGTAAAGTTGGATCTAGCGGTAAATAGGCTCCACCAGCCTTGAGAATGCCCAAAAGTCCAATAATCATCAAAAGCGATCGCTCTGTGCAAAGTCCCACTAAAACTTCCGGCTTGACTCCTTGCTGCTGTAAATAGTCAGCAAGTTGATTGGCTTTACTATTCAACTGTACATAGGTTAATTGCTGGTTTTCAAAGACAACAGCAATTTTATTTGGTGTTTTTTGTACTTGTGCTGCAAATAGTTGATGAATACATATATCTTGTATATTATCAATATTTCTTTGGTTAAATTCAACTAATAGTTGTTGGCGCTCGCTTAAGCTAAGAATTTCTGATTGACTGATTTTATTTTCTGGATTAGCAGTTACATTGTTTAATAAAGTTTGAAACTGTCTAGCTAAACGCTCTATAGCATCTGCTTTGAAGCAACTAATATCGTAGTAAAATTCTGTAATTAAAGAATGCTTGCGTTGAGTACAAGTAAGTTTTATTTTAAATTTTTCAATACAACTATAATATTGCTCTAGAGAAAATGATACGTCTCTAGCAACAAGTTTTTCTGGTAGTTCTTCAAACTCGAAACCGATGGAGAAAGCTAACTTATCGTGATTTTCTATTAATTCTGGTACAAAATAATCTTGCCATACTGCATTAGCTTCTATAGTTTGATTAGCTAGTTCTAAAACTTCTCTAAAGCATAAATCTGGTGTCAAATAACTTTTAATTGGCAACCAAATAGCAACCAGTCCTAATAAGTTTTGTAGTTTTTCATACTTTCGGCGATTACAAGCCATGCCGATAATAATTTCTGACTGTTTTGTAAGTCGCCAAATGAGTATTTGCCAACAGGTTAGTAATACAATTGCAGTAGATGTCTGATATTTTTGGGCTAAAGTTTCAATTTCGGCTGTTAGCTTCGGAGTTATCCCTAAGTGGAAACAGTTGATCTCAAACTTTGATTTCTTTAATAAATCTTTCTCAAAAGGTAATTTTAATGTAGTGCTCGCAGAAAGTTTTTGTTTGTGCCAGTATTGATTAACCGCTTCTATATCGTCTTCTTGGAGTAATTGATTTTGCCATTCTGAGAATTGTAGGTATTGAATAACTTCATTAGATAATTCCTGTTTTTGTAGACAAATTTCATATGATTGACTAATTTCATTAACTAGATTTTTAATTGTCCAGTTATCTGCACAAATCGCGGGCAATGATACAAGTAAAGTATATAATTTTTGTGACAGCTTCAGTAAAGACAAACGTAATATCGAACCTTGCTCGAAGTTAAAGGCTAGATGCCTTGCTGACTGAAAAAGCTCCTCAATTTTGTTTAACTGTTCTTGCTGATGATAATTGCTTAAATCAATCTTTTGCCACAAAGGGAAACTGATATCAGCAACAACCATAATAGGAATCTTTACACTAGGCAGACAACAAAAATTTGTCCGCAGAATTTCATGTTTCTTGACAACTTTTTGTAATGCTGCTTCTAAAACATTTGTTTGGAGATTCCCTTCTATTAAGAAAGCACCTTGAGTTAAGTAAGCAGAACTATTTTGCTGTAACAACCAAAGGCGTTTTTGATGAGGAGAAAGTTTAAAGCCGTTATTAGTGTCTGTTTTCATTTATTTCCTCCTAATATTGTAATAAAGCGCTATTTGGTTTTACATCATTTCTCTTATTGTCACTACGATTTTAGGTTTTACTAAATAAGGATAGCGTCCATGTGCAACAAGCATATTATCTAGCATAAGAATGTCTCCTTGTTGCCAATAGAAGCTAATCTTTGTCTGTTGATAAACTTCATTAATTTCTGCAATAACTGAATCTTCTATAGGTGTTTCGTCACCATAATAAACATTGCGCAGTAGCTTTTGAGCGCTTCAGTCAGCTTTTTAGACAGATCTATAGAATGCTTTGCACCTTGATAAGTCTGGACTGTTGGTCGCGGACGGTCTGTGGGCAGTTAGTTGCAGAACAGGAGCATTATCGAGTTGTTGTTCCCAGTAGGAAAGCTGAGTTTTTAGTAATTCTCCTTGGAGCCATCGCTGCTGCCAATAGACAAATCTGTATATTGAATGGATAGTTCTGGTAGCGAAGGTCTTCCAGTCAAGAAGGCGTTGTAGTGTGCTGCTATCTCCTGAATAAATACCATTTTGTTATTCTTGATTTTCGGTAGAAATTGAATTGCTCTCATATGCAATAAAGCTATTTGCAAAGCCTGAATTTTGCGTCGTCAACAAACAATCTCCTGCTATTTCTCCCAGATTGGTTGCACAAATATTTATTTTAATAATTGTTTCATCATTTGAATTACTTGCAGAATATTTATACTTTACATAGCAAAAGTCAAGAAAAAGTCAAGATTTGATTTTCGACATTAGTGATTTTTACAACCATTCCCCTGGCACTTTTGGGCTGGAGTTCAGGTTTAAGACTTTATTTCCTAACAGAAACTAAAATTTATAGACAAAAAGTGGAAACTAAAGCCACGTAAACATTTGAGCGATTAAATGGGAGCATCCCATTTTTGCAGAAATACCGAGTCACCAGTGTAGTATGGGGATAAGACAATACTGACTGAAAGTATGCCATGACTCCTGAAGAAAAAGAACGGTTACAAGCAGCAGTAAAAGAAATCGCGGCAATTCTGTATAAAAATACATCAGCGTCTGAGTTGCAAACTTTGCAAGGAATCGAAAAAACAGTGCGCTCGCAAATGGTGGAACACATCAGCTCGAAAATCGCCTTTTTTTATCGAACAAACAATAGGCACAAATAAAGGAAGATCCAGACAAATCAAAAGTTGTGTAGGGCATTTGCCAATCACACAAAAACAAGCACAAAAATTAGGTTTGGAGCCCAGAACCCACTTGAGTCCAGTATTAGAGAAATGTAGCTTACGACTTTGTGCTAATGAGTCCTACCAAAATGCGGAGTTAGAACTGGAAGCATTAACGGGTATAAAAATGGGACACAGCACGTTACACAGGCTAGTAAATAGACAAAATCTGCCACAGCCATAGGCTTTACAAGCAGTAAAAGAAGTAAGTGTGGATGGGGGTAAGGTACGATTGCAAACGTCAAAAGGTCAAGAATGTGAGTGGCGCGATTATAAAGCAGCACGCTTAGGTGGAATTTATTATGGTGCTTTTTTTAGAGACCATCAATCTCTCTTGGATTGGGTTAACTCACAAAGGCTGGTTAACCCAAAGCGTGTATTTGGGGGATGGACATGATGGTGTGTGGAAATTATTTACTGAAATTGGCAGTTCTTCAACCCGACTTGAGATACTTGATTGGTATCATTTACGAGAAAATCCCTATAAAGTTGGCGACTATTAATTCATACTCTGTGAGAATTTATTTAACAATTTCATAGTCACTAGAGTTTTTTTTACTTGTTCTAACATACTTGAAGGTAACAATTCTTTTCACAGGGGGAACCAATAGTTAAAAGTGTCATTGGCTATGGTCTCACTAACTCCAAATTGGATACCCAGCAATTGAAATGTAGTCAAATGTCTTAGATAAATTAAAGTTAATATTATCTGCTTTTCCATAGACAGCTTCACTTTCTGACCTCCACCTCTCTTAATAATTCTTATTTTTTGTTTTTCGGCTATCAACTTTTGATTATCTGTGTTCAGTGCGTTTGGAATTAGCTGCTGTAATTAGTCATATTTTAGACCTACTAAGCACTGTGCTTGCTCTGGATTGTTCTCGATGTGCTCTAGTATGTTAGCCATTTTTGTGTACTAAAAAGCTCATTTTATATTCTTTTATTACGAAAAAACTATTTAGGAGATGTCTATTAGTAATCGAATAGATAGTTTAACCTGAGTTCGGGATAAGGAAAGGAGCAGGTAGTAAGCTGAAAATAGCGTTAAATCCAGCACCTGCCCTATGTTTAGTTTAGAAGCATTAT
>NZ_JBALDE010000116.1:0-1169 GCF_036917515.1 Nostoc sp. | reverse complement strand
ATCTTGCTGACAGCAGCGAGGGTTTCTGGCAACAACTCTGGCAGTTTGTCAGCTAAAGCAATCAAAGCATTGGCGCGATGCTTATCAGACTGAATCTCCCTGACAACAGCAAGAGCTTCTGGCAATAACTCTGGTGGCAGTTTCTGTGCTAAGGCACTCAAAGCATTAGCGCGATTGCCATACTCATCCTGAATCTTGCTGACAGCAGCGAGGGTTTCTGGCAACAACTCTGGCAGTTTGTCAGCTAAAGCAATCAAAGCATTGGCGCGATGCTTATCAGACTGAATTCCCCTGACAGCAGCGAGAGCTTCTGGCAACAACTCTGGCAGTTTGTCAGCTAAGGCAATCAAAGCATTGGCACGATACTTCTCATCCTGAATTTCCCTGACGGCAGCAAGAGTTTCTGGCAACAACTCTGGCAGTTTGTCAGCTAAGGCACTCAAAGCATTGGCACGATACTCCTCATCCTGAATCTCCCTGACGACAGCAAGAGCTTCTGGTAACAACTCTGGTGGCAGTTTCTGTGCTAAGGCACTCAAAGCATTGGCACGATAATACTTTGACTGAATCTCCCTGACAGCAACGAGGGTTTCTGGCAACAACTCTGGCAGTTTCTGTGCTAAGGCACTTAAAGCATCGGCGCGGTACTCCTCATTCTGAATATCCCTGGCAGCAGCAAGGGCTTCTGGCAACAACTCTGGTGGCAGTTTCTGTGCTAAGGCAATCAAAGCATTGGCGCGATGCTTATCAGACTGAATTTCTTTGGCAGCAGCGAGGGCTTCTGGTAACAACTCTGGTGGCAGTTTCTGTGCTAAGGCACTCAAAGCATTGGCGCGGTACTCCTCATTCTGAATTTCTTTGGTAGCAGCGAGGGTTTCTGGGAACAACTCTGGTGGCAGTTTCTGTGCTAAGGCACTTAAAGCATCGGCGCGATGCTTATCAGACTGAATTTCTTTGGCAGCAGCGAGGGCTTCTGGTAACAACTCTGGTGGCAGTTTCTGTGCTAAGGCAATCAAAGCATTGGCGCAATGCTTATCAGACTGAATTTCTTTGGCAGCAGCGAGGGTTTCTGGGAACAACTCTGGTGGCAGTTTCTGTGCTAAGGCACTTAAAGCATCGGCGCGGTACTCCTCATTCTGAATTTCTTTGGCAGCAGCGAGGGTTTCTGG
>NZ_JBALDE010000115.1:0-42290 GCF_036917515.1 Nostoc sp. | reverse complement strand
CAAATGCTCTGAATGCGGTAACTAAAAAAGACATTATTGGATGGTTCACCCACTGCTGTTACTATATTGCACCCAACTGAGAACCGCTATAATTTGCGGAATCTGTAAATTTTGTAGTTCTCGCGCTAATCCTAATCCATCACAGGAATTGAAAATCGCCAATTGTAACCCGTTGGCAACAGCATTTGTCAGGGCATATCTGAGTTCATCAATTGTTAATTTATCTGTTTTATTAATATAGATGCAACCAGCTTCACCCTCACTGTTGCTATGACCTGCAAAAAATAAGATATTCCAAGGTTGTTTCCACAAATTGTCGTCGATATCTGAATATTCAGGTTCTACTAAAAAAGTTGTAGTCACACCAGGTAATTTCTCTAATAACTGGCGGTCTTGCTCTACATCAATACCGTCACTATTGCCTAAAATTGCCAAAATTCTAATTTTATTTCTGCTTATGGATGTCTGCAATGCAGCTGTTACTGGTTCTGATTCTGGAACACTGAGAACAACTTCAGCTTTGGGGTAATGTTGATCTATCAAATCCCACAAATGCCAGGGAAGTTTTTTGAGTTGTAAACAATGAGTGCGAATCAACACCCGCACTTCTTCATCTGGCATCAAGTGTTTAAGCCATTTTTCCCGCACGGGACGAAAAGACTCTAATAGCAACCAGTTATTCAGATGCTCTTGCACCTCACTAGCTTTTGTATTGCACTCCTGACGTCGCTGGGAAATAGAACCATCGTAAATAATTTTTTTGGCTTTGATGCGGGTAAATTTCCACAAGCTGCGATATGTAGATTGCCATTGGTCAATTGCTGTTGCCATATCTGGATTAGAGGGTAGCTTGCCAGTAATTTCTGTAATCGGGCGTTTGCCCTCTTCTCCAATCTCCAGCGTTACCTGCACGCCTAAGTGCAAATCGCCATCTAGCTTCAGCACAACTAACTTTCTCATTGGCAGTACCCCTGCTGTTGTTCTTAACAAATGACAAAATTTTCTGTGATGCTGATATCTCCCAGAACAAGTTTAACGCTGAAACGTTCTCCCACTTCACAACTAAATTCCAATTGAATATTCTTATTGCTGCTTCTGGTTTGAGCTTCCATCACAGATGTTCCTTCAAAATCCAGCACCATTAGATGTAGATTTGGTGGCAGATAATCTTGTCCATTTGTCGGATGTAATTCTACGATAATGTCCATTTCTTGCTCGTTGTCCGCAGGCAAGGTAACAACTAAAACTACTGCTTGAGCGGTTAAAAGTTTTCCTAAATCAATCAACTTACCCCTGCTAAGAAAAGCGCCTGCTTTACTTCTCATACTCCAAGCTGGATTGATACTTTGAGTGCCTAGAAGAGTCTCAACTTCTTGCCAACCAACTTCAAAAATATTCTCCAACCATTGCTTCAAATTAACTAAATTCTGATTAGATTCCAGCGAATTATCAGCTATTTCAGCAATCTGTAATTGAGAAAGTTCTTCTAAATATTCCAAAAGATTATCTAAAGGTTGCAATTGGTTAATGGGTAATAAATCAGTTTGTACTTGCTTGACAAATCCCAGCAGCGTTGCTTCTCTAAATGATTTGTCAATTTGCACAGCTACATAGCCAATTCGATTTGACTGTACTTCCGGCGGCACATAAACAAATTGTGCATCTGACAATACTGGACGACATTCTAATAAGCCCAAGTTTTTTAGCGACAAATCAGCAATATCCATAAGTGTCTGTTGGATGACATTCCAACTATCACTTTTATGCAAATCTGTCTCAAATCCCATACAATATAGATAATAATTTACGAAAGACACAGACAAAGTGTTGAGATAAACTTGTTCGCCTTTTACTTGCGTGGCTTGTTGTTTACGTAACTCTTCTGCACGATGCCTTCCATTTACGGGTATTGGGGCTGAAAATGTTAAAGCGTTGATGATTTTACTCATATTTTTGCCTAGCTGATTAGATGATATGAAACATTAAATATATAAATATTCATGAAATTTAGTAGCAAATTTTTTCAAACAACGTTGGTAAAAACTGTGAAGAGATGTGATTCCAATACCCCATTCTGCCGAAATCTCTTTCCAGGAAATGCCAGAACATCTTCTTTTAGCTATAGCTTGAAAATTTGCCTCTGGATGACCTTTGATATGTTCCTGACAAAAAATTAATTCTGGGTCAGTTTCTATACATTCTCTTACTTGTTCAAATAAAGACATAGGTTGAGATGAGTGTAAATTTTCAAGATGAAAGTTTTCGAGATTTATTTCATTTTCTTTGCTGATAATTCTGGGGATAGCCTCTGGAAAAAAACGTTTAGTTAATAGCATATTTATCCAAGTCATCACTTCGCCGCGTTCTGGGTCATACTTATTAATATTGTTATCTTGACAAAGATAAAAAAATAAATTTTGTACTGCTTCATCATAAATATCTTGATAAAGTAGTTGAAATTGACCTTTATAAGGACGAACAAGCTTACCTGACTGCCAAATAGCATTAATCAAACGTGTTAAGGCTATCCGCTTTTCCTTAGTTAGGTGTGTGTATTGTTGAGCTGCGATCGCTAAGTCTTTAAGTTGTTCATCTAGTTGTCTTCTCCAGTCATTACTCATAAAAGACCTCGAATCAGAACGTACCAAGTTACAAATTCATCTATATCTCATGTATTGCTCGCGACTTTTACACAAACCAGCCACAATTGTTACAAAACTTTGTGCTTATGCATTCAACTGAGGACTGAGAAGATTTGGCTTGGCGTGACACCAGATTCTTTAGTGTTTATGCTGACCTCCTTTCAAATTCAACAACAGCGTAGCTGATATGAAGTTTTATCACTACCCCAAGCGAGATAATTTGGGCAGACGACAGGCGGCGTTATAAATTAATAAGTGTATCTGCAATACCGGACTTGTTCTGGCTTAGTCTCAATAGCAAAGGTTTGGAGATGTTCACTTTATCAGAAACTTCTATCCTGGCGGCAATCCTACTGGTAGCTTTAGGTATTCTAGGCTGGGGCTTTTATCGCGCCAGAACTTTTGGTAAGCTGGGAGTCTTAGCCTGGTTACAGTCGGTGGTGTTGATGACTCCCTGGCTCTTGTTTTTTGGATTGTTTGCCGCAGGGATTTACATCAATATAGCGGGTATATTGTTCTTAGTGGTAACATCCGCCGGATTGTACGTCTATTTGGGCAGACAGTTACGCGCAGCTGGGCAAGATACCATCCTCAAGCAACGCGCAACCGAAAGACTGGCTGCTGCTGACTCACTTAAAGCAAATTCCCCACAATTAGCAGTCACAGAACTAAAAGCGGAGATCCCACCAATACCGGAAGATGACTTGAATGCAATTAAAGGCATTTTTGGTATCGATACATTTTTTGCCACAGAAACCGTCGCCTACCAAGATGGAGTCATTTTCAAAGGCAATTTGCGGGGAGAACCAGAAGAGACTCACAACCGTCTAACTGCAAGTTTACAGCAACGCCTTGGCGATCGATATCGCCTGTTTTTAGTGGAAAATACAGACGGCAAACCTGTGGTGATTGTCCTACCAAGCCGTAACGATCCCCAACCGATGTTATTATCGCAAAAAGTCTTTGCAGGTATTCTGTTGATAGCAACTATTGCTACTAATTTAGAAGCTGCGGGATTACTGCTGAATTTTGATTTTTTTGGCAATCCAGGGCGGTTTCAAGAAGCTTTGCCCATAGGCGCTGGGATATTTTCGATTTTGGTAGCTCACGAAATCGGTCATTGGTTACTTGCCCAGCGTCACCAAATTCGCCTTAGCTGGCCTTTCTTTCTACCGGCAGTGCAAATTGGCTCCTTTGGTGCAATTACTCGCTTTGAGTCTCTATTGCCCAACCGCAAGGTATTATTTGATATTGCCTTAGCCGGGCCAGCTGCAGGTGGTATTGTCTCTTTGTTAATACTGGTAACGGGCTTGCTGCTTTCGCACCCAGGTAGTTTATTTCAATTGCCCAATCAGTTTTTCCAAGGGTCAATTTTGGTGGGAAGTTTGGCGCGAGTTGTCCTTGGTTCGGCGTTGCAGTCATCTCTGGTAAGTGTTCATCCCCTAGTGATAATTGGTTGGTTGGGGTTAATTATCACCGCTTTGAACTTAATGCCCGCAGGACAACTAGATGGTGGGCGCATTATACAGGCGATTTATGGACGCAAAACCGCAGGACGGGCAACGATCGCAACTTTAATTTTACTGGTACTAGTGTCTCTCGGTAATATGATTGCCATGTACTGGGCGATCGTGATTTTCTTTTTACAACGGGATCAGGAACGCCCCAGCTTGAATGAAGTCACTGAACCTGATGATGCCAGAGCCGCTTTGGGTCTTTTGGCTCTATTCTTGATGATTACCACGCTTCTACCCCTAACTCCCGCCTTGGCTGGGCGTTTGGGGATAGGATAGTGTTCTGAGTCGAATGGCACTAAAATCAGATGAAGAAAGCTTAATGGAATAATTTTTGATTAAGAGTTGAAGCTTTTTATCACAATTGAAGTGCCAGCATGACTATCACTATTTCATGGCAAGCCTATTGGGAACTATTTCAGGAGACTATCGAACGTTCTCAACACCCAAATCCTGATGATGCAATGGATGTGGTTTATAAATACCCGCAAGCTTTGGGACAGGGTTATTTGCGACAAATTGAGTTGCGAGAGGGCTTGGTATTGAGCATCCTCAACTTACAACTGAGCGATCGCCTAATCATCCAAGCTCCTCAACGCGAACATGGTTTTGAGTGGAACTTTAATTTTACCGGACAATCCCAGAATAAACTTGCTGCGATCAGTGATGGACAATACATTTTTTATGGGAGTGGTTTAGCTCCTAAAGAGACAATAAATTGTAGTATACAGCCCGCTCTAGGAGTGGGTTTTGAAATAGAACCTGAACTATCGAATCAACTACTGCGCTCCTTTGTTGGCGACCCAGACAGGGAATTACCACCAGAGTTAAAATCGTTGATTCGACAGCCCGATCAAGAGTATTGCTGCCGTTCTGGAACTGCGACACAAGCCATGCAGACTGTAGCAAGACAAATATTGCAATGTCCCTATCAAGGTATTGCTAAACGGATGTATCTGGAAGGCAAAGTTCTGGAGTTGATGGGAATCTTAGTTGCACAGGAAGTTGAAATCCAAAATGGCAACAGCAAGCCTCTCCCCCTGAAACCAGATGTGGTAGACAGAGTTTACCATGCCAGGGAAATTTTATTACAAAAGTTGGATAATCCACCTTCGTTAATAGAATTAGCTCGACAGGTAGGTTTAAATGACTATCTCCTCAAGCAGGGATTTCGTGCCTGTTTTGGCACAACGGCATTTAGCTACCTGCATCACTATCGCTTAGAACAAGCACATCAGCTCTTAAAGACAAAAAACATGAAAGTATCAGAGGTCGCTAAAGCCGTAGGGTTTGTTAACCAGAGTTATTTTGCCGCAGCCTTTAGAAAAAAATTTGGTTTACCTCCCAAGGAATACCAAATCCAGCAGAAAAAATCCGTCTAGCGTTCAAAAAAAATCCGTCTAGCAGCTAAAATGCCTTTCAATCACACCAGATTATCCTGTAATGTTTTTGACAATTGTTCTCAGTCTTGGTGTGGGTGATGTTGAAATTATGGCAGCGATCGCTATGCTTTTTCGTAGGCTTGGTTTCCGTTTTTGGTGTTCCACCCGCATTGGCAGAAGTTGTTAATCAGGTTTCAACAGCAAGCAATGAGTCACCAATTACTACGATTCGTTGTGTGCGTGACCTTCAACGTCCGGCGATGACGGTTAAAGAATGGCTGTCTCAGGGTGAATCTGGAAACAATCAACCAGTAGAGATAGTTCAAGTTACAGGAGTCAAAGCAAACCCCACAGATAAAGGTGTGGAAGTAATTTTAGAGACACCTCAAGGTACTCAACTGCAAGTCACAAATCGCAGCACTGGTAATAACTTTATTGCAGATGTATCTGGTGGACAGTTGCGCTTACCGTCGGGTGAAGCTTTCACATTTGGTTCAGAGAAACCAGTTGAGGGAATTACAGAAATAACAGTTACGAATATTGATGCCAATACTGTGCGAGTGACGGTAGTGGGTGAGAAAGCTTTGCCGACAGTTGAGTTATTTGATGATAATGCCGGACTGGTTTTTGGGGTAACAACTACTGCAACGGCAACGCAGTCACTGCAGCGACTCCAAACACCGCAAGCCGAAGAAAAGCCAGCAAACCAGACACCGCAGCAGCAACCATCAACACAGCAGGATGAGCCAATAGAATTGGTGGTGACGGGAGAGCAAGATGTCTATCGCGTACCAAATGCCTCTATTGCCACCCGCACCGATACGCCTTTACGCGATATTCCCCAATCGATTCAGGTAGTTCCTCAGCAGGTACTTAAAGATCAACAAGTTAACACTGTAAATGAGGCACTCAGAAACGTTACTGGTGTGAGTCCGACCCAACAATCTGACCGCAATTATTTTAGTTTTACGGCTCGAGGATTTGAGAGTGGTGCAATTATCAGAAATGGATTGCCAAGTGGAGCAAGCGATAGTTCAATTGAGTTTTCTAATGTGGAGCGAATTGAGTTCCTTAGTGGTCCAGCTTCAGTTCTGTTTGGTCAAGGCGGTCCAGGTGGCACGCTTAATGTCATTACCAAACAACCTCTGCGCGACCCTTTTTATGCGATTGAAGCAACTGTTGGCAGTTATGATTACTACCGGGGTGCTGTGGATCTATCTGGACCGTTGAATGACTCCAAAACAGTCTCATATCGATTAAATGCATCTTACCTGGATAAACAGGGGTTCACTGATTTCTTCTATGATAGAGTGTTTTTGATTGCACCTGTCATACGTTGGGAAATTAGTCCGAAAACTAACTTTACTTTAGAAGCAGATTACACTAACGCAAAAAATTTACCGCTGTATGGTTTACCTGCTGTTGGCACTGTACTTCCCAATCCCAACGGTGAAATACCCCGTAACCGCAACATTAATGAGCCTGACGCTTATCAAGAAACGAAAACAGCTAGAGTAGGATACAGGCTTGAACATCAGTTTAGTGATAACTGGTTATTACGAAACGCCTTTCAAGTAGCATTCGTTCGAGACGATGCTCAAGGTGCATCTGCTAGTGAACTTGAGCCTGATAATCGAATCCTGGATCGTGGTTATGGGATCTCGAAAAATGATGTCAATTACTATAACTTGACAACAGATATAATTGGTAAATTCTCAACTGGCTCAATTAAGCATCAATTACTATTTGGAGTCGATCTCAGTCGCTCCGATACCATTGATTCGAGTGGAGTTTCTGGCAGTGCGCCATCGCTTGACCTATTCAATCCAGTGTATGGTCAACCGTTAGATCCTCTCGACCAGGAATTTAGTAGTACTTCTGTAACTGATGCACTAGGGGTTTATGTTCAGGATCAGGTGACGTTGACTGATAATTTGAAGTTACTGCTGGGTGGACGGTTTGACATCACCACCTCTACAAGTCGAGATGAGCTTGCCAATACAGAATCCAGTCAAGCGGATGATGCCTTCACTCCTCGTGTTGGTATTGTCTATCAACCCATAAAGCCGATTTCCCTTTATGCTAGCTACAGCAGATCCTTTACCCCAAACAGTGGAACGGATTTTGAGAGCAATCTATTCCAACCAGAACGCGGGACTCAGTACGAAGTAGGAATCAAAGCAGATATCAGTGACAAACTTTCTGCAACCCTTGCCTTTTACGACCTGACCAAATCCAATATCTTAACGAAGGACACTAGACCCGATATACCCCCAGGTGAATTTTCGATTCAGATTGGAGAACAGCGTAGCCGGGGCATTGAACTCAATCTGGCAGGTGAGATTTTACCAGGATGGAATATCTTTGCAGGCTATGCCTACACCGATGCCCGAATTACAGAGGATAATACCCTTCCAGTAGGTAATCAATTGTACAATACACCGGAGAATGCCTTTAACCTGTGGACAAGCTATGAAATTCAAAAAGGTTCTATGCAAGGTTTAGGGTTTGGTGTGGGATTTTTCTTTGTGGGAGACAGGCAGGGCGATTTGGAAAATACCTTTAAAGTGCCCAGCTATGTCACTACCGATGCTGCCATTTTCTATAAACGAGGGCAGTTACGCACACAGATCAATTTTAAAAATCTGTTTAATGTGGACTACTTTGAGGCTACCCGTGACAATCTGCGTGTTTTCCCCGGTCAGCCATTCACCGTACAGGGCACGATTTCGTGGGAGTTTTAAGGTAAGTGAGGGAAATGGAGGGTGAGCATCAGGTGCGATCGCCCTTGCCTTTCATACCCAATTAGTGATTCGATAAAGATGCAACTCTTTCTCATCTAAGCTGGTTTTTCTTGGGTTGGATTGAGAATTTACCTGACTTTCAACACCAGCATGACCATCACCATTTCATCGCAAGCTTACTTGGATCTTTGGAACTCAGCGAATGAAACGCCGCAGTACTTAGATTCATCAGACTTGTTGGATGTTACCTGGAGGCAGCCTTCTGAATTAGGAGAGGGATATTTGCGGGAGATTGAGCTACGAGATGGGTTGTGGCTGGCGATCGCCCATAACCAGTTTCACGATGAGATTATTACACTGGGCTGCGATCGCGCCCATTCGCTAGAGTATTATTTTTATTTGACAGGAGGAGTGCTATCAGGTAGCACTCCTACCCTAGCTGGGCAGTATGGCTTCTATGGTAGCGGCATGGCTCCCGGCGGCAAATATCAACTTTTAGGACAAGAGCATTTAACCGTTAACGTTCACATCTCACCAGAATTCTTGTGCTCGTTCGCTAGCAATCCCGACCGAGAATTACCCCCAGAGTTGCAGCATTTGATTAGACCTTATACCCAAACTTACTACCATCACATTGGCACGACCACCTCTACCATGCAGGTTGTGCTGCATCAAATTCTGGAGTGTCCCTATTGGGGAATTTCCAAACGGCTGCATTGGGAAAGCAAAGTTTTGGAATTGCTGGGGATGCTGGTAGTGCAGGAGGTGGAAATGCGGGATGAAAATCACCCTTTCCACTCGCTTAAGACTGATGTCAGGGAACGATTGCACCATGCCAGAGAGCTATTATTGCAACGGTTGGACAATCCGCCAACTTTGATAGAACTGGCACGACTGGTTGGGTTAAACGACTGTACCCTGAAGCGCGGCTTTCGGGAGGTGTTTGGCACTACAGTATTCAGCTATGTCCGCAGTCATCGCTTGGAACAAGCACGACAACTTTTGCAAATCGGGGATATGAATATCAAAGAAATTGCTCATTTGGTGGGATATGCCGATCCGAAGTCATTTGCGATCGCCTTTCGCAAGCAGTTTGGCTTGAACCCCAAGGATTACCGGAAAAAACGAAAATATTCCGTCTAGCCCCCAAAATATTCCGTCTCGCCCTTTTTTGTTTATTCCACTGCACACCGTTTATTCAGTAATGTTGTTTTCTGACAATTATTTCTTATAGCGGTGTGGGGAGTCATGACGTATCGACTGAAGTTAGCATTGCTTGCAAGTGTGGTTTCATTGTTGATTGCACCCTCTACGTGGGCAGGAGAGAAATCCCCAATAGAAAGCTATAAAATACTAGTACAAACACCTTCTCAAGAAAGTTCAGTTGTACCAATCACAGGAGTGAAAGCAAATCCCAATGATAAAGGTGTAGAAGTAATTTTAGAGACATCGCTTGGAACTCAACTGCAAGTAATAAATCGTAGTACGGGTAATAATTTTATTGTAGATGTGTTGGGCGGGCAGTTACGTTTACCGTCGGGAGATGCTTTTAGATTTCGTTCGGAGAAACCAACTGAGGGAATTACTGGAATAACAGTTACAAATATTAATGCCACTACTGTGCGAGTCACAGTAGTGGGTGTTGCGGCTATACCTACGGTTGAGTTATTTGATGATGATGGCGGGTTAGTTTTTGCGGTAGCATCACAGGCAACCGCGACACAGCTACCAGAAACACCGCCTGCCCAACAAAAGCCAGAAAACCAGACACCATCAGCAGAAGGTGATGAGCCGATTGAATTAGTCGTGACAGGTGAGCAAGATGGTTATCGTGTAAGAGATTCGTCAACTGCTACCAAAACCGACACACCTCTGCGTGATATTCCCCAATCAATTCAAGTGGTGCCACAACAGGTGCTGCAAGACCAGCAGGTGAGAAACCCAAGTGAGGCGCTCAGAAACGTAGCTGGTGTATCGCAGGGAGTTAATAGCGGATCTCGCAGTGGAAATGCGACAATCAACATTCGAGGCTTTGATGTTGCTTTTGGCGATTTCCTTAGAAATGGTTTGAGAGACCCTGGAAGTAATATCTTTAACCTAGCTAACATTGAACGAATTGAAGTTCTCAAGGGACCCGCTTCCGTTCTCTTTGGTCAAGGTTCATTCGGAGGCTTAATTAACTATGTCACCAAACAACCACTCACAGAACCCTACTACTCCGTGGAAGCCTCTGCGGGAAGTTTCAATTATTATCGTGGTGCGGCTGACCTGACGGGACCACTGAATGCCAGCAAAACCGTGTTGTATCGTTTGAACTTGGCAGCTCTCACTACAGAAAGCTTCCTTGATTTCTATGAGGAACAGCAATACTTTGTTGCACCTGTCCTCACCTGGCAAATTAGCGATCGCACTAAACTCACTCTAGAAACTGAGTATCTTAATCGACCAAGATCGAGTGGTAATGTCGGTGTCCCTGCTGTAGGGAGTGTGCTGCCAAATCCGAATGGGAGAATACCGCGTAATCGCAGCTTTAATGAGCCAGACCCGAACAACGACAATGTATCTTCTATCGCAGTGGGCTACAATCTCGAACATCGCTTTAGTGAAAACTGGCAGTTACGCAACGCTTTCAGATTTTCGCGAAATGAGCGTGATTTAGATGCTTTAGTAAATACCTTCTTAAGCACGGATAATCGCACTCTAAATAGAATTGGCTTATTTACTGACAGTTTTGGTGAATTTTTCAATGCTGACACTTACATTGTCGGAAAATTTACTACAGGCAGCATTCAGCATCAACTTGTTACAGGTTTTAATCTCACCAGGGAAGAGAGCGGTTATCTTGCGACTATTCGCCAAGCCGCTCCAATTGACCTATTCAATCCTGTCTATGGACAACCCATTGATAATGGGGGCTTTAGAGTTGGTAGCAATAGCTCAACCGATACATTAGGTATTTATGTTCAAGATCAGATCACGCTTGTTGATAATCTGAAACTCTTGCTAGGTGTGCGATTTGATACATTTACAGGAACTACAAAAGATCGAATCACCAGTGCTGAACAAAACTTATCTGATGATGCCTTTAGTCCCCGTGTAGGAATAATCTACCAACCCATTGTGCCAATTTCTCTCTATGCCAGCTACAGCCGCTCCTTTAACCCAGTCACTGGAGCCACTTTTGAAGGCAGTGCTTTTCAACCAGAACGCGGCATTCAGTATGAAGTGGGAATTAAGGCAGATTTAACTGATAGACTTTCTGCAACCCTTACCTTTTTTGACCTAACTCGCTCTAATGTCTCGACAGCCGATCCTGTACCCGGTAGAACTGGTTTTTCCATCCAAACAGGTGAGCAGCGCAGCCGAGGCATTGAGTTCAACATTGGGGGCGAAATTTTGCCAGGATGGAACATCATTGCAGGCTATGCCTACACTGATGCCCAAATCACCAAAGACAACACCCTGACAGTGGGTAACTTGTTGAACAATACCCCTAGAAATAGCTTCAACCTTTGGACAACCTACGAAATTCAGCGAGGTGCATTGCAGGGTTTTGGGGGTGGTATAGGATTCTTCTTTGTGGGAGAGCGGCAAGGGGATCTGGAAAACACCCTTGAGTTACCCAGTTACTTCCTTACCGATGCTGCCATCTTCTACAAGCGAGATAGATTCCGGGCAGCACTCAATTTCAAGAATTTGTTTGATGTTAACTATTATGATTCGGCTGGCAGCAATGTCAGTGTTAACCCAGGCGATGCATTCACGGTGCAGGGCACAATTTCGTGGGAGTTTTAACTTGCCCTACTGGTAGTCATTGGCTGAACAACTTCTTCCAACACAGTTTTAATTTATGGACAAAAAATAAAATTCAACTTTAGTTTTATTGAGGTGCTACTTAAATAATATCGATAAAAACGAATACTTTCTTTGTAGCCTCATATAGGAGGATTTGTTATAAAACTTGCTTTTTATGAAAGTGCAATGTCTACGAAAAGCTCGCCTACGCACAATTGACTCACAAAGCGATCGCTTTGTTATCCTAATCCTGAAGTATTTCTCAAGTTGCTTGTAAGTCAGCCAAACTAGTAAAATCTAACAACGCATCCGGTAGTGTTTTTGCCATTGAGCCGGGATATGCACAAAATCGAGAAAATTTAGTTCTTAATCTGGGTTAAAGGGTAGCTCCTCCAGGCGATTGCCAACCCTTGAAAAAAGGCGATCGCACCCTCAATTACTGGAAAATGGGAGATCGGACAGACCTGAATACACACTATGAGTACAATAAATTCTTCGCAAATCCTTTTGAGTTTTCCAATACGTATTTCAGCGATGGTATGAAAGTTGCTATAGCAATCCGAATTGAATCGTGAGAAAATACGGAGATTAAAAGTATGTATCTATATGCTTTTCAGCCTTTTACTCTCTTACAAATGATTTAGGATTGCTATATAACTGAACGTACTAAAAATGTTTATATCTTGACAGATAATTCCATAGAAGCTGAGGTAATACCAACCGGAGAAATTCTTTGCTTATGACACAACCTAACTTTCAACAAATGCCTTTATAAGAGCTAAGAGTTTATATTTTGGCTCATTGTAACGATGATCAAGCATTTCATATCTATATCGAAAGGAGACGTGCCCAATCTCCAAATCAAATTCCAATGACAATTGAGGAAGCGGAAGCTGAATTATAAAGACGGTTTGGACAGGAAGCTAATTAAAAACTATGACAAATTCTTAAGTAATTGTGGATGAACTTGCCGAAACATCACACTAATAATTATTCAGTGCTTCCGACCCGTTTTTCATTCCCCGCCTGGTTCTTATGGTGGGGAATTATTGTTAGGAAAATCAACTAGAGGGTCTCCAACCAGCTAGCAAATTCGGGTAAGTTGTTGGTGTGGGGAAGAGTTGCTGTAAACCAATCTGGCGTTCTTGGGGCTTTTCTTTGCTAATGTTCCAAAGGGTTTCATAGAAAAAGAAGGAGACTCCGGCAAAATTGCGATCGCGTACTTTTTGCACTTGTGTTTGAATCTGCTGCATCGGTACAGATTTTTTTTTCAATCCAGCCATAATACCTACACTTACTGGAATATGGCTCTTGGCCGCTTTCACTTCTGGATATTCTAATTCACTAATAAAAACATTCAAGTCATCCCGATATACCTGCAAAACTAAATCTTCAAGAATTCCCAGACGTTCCCATTTCTGCCAGTCTGCTAAAAAGAAGTCATAAGAGAAACGCTGAGGATTAGGAGCAACGGAAACCAGGCAATCTTTTTTAGTAGCTTTGATGGCTGTAAATACCCGCTTCATAAACTCAGTGATTTTGTTAGCTCTCCAGCGCACCCATTCTGAATCTTTAAAGTTTTTGGAGGGAGCTTTTCCACGGTGTTCTTTTTTGTAAAGTGCTACTGTATAAGCATCATACCCTAATTCTGATGGTAAGCCAAAATGGTCATCAAATTGAATGCCATCGATATTGTAGTTTCTGACAATTTCAACGATTAAATCTTGGATGAACTGTTGTACTTCCGGACGAAAGGGATTTAGCCAAACGCGATTATGTATACCTTCTTTGACAATTCGAGTCCCATCACTGCGACTGGTGAGCCATTGGGGACGATTTTTGGCTAATAGAGAATCCGCTGGTGCCATGAAGCCAAATTCAAACCAGGGAATCACTGTTAACCCTTTTTGATGTCCCACATTAACAATTTCTTTGAGGATATCTCGCCCTTGCAGTCCGGGAGTGGGATCGAGCGATCGCCTGATAACTTTTTGGGCAACTTTGCTAGGATACAATGTATATCCCCAATTCCAAACCGCCGGATATATAGTGTTAAAATTGAGTTCATCAAGGCGTTGCAAAGATCCCTTGAGGCGATCGCGCTCAAATAACACATCACTATCAATATTTGTTAACCACACTCCCCTTAACTCAGATATTGGCTTTGACGGCAGATTTATTTGAGCGTTCAATGGGAATGACAACAACGTAGCGATCGCACTCAAGGTAAGCATAACGATAAACAAAAGAGACTTTCTACTTTGGCGAATATTCCACCAAGAAGAAAACTCAACACACCACTTTACAAACCTTTTCATCATTATTTAAAATGTCCATGTTATTGAAGCAAACATCGACATGATAACTAATATTAATGCTTAAGTAAGTAGGCAGAATAAAACTAAACTATGTTAACAAAAATGAACAAGACTAAAACCCTCTTTCTTCCTGCCTTATCCCAACGATAAAGATTTACGCCTACCTATTTAACCTTTGTTTCTTGCTCTAAAAACAGATTGCCAATATCAAATAAAAGTTGCATAGTACCTCGATAGCCAACCTTAGTAAATTGACCATGATCTAAGGAGTCAAAAATGGGAATTCCTTGACGGTAGAGAGGAATTTTTAAGCGTTGAGCGATCGCCGCTCCATGAGAGTTGGTAATTAGTAAATCAGACCCAACCGCCAGTTGCTCAAAGTCTTCCAAGTCACCAATAGTAACGCTAGGAATCGGAAGTTTTTCGAGCAAAGGAAAGCGTGTTGTTGTCACTGCTGAGTGAATCTCAACTCCTAGCGATCGTAAAAAAGAAACTGTTGACCAAAGTAAATCAGGTTCCAGCGCCAAAGAAACTCGCTTGCAACCAAAGTAAAAATGATTCTCCAACATTATATGTTGTAACTGACGGCGTTGACGGCGGTATTTCTCTGGTACACTAACACCACTAATATCCGCCAATGCTTGCAGGAATTTATCTACTGCTCCTAGCCCCGTCAATTCACCAAATACCTCATAAGGTATATTGAATCTCTGCTCCAAGATTTGCGCTGCACTCCGCATACTATCACCTAATGCCAAAGTGAATACAGAATTGCCAATTGAGCGCAACTTTGCCAAAGTCGTGCCATTAGCTGTAATGGCACTAGAAGAATCTTCTATATGACTATCTAATGAGCCAGAAAGGTCAGGTACAACAATAGGTACAAGTCCAAAAGAGGTGACAATCTCTTTAATTTCCTGTATATCCCCTGGTGTAAAGGCAGAACTAGCCAAAATAGTAATTTGTGTAGGACAAGCGTCTTGCTTAGAGCTTTTTTGAGGAATTTCCCTAACTATACTCTCAACTGCACCAGCAAAGCCATCCTGTAATGTACCTTTGAAATCCGGTGTAGAGACAAACACAATTGGTAGATAATCTAGTTCTGGGTGACGGTGGCGAATCTCTTTGACAAAACGTACCATGTCATCACCTCTGGTTTCCACAAGTCCAGTGCTACAAAGACCGATAATTTCCGGTTTGGATCTTTGCACCAAAGTCAAGATTGCTTGTTCAACTCTTTCCTCGCCACCCAAAATGGTTGCAACTTCTGTCATTGCTGTACTGGAAAGGGGAATCGTCTGACGGAAATGCTGTACCAATACCGCCTTAGTCAAAGCAGTACAACCTTGAGAACCGTGTAACAAAGGCATGATTCCCTTTAACCCCAAAAAGGCTAAAACTGCACCTACAGTTTGGCTTTGCTTCAGAGGATTAACTGCAACGGATGTACTCGTAACGCTAATAATTGCCATCAAATGTTCTCCTCAGAAGAATTTTCTGCTGACCACGGGGCTGGCTGGTATACTTGCTCCCACACAGGGTTGTAAAAAGCAGCATACAGTTCTTGTGCTACCTCTAAAATTCCTATATAGCCTGCATAAGGATGGTTGCGTTCTTGATTAATATCTAGGAATGGAATCCTAGCGGTGAGAGAGGTATCTTGATGGCGTTTCTCAGCAATTAACATATCAGCCTGATTTTCGTTAATTATCTGTAAAATTTCTTCAGGAGTATTTTGTTCTAAAATTATGCCATCTTGAGCCAACAAACTTTTGACTCTAGTTCTATCCTCCTCAGTATTATCCTTAATACTAATAGCAATAACTTCCATCCCCAATTTCTGAGCAGCAAAGATAATCAACCAACTCTTGAAACTTCCAATAGAAAGGATAATGCGCTTACCTTGTAATCGGGTAATATACAAAGCAAGTTTTTCATCTATTGCAGCAGTTTCTTCTACAATTAACTTTTCTGTACGTTCCTGCAAATCAGAATTACCTAACTTTGCCGCAATATTCCTTAGACATTGATTGATTGACTCTATACCATAGATAGACTCTTCAATATAGGGAATGCCATATTTTTTTTCCATCCCTTTTGCCACGTTGATTAGTGCTTTGGAGGAGAGTATGACATTAAGTTGGGCACGATGAGCATAGCAAACTTCTTTGTAGACAGCATCGCCTGTAATTTTTGCCAAAACTCTAATACCTAATTTCTCCAATAACGGTAAAACATTCCATATTGCACCTGCGATATTATGTTCACCAATTAGGTTGATGTTGTATGCTGTACTAGTCTCTGGTTCAGCTGTTCCAATAACGTGTTCTAGCATTGCTTCACCAGCAACACGGTTGCCCAAATTTTGGTTGCCAATGAATCCAGGACAATGTACAGGGATAGTAGGTATTCCTGTTTTTTCAGTGGCATTTTTGCAAACTCCCTCAATGTCATCTCCAATTAGAGCGGTGATGCAAGTGGAGTAAACAAATACCGCCGCCGGTTTGTACCGTCTTGTTAATTCTAAAATGCCTTTATACAGCTTTTTGGCTCCACCAAAGATAATATCGTTCTCATCTATATCGCTGGTAAAGCGTGTTTTGTACAGCATCGAACCAGAGGAGAGACTGCTGTAACTTCCCCAAATACTGGTAGCGCAGCCACTTGGCCCGTGAACTACATGAGCAGCATCGGTGATTGGTACTAGGGTAATCATTGCACTATCAAAAGCGCAACTCCCTTGAGTAGTTCCAGGTTGGGGTAATTGTGTAGAGGACTTTTTTTTCTTTTGTTTCTGCTGAGGAGCATCTTCAGAATTGAAGTCACTGAGCGAATCGTTGATTTTTCCTGGGGTGGGATTCATTTCTTTGGTGACAATAGGTAGAAGTTCTTAGGTGTTAAGAGAATTTTCCAAAGCTTTCATAGGTTTTAATTTATCAATCTTGTATCTAAAGGATGGAATAAAAGGGAATGAGAAAGATAATTTTCCATCCCCTAAAACATAAACACCAACTAGGTTAGAGAAGGAGAAAACAAAAACACGAACTAGACTATTAAAGTATTAATGTTGCTGTGTAGACCTTGAAAAATTAGTGTTAGCACGGTGAATTTGAAAAAAAAAAAGTTAAGATTGGCTATGCAATTACCTCCATTTTAAAGGATTTTTCAGAAGTGATGAGTGCTGAGTTCTGAGTAAAAAGTAATGAATAAGTAGTATTAATGAATCTTCCCACTTTCAGCCGAGGCATTCGCTACTCAAAACTAATTTGATGCTTAGTCGATCTAATTTTACTTTTTACTCAGCACGGACTAAACTTTAGCTATCTGCTAATGTTACTCAGCACTCAGAACTGTTTTGGTGAGAGGGTGGGCTATTTTTGCCCACCTAATATTTACTCTGGATTTAGCACCTAAGTCTAAACGAGAACCTTACTTCTTCTCACTAGCAGAAACTATTTCTACGTTTCCTTTTTTCAGTGCTTCTAGTGCTTCGCCTTGAGCATCTTCTAGCTTTTTCTCACTATCTGCTTGAGCGTTGGCCACACCTACCAGTTTTGCAGCATTTTCTTCGCTTTCGAGAATACCGAATTCAATCAACAATTCTTCTAGCTCATCCATCTCAATGGGTGTGGGAACAGCGAGATTTGTATTGTTGATAATTTTGTCTGCTAGTGTGCGATATTCATTAGCTTGGTTGCTGTCGGGTGCATACTCGTTTACAGTCATCCGGCGCAATTCGGCGTGCTGCACGATATTGTCACGGGGGACGAAATGAATCATCTGAGTACTGATTCTGGCTGCTAGGGTGCTAATCAGTTCATCTTCCCGGTCAGTTTTCCGGCTGTTACAAATTAGCCCACCCAAACGTACACCACCAGTGTGAGCATATTTGAGAACGCCACGAGCGATGTTGTTAGCTGCAAACATCGCCATCATTTCACCAGAAGTAACGATGTAGATTTCTTGGGCTTTACCTTCACGAATTGGCATCGCAAAACCACCGCACACAACGTCACCCAATACGTCGTAAGATACGAAATCTACATCTGAGTAAGCGCCGTTTTCTTCAAGAAAGTTAATAGCGGTGATGATACCCCGACCGGCGCAACCTACACCAGGTTCTGGCCCGCCTGACTCTACGCATCTGATATCGCGGAAACCAGTGATTACCACTTCTTCAAGTTCGATATCTTCCACAGCGCCCCGTTCAGCAGCTAAATGCAGCACGGTAGTTTGAGCTTTACAGTGCAAAATCAAACGAGTGGAGTCAGCTTTGGGGTCACATCCGACAATCAAGATGCGTTTACCCACTTCTGCCATTGCAGCAAGGGTGTTTTGGGAAGTGGTAGATTTACCAATACCACCTTTACCGTAAAAAGCAATTTGTCTAATTTTGTCGTCGGACATGATAATTTATCCTACAATTGTTTGTTTGGTGGGTCTGTCAGTTGATGAGGCGTTGGCACTTTGTGCCGGAGGTACTCGCGCTGTAAAATTACAGCAACGACTTTATGCAGAACGTTGTTGGAGGCGATCGTTCCACACCAAAAAAAGTCCGAAGAAAGAACATATTCAAGTTTTGGTCAGTTTTCGTTGGCCATTAGTCATTGTTTTTTCTGACTAATGGCTAGAGCGATAAGACATCACTCAAGGAATATTGCAAGTATTACCAAACACTCTACTCAAATGATTTCTCTAACGGTAGTAATACCAATTAGAAAAAAGAAAGCGACAAATAGACCATTTGTAGAGACGCGATTCATCGCGTCTTTACCCAAGGATATGTTGCAGTCATGAATTGAATTGGTATAATACCAATTAGAAAAAAGAAAGCTACAGATTCTAAGCCGAAAACTCAAATTCAACCCGAATTACGAATTATGTAGCTTGCTTATCGCATTTGGCGAGTATTACGAATTCAGCATCATCAGTTGTTGTAATTTCCTGAAGGTTGCTCATACCTCAAGAGTGGTTACAGCAGGATTTAAATTTACGCCGAATTTTCCTTTAACCACACAACCAACCATTGCAATCCACTCTAAACAGTTGCTACAACTTCCCCGATTTTGCTGATATCGTAACCGCCGAGAATTTCAAATTGGGAGTGAACCATCCGATGTCCCAAAGTACTGAGCAACTGCTGTACAGGTTCTTCTTCCAGATATTCCTTGAGAATCACCAAATCATATCGTGACTGATTTAAAGGGATAAATCCCAGCCCAAAAGCGGCAGCTATAGAGCCTGTACTCATACCAGCATCGGCAACTCCTCTGACTACAGCTTGGGCAACATCTTGGTGATTTTTGAGTATATTGTCGAAGCCCTGAACAGTATCGAACGGTATCTGCTCTTTTTGGAGTGTTTGTTCCAAAAGCATCCGACTACCAGAACCTATTTCGCGGTTGACAATAGT
Organism: Nostoc sp.; assembly: GCF_036917515.1. Lineage (GTDB taxonomy): Bacteria > Cyanobacteriota > Cyanobacteriia > Cyanobacteriales > Nostocaceae > Nostoc. The sequence goes on along the minus strand of NZ_JBALDE010000115.1, from coordinate 22,482 downwards.
CGCTCCCCCACTTACTAAGTCAGTAACTGTTCTAATTCCCATTGGGTTGCCTGACTTCAACAAAAGTCCTTCCTCCCAGACACCAAGGGTAATCAGAACTGCTTCCCTGCCAGCCAGAACATCTCGAACAAAGGGAGTATTATACTCACCAGTTTTAGAATCGTACAAATGCATCCCAGCGATGTGCGCTTCACCTCTGCATAGACTGTGCAATGCAGCCATGCTATTGGCAAAGTTATATTGGACTCGCAGTTGAGGATGCCAGCGTTCGGTGGCTCTTGCCCATAGTGAAATCACAGGGGCACAACCAGCAATCACAACGGTGTTGTGAAGTGTGTCGAGATTATCGTCTAGTAGCCTGACTCGAACTTTATTTGTACCTGTTTGGCTAGTGCTTTCATCCTGCGGGTGAGATAGTTTGCTTATGTCGGGGAACCCTTTTGGCAGTTCCTCTTGGGGAGAACCCCCAAGATCGGACTGCCTCACCACTGCAACTGTCTCACCATCAGCGGGAATCATATCTTGGCGAAAAGCATCCTTACCAATTAAGGGATAAGCTATCCATTGTCCTCCCACACGAGCCATGCTAACTCGTAGTTGCTGACCATTAGGAACAGGTTTGGCAAGAACGGCTTCAATTTCAGGTAAATCCCGCTCTAACCAGAATAGATCCTCAACTTGACAGCCTAGCGCTTTGGCCAAGCGAAGTGTTATGGCTACTGAGGGAGCATATAGTCCCGACTCTACACCACTAATAGTCTGACGAGTCACATTAGCGATGTTAGCCAAATCTTGTTGGCTCATGCCTAAGCGAGTTCTAATCGACTTCAAGTTATTACGGAGGTCACTATCCTGCTTCATTGGCTTTGTCTCTTAGTTTCAAAAAGCCGTAGCGGATTTAACAAAACATCTGCCAAGGCGAAAGTGCAGTCTTTGAGTTTATATCATTTCTCTTTGAAGACTTTTTGTGCTTTCGCTGTCTTGATTCCCCATATATAAAGACTATCACAGAAATTGCCAATTTGCTTGCCAAGCGCAAATTATTTTTCCGGGTGTTTACTTTTTACTTTGAAAGCCCTAAATTCCAAGAAACAGAGCATTATATTTAGCAATAAGTTTTTACCAATTTAATTGGTAAATAGTAGCATTTAATACAGTTTTAGAGATTAGTTTCAGCTTTGATGCTTGATAGGCGAGTAATACAAACAGTAGAAAACATACCAACCAATTTCGCTTTTTGGGGTAAATTTTGCCCTGACGAAAAATTACCTATTTGACTAAGAGTGAATATGCACATAGCATCAGCAAAAAATTGCTACTTTGATTTTTTGCACAATTAGGTATTTTTCAAAGTACGTAACAGATGACATGAGATTACTGTTCTTAGCACTAAAGCAATGGAGAGAGTAATGATTACTGAAGAGGACTTAGCCCAGCAATTTAACGTAATTATCGAACACGCTCATCCACGGGTATGGAAACTGTTAAGCCAATGTTATGTGAAGATGATTAATCCTCATCCTCACTTAACAAGAGTAAATATAAAAACATGCATTCGCCATACAAAATACATTGCTATTTATTGCCCTGATAAACTGATGAGTGCTGTAGTAGAGCAAAAAAACCTACTCAGAGAAGTAGCAGAATACTTGGGGCTATTTGAGGTTGTTTGCTTGAATGCCAATAATTTGATTCGCGATCCACTTTCAAATATTAAGCAAACTTATCCTCACTTGTGGTTAGATTTGTTGTGGATTGTCACTCAAGAAAAATAACCAAAGCTACTGCATACAAACAGATTTTTCTCATCTGCAAACAACCAAATTTACCAATCTTCACCGCAGCTTCGTTACTTTTGAAGCTTGCCTAAATCTTATGAATCAACCGTGCTTGCATCCAGATGATTTGCCTTCATATCAAACAATCAAGCTAAGTGAAATACTATTTAGACAGCTTGAGGAAGCAACTAAAAAAAGCTTTTTCTTAGCGTGCGATGTCTGACGACAAGCCGCTCTGCGTCTACGCATGACACGGATTTTGTTATCGAGTTGTCATTGGTATTTCCGAATCAATAGTGGCGTTTTGACGTTGATCGTGATTTGTAATAATATGGAAAGTTATCGCAATATCATGAAAACTGTTCCCCAATTTGCTAACCACTTAAAACAGTTTGCCAATAGAGCTAAAATTACTGTCAGTTCTCCAATTGACAAAGGTATACCGTGGGTACTCAGCATAGATAATGTCTTACCTGAAGGGGACTTGCCCAGTACCTGATTCAACCAGAAAAATCGCGATCGCCCTCCCTCTCGAATGATTGGCGATCGCACCAAAAAAGCCCGTCAAGCCTCTCCCAAAGCACGGCAAGCTGTTTAAGTCCTTTGGGAGAGGCTTATTTGCCTGATTGGCAGAATGGGGATGAAAATACTTTAGAAAAAACAACTTGAGCTAGAAAGAGCCATATTCATTGGTATCTAATCCTTGCAGTTTAGGTTGCAAGATATTGGGGAAATATTTGGGGTAAAACTGGGGTAATCTAAAAGGGTCAAGATGTTTACAAAGCAGCTGTGTTAAACAAAAATTATGTCGTCCGCTCGAAGTAGATTTTATCCCAAGACGACGATGGTCTTCTAAATAAGCATTAGCTTCTAGAAATTGCCATTTGACACACGGTGTAGATCCGTTTAACGGATTTTGCGCTCCTTTATACCCTATATTGTCAAGTTAGGCGCTTATATCTTGTATATAGATATTTTTTACCTTCACAACTGGAGAGCAAAATCTTGGGCATAGAATTACGCAGTTTCGTATTTCTCGACAGCCTGCAACCTCAACATGCAGCATATATGGGAACAGTAGCCCAAGGCTTCTTACCATTACCAGGAGATACATCACTGTGGATTGAAATCTCTCCTGGTATAGAAATTAATAAGATTACGGATATAGCCCTGAAATCTGCCTCTGTCCGTCCGGCAGTACTGGTAGTTGAACGACTATACGGACTATTAGAAGTTCATTCTAGCTCCCAAGGCGAAACCAGAGCTGCTGGTCAAGCTATTTTGGCGGCACTGGGAGTCAAAAGAGAGGAATGTCTGAAACCGCGTGTTGTTTCTAGTCAGATTATCCGCAATATCGATGCTTATCAAACACAACTGATTAATCGCACGCGCCGGGGACAGCTACTACTAGCAGGTCAAACGCTGTATGTATTAGAAGTGGAGCCTGCTGCTTACGCTGCACTGGCTGCCAATGAAGCGGAGAAAGCAGCGAGGATTAACATTCTTGAAGTTCAAGCTGTAGGTAGTTTTGGACGGCTTTACTTAGGTGGACAAGAACAGGATATTCTAGCAGGAGCAGCGGGAGCATTAACGGCCATTGAAAGTGTCGCTGGTCGGGTAAATTCTCTGGGTGGGCGTCAGGAGTAAAAAAGAGAAAATGGCAAATCGAGAGCATCTAACTTTACTCAAAGCAGGTGCAGTTACATGGATTGAGTGGAGAAAGAAAAATCCCCAGATTGAACCAGACCTCAGCGCCGCTGATTTGCAAGGCGATAACCTTAGAGGCGCAAACCTCCAAGGGGTAAACTTGAGAAGAGTTGATTTGGGTAATGCTTTACTTGTGCGGGCAAACCTCAGTGGTGCTGAACTCAGTAGTGCTAACCTCTATAAAGCCTTCCTAAATGAAGCTAACTTGAGTGCAGCTAACTTCAGTGTTGCTAACTTGAGTGGCGCTGTACTTACGCAGGCAGATTTGAGTCATGCGAATTTGATTGGAGCTGACTTGAGTCAGGTGGATCTTAGAGGTGCTGCGATCGCATCTGCTAATCTAATTGGCACTGACTTAAGAGGCGCTAACTTGAGAGATGCCGATTTAGGTGCAGCGAAGTTGATTCGTGCTAATCTCACTTTTGCCAACCTTATTGAAGCTAACTTGATTGCGGCTGACCTCAGTGAGGCGAGTTTATACGAAGCAGAAGTTTTAGGAGCTTATCTTTACAAAGCCGATCTATATAAAGCTAATCTGACCAAGGCTCACCTCAGTGGTGCATACTTATTGCAAGCTAACCTAAGTGAAGCTGACTTGAGTCAAGCTGACTTAAGTTGGACTAACCTTAGAGGTGCAAATCTGGCAGGGGCGAATCTCAGAGGAACTAACCTTAGAGGAGCCGACATTCGGGGAGCTAACCTTAGCGGCGTAAATCTTCAAGAAGCAATTATGCCTAACACTTCAACACAACATTAGTTTACAAGAAGAAGGAATTGACTTTTAAATTCATTTTTTGGGCATTTTTTCGACAAAAAGTATATAAAATTTATGTAAAGCTTAACTTTTATTAAGCTCAAAATGTTTTGGATAATCTATCAATTTAACTTATGTATTTTCTGAGGTATTTATTTAATAGAAAAAGTATTTTTTTCCAAATTAAAATTGATATTGAAACTTAACTTAATGACAATATTGTATTCATCTGAAAAATCTTGTAAATTTTACTAAAAAAATATTAAACTTTCATAAATACTTAATCAAACTTTATAAAAGCTTTTAATATTATTAAAAATTAAATAAATTACATTTTTAAGATTTAGTAAAGAATTTGACGTTACCTTTTATTCATGATAATAAATAATTAGAAGAGAGTTAAAAATAAAAAAGCCTAAGAAAATAAATAATTAAAATAGACTAACTTTGATTCAATTACTTATCATTTGAATATCAACTTACCAAATCAATAACTAATATTTTTTCAGGATATTGGTATTAATTAGGTTAGCAAAGGTATCTCTATTCAAACTTGAACTTATGAAAATTTCTTTTATTTCAGTCAAAATTAGAGATTAGTTAGTAGAAATTCAAGAAAAATAAATATGCAAGTTATTTACAATAATACATTTACTGACATAATAAATGGGACTTTAGGAGATAAGACTGTATATGGTTGGGCTAATAGTGATAACACTGTTTTTCCCCTTCTCAAGAAGATTTAGAAACAAAATTAACTGACTAATTTATCAAGAAACTAATGAATAACACTAAATTATTTAACCAAGTAAAAAGCAGATTACTCAGAAATTCTGTTACTAAAATGCTGTTATTTATAATAACACTGTTATTTACAATAGTTTTATTAAATCATAGCACTACTGGACTAAATGTTGTACCACAAACCTTGCGTCCTGATATTAAGGTTCGCAATATTATTAATACATTATCAGTCTCTCCTTCTGTTCGGATTGTAAAAGATCCACGAAACAATACCCTCTATTATCTCAAACGAAATGGTGAAATTTATAAAGTCGATTTAACTTCTTTTACTAAAACACTTGTGTACAATTCTAGTAATCATAATTTAAGTGAAACTCAAGGTATGGCCATTGGCCCTAACGGCACAATTTATTTGGTTGGCAATGCAGACGTTGTGAATAACCAGACTAAAGCAATTATTGTTAAAGGTGTAATTAATTCGAGTACAGGAAAACATATCTGGTCTATTTTAGCTCAGAGTGCAGGCTATCCCAAAAGCAAAACAGCTTATGACCATCAGTTCAACGGTGTAGTTGTTAGTCTAGATGGTAATTTTATCTATGTGAATAGCGGTTCTCGTACCGATCATGGTGAGGTTCAGTCTGTTAATGGTCTATATCCCAATACTCGTGAAGTCGGATTAACCGCCTGTATACTCCGTCTTCCTACTAATAGCAATAATCTCTTTCTGGCAAACAATCGAGCAACTTTAAAGACATCTGGCTATATTTTTGCAGAAGGAACACGCAATACATTTGATATGGCTTTTGCGCCTAATGGGGATTTGTTTGGCACAGAAAATGGCCCAGATCGCGACATGTCAGAAGAATTAAATTGGCTACGTTTAGGTGGTAATTACGGCTTTCCTTGGCGTATTGGTGGGACAGATAATCCCCAACAATTTCCCAATTATAATCCTGCCACTGATCGATTATTAAGCCCTCAATTTAATGCCATCAAAAAGGGTTACTATCGTAACGATCCAACCTTTCCTATTCGACCTACTGAAAATTTGATTGAACCAATTCCTAATCTTGGCCCAGACACAGATAATTACCGCGATCCTGTAGATGGAAAAATCAAAGATGCCAGTGTTCTTGGACAAAGTATTAGTACTTTTACAACACACCGTTCTCCTTTAGGATTAGTTTTTGATAGACAAGGAGTAATGAGTCCAGAATTTAACAAAGATGGATTTATGTTGAGTTGGACACCAGGCGATCCTACTGGCGAAACACTAGTAGGCCCTTTTAAAGATGCTAGCCAAGACCTACTGCATTTAAAGTTAACTAAAGTAGGAAATACTAACTATAAACTTAACGCTACGCGCCTTGTCATAGGTTTTAGTAATCCTATCGATGCTGAAATTATTGGCAATAAGATTTATGTTCTAGAGTATGGTGGAAATCAAGGAATTTGGGAAGTCTCTATACCTACTAAGTAAAACATTAGACCTCTTGCACGAATACAAAACTAGCCCACCTTGTGGGAAGTGAGCTACATCTCGCAACCCCTTCTCCCAATTTTTGGAGAAGGGGAATAAAAACATAGCTTTGGCTCTTTGGTTTAAAATCAATGACAAAATATCCAACCCACAAAAAATATTTACAATTTCAACTTTTCACTGCGAATCGAATAATCTAACAACTCCATCGGGTGAATGACTGAAATCTTTTTACCTTGCAACTGCAAATGTTTAGTGATTTGCAAAGTACACCCAGGATTAGCAGAAGCAATTAACTCCGCACCAGTATTCAATAAATTCTGCACTTTTTGCTGACCCAATTCTTCAGAAACTTCTGGTTGCAACATATTATAAACCCCGGCACTGCCACAACACAAAGCTGCATCTATTGGTTCTCTCAACTTCACACCTGGAATTTGTCGCAACACCTGACGCGGTTGGACGCTAATCTTTTGTCCGTGCAATAAATGACAAGCATCTTGATAAACTAAATTTAATGGTTTATCAGTCAGTGGCGATAGTTTCGCTGTTAATCCAACAGTTGCTAAAAACTCTTGAGCGTCTTTAACCTTAGCTGCAAAATCCTTTGCCTTTTGTCGATATTCTTGGTCATCTTCTAAGATGTGACCGTACTCTTTTAAAGTATGACCACAACCAGCAGCATTAATAATCACGAAATCTACATCTGTTTTAGCAAAACTATCAATCATTTGTCTTGCCAAAGCTTTCGCCTGTTCTGTTTGTCCTTGGTGTTCAGGAAGTGCTGCACAACAACCTTGAGATTTGGGAATCACAACTTCACAACCATTCGCTGTTAAAACGCGAACTGTCGCTTCATTCACGGGTGAGAAAAACAGCCGTTGGACGCAACCCAAAATCACCCCAACGCGATACCGTTTTTCACCTTTAGCAGGAATCACAGTCGGCAAATTATCTTGAAAAGATTTGAGAGTAATTTCTGGCAGAATTGATTCCATTGCTGCCAAACGAGGCGATATTTTATTCAGTAAACCTGTAGCCCGAAGGAATTTAGGCAATCCCAACTTTTGATAAACTAACAATGGAACTAATAAAACCCGTAAAAGATTAGGATAGGGAAATAGAGAAAATATCAGTTGACGAAAAAATTGATCTGGCAAACTGCGGGGATAATTCCGTTCAACTTGGTGACGAGTTGCAGAAATTAATTTGTCATACTGCACACCAGAAGGACAAGTACTCACACAAGCAAGACACCCTAAACAAGAATCAAAATGTTCTACTGTTGTCGTATTGAGAGCAATTTCACCCTGATTAATTGCATCCATTAAATAGACGCGTCCTCTAGGAGAATCCATCTCTTTACCAAGTACCCGATAACTGGGACAAGTCGAGAGACAAAATCCACAATGTACACAACTATCAATCAACTTCGGGTCAGGCGGATGACTCTCATCAAAGCCATTCAAATTCTTTAAACTAGCCGTATTATTAACAAAATTTCTTGAAACTTGCATATTTCTTTTTTCCCCTCTCTATCTCAGCGTTCTCTGTGTCTCTGCGGTTTGTTTCTTAAATTCCACCCACAAACCGACCAGGACTTAAAATATTCTTACTATCAAACTGTTCCTTAATACGGCGCATCAACGGCAAAGCATTCCCTGTATAATCCCAAACATCTATTTGTTCTTTAACCGCCTTTGGTGCTGACAAAATTGTTAAAAACCCTTTATGAGTTTGAGTGCGTAGGCGCAGCCCGCCGTAGGCATCGCCTCCAGCAAAACCTAGCCTATCGCGCACTTCCAAAACCTGATTTTTATCCTCTAATTGTAACAAACCTAAACCACTACTAATATGTATTAAACCCAACTCCACCTGAGTTAAAATCTCTACGGCAGCAGTAGGTAATACTCCTATTTTGCAGGTAATTACAGAATCTGTGGCAGTAGAATGTATTCGTTTTTGTAATCTCTGCCATAGACTGCCTTCATCACTATCTGTAAAAATTACCCCATCTAAACCCAACTTTTCCCCTACTTCCAAAACTCGGTTTGACTGTTCTTTAACACTCTCACTAATACTTTGAAAGCGGGCAATTAATCCCAGTCCTTCACCCAAACCTAAGCTGGACACCAGTTTAGTTGATAGCAAATCAGCTTGGACTGGTGTTAACGCCGAACCTCTAAGGATATCAGCCGCTTGGGATACAGCCTCTGCACTGCCAGTTAGTACCACCGTCGCCGATGCCTCTGCTAGCGGATACACGCGAAAAGTTAGTTGACTAAAAAAGCCTAATGTGCCGTAAGACCCCGTAAGCAACTTCATCAAGTCATACCCGGCGACATTTTTAACTACTCTTCCCCCAGCTTTGGCAATTTGTCCATCAGCACGGACAAAGGTAATACCTAATAACTGGTCGCGCACACTACCATAGCGTTGCCGCAGAGAACCTGTATCACCTGTGGCAACAATACCACCAATGGTTGCTGACTCTGGTGCAGTGGGGTCAAGGGCGAGAAATTGCCGCGACTTTGCCAAAAGTGCTTCGAGAACGGAAAATTTCATTCCCGCTTCTATGGTGACAGTCAAATCGCCAACGGCGTGTTCAATCAGTTGGTTAATACGTTCTGTACTAACTACAACATCAATGCCCTTAACTAAACCACCCCAGCTGAGTTTACTGCCACTACCACAGGGGAGGACGCGCCAGTTGTTTATGTGAGCTGTGGCGATGACTGCGGCTAGCTGTTCTTGGGTACGCGGATAGACAATACAACTGGGAAGCTTTCCAGAAGCCATAGCCTGTTGAATACGTTTTTGCTGACCGAGTTCGATATTTTCCCAAAGGCAAATAGCATTTTCTTCACCGACGATAGATGCAAAATCAGAAGCGCAGACGCCTTGCGGCTTGTCGTTAGACATCGCTTTCATTGAGTTTATTTTTTTACGCCCTACTTCTAATTTAACGTGAGTTCGACGCGGTGAATTGTTTGTGGTAGTAGATTAGGGATGATGAGATTGCATATTTACGAGCTTTGTCACTATATCTCTCTCAAGACCAATGAAAAATGTATTAGAGGATGTAAAAATTTTTAGTGCTATTAAGTATCATGATTATTTAACTAATGCGGAAGTCATAGAATTATGGTCAAGAAAGTAGTTATTGTAGGTGCTGGACCTTGCGGACTTCTGCTTGCTCACTACTTATTAAGTCGTGGCGACAAATACGAAATCGACATTTATGAACGTCGCAGTGACCCTAGAATTGTTTCATTCTCTACATCTAGAACCTACCCTATCTCTCTGAACGAGAGAGCAATGAGAGCTTTAAGAAAAATTGAGGGTTTAGAAGAAGCGGTCAAATCCAAAAGTTTGGAGGTGACAGGAACAATTTTTCACCAAAAAAACGGTAAGACACGGGTAACGCCAAGAAATAAATCTCTGTTTACGCTTGACCGCACTAGCTTGGCAATTGTGCTATTAGAAAATTTAAACCAAAAGTACGACAATAAACTCAATCTAAACTTCAACTGTCAATGTACTTCTGTGGATTTTGTGGCAAAGACAGTAACATTGAAAAAAGTTGTGGAAGCCTCTGTGGTTGAAGGAAAACATGAGTTCACTGTTGACTATGATCTGTTAATAGGTGCAGATGGAGCAAATTCTCAGATAAGAGAGAATTTTTTTGCTACAAAAAACTTTGAGTGCCAGCAGAAATATGTCCCTAATGACTATAAATCGATTTTTCTGCCTCGTCCCAATGAAAATTCAAGTATCAACTTGGAACAAGGCAAAATTCATTCTTGGATAATAAACGATAGTACGCTGATAGTACTATTACATCAACAAGATGGAAGCATGAGTGGAGTAGTTTTATTTCTTCGAAAAAAAAATCAGATAGTTAATCTTTCCAATACAGAAGAAGTTCTCACATTTTTTCAAAATAATTTCCCAGAAGTTTATCAGATGATGCCCAGAGAAGAAGCTGAAGCTTTCCTCACTAGACCTGTATCAAGAATTTTAACAATTCGTTGTAACCGTTATCACCAAAGTGATAATGTCCTACTCATGGGAGATGCAGCACATGCCGTATCTTCCTCTATTGGTCAAGGTTGCAATGCGGCACTTGAAGATGTTGTCTTATTTAACAATCTTTTAGACGAGTATTCTGACAATATTGGGGAGGTTGTTGAACAATTTACTGTTCGCCGGAAGGAAGATGCTCACGCCTTAGTTGAGCTTGGCGATAACGCATTTCCCTCGACTATAGTATTGTTTATTGAATTTGTATTGAGGGAAAGTATTGCCAAAACTCTGCACAAACTTTTTCCCCATCGCTTCTCACCTTCAATATCTGAGCTAATATTTGAAACTGTAGTTCCCTATTCAGAAATTTTGAACTCATACAAAGGTTGGATATCCAAAGTGAAAAAATCAAACGCCAAATTGTCAACGAACTTGTAGCAATTGGTGAGTTGACATTATATGTAAATAAAAAAATTACATTTATAGTCTTTAAAATTAAGAAGCAATCATAAAAGTTTTTATTGTTCATCCTCAATGTACCAGCAAAAACAATGATTTACCAAGAACTCAACTCAGATAATACATCTGTATTTGAGCAGTTATGGACTATTACAAACCAATTGCGACAAAAGTTAGAGAATCGTTTTCAGCTAAATCCAGCACATTCTACAAATGATTTAAATAGCTACACTAGCATTGACGGTAATTTTCAGGGTTCACTTAAGGCTTTTTCTGGTACGGAAATTGATTGGCTAGTGCATGTGTTGTCGCATAACGAAAAGTCAAATTTTAGTGTTATGCGTCTGACTGTTTGGTTAGGTTCCCATATCCGTGTTCCCCATCTAACGTTTGAGTTTGGTACGCTTCCAGATATTTTCTTTTATTTAGATTACATTCCTCGAACTGATTTATTGACAGACCTAGACTATCTGGAACGCTACTATGAGCCTGTTAATCAGTCATTCCTGAATTTGCAGCAAGAACCAAATCTTTCAATGTACACCAGTAAGAGCGTGTATATTCGTCAATTCATGTCGCCTATCAGGTTATGTTATACAAGTCCTGCCACAAATGATACAGTCAACCTCATTCGCAGATATGCCAATGAAATGCTCGAACGCTGGATAAACTGGGTAGACAAAGCGGAGCCTGTACCAGAAGATATACGGACTGCTTTGGCAGAACGTGACTTATTTTTGCGCCGTAGCAGCGCTGAACAAGACCCAGGGAATAAGTTAGCAGAGCAGATGTTTGGTAAAGAATCGACTGATAAAGTAGTGCAGGCATTATGGGGAGGAAATCGGAATTAATCGCTAGTGTAAGTAAGTCGGTGGAAAACACAACCATATTAAGAAAGATAAATGAGGCTAAAACCTTTTTCCTCCTGCCTCCTGTCTCCTGCCTTCTGTCTCCTGCTATAGCTGTGATAAGCTTTTAAAAAAAAGGTAGCAGAGGGGTAGAAATTACCCATCCGCTACGAACAAACGGAGGTATAAACTTAATTATTTAATTGGCATGAACCAATTCTTGAGGTGCTGCGGCGTCGTATTCTGCTGCTTTAACAAATTCTTTGAGTACTTCTTTGAGTCTTTGGTCAATTTCCTCATCTAACAGCACGCTGTTATCAGCTTGTCGTTGAATTTGTTTGTCTACTGCATAAACAGTAGCTAGGATATGCCGCGCTCCTAATTCAGATAACACAGGTTTGAGGGCATATTCAATTGCCAATAAATGAGCGATCGTTCCACCCAAAGCAATTGGTAAGACGGGTTTACCTGTTAATGATTTTTGTGGCAGCAAATCTAGAAATGTTTTTAGCACTCCTGTGTAAGCAGCTTTGTAAATCGGGGTGGCAATAATCACACCATCTGCCTTTGCTAATAAAGCTTTTGGCTGTTCTAAAGCAGGGCTGTCGTATCGTCCAAAAACTAAATCTTCAGCAGGCAAATCCCGCGCTGAAATAATATCTACGTGCAAGCCTTCTTGTTGTAAAAGCTTGGCAGTGTATTCGACAACACCATAGGTTCTAGATGGATGGGTTGGACTACCTGCGATCGCTAAAATATTTGTCATTCAATTAAACTCCCAATTTCTAAAACGGGTTCAGTATGTTTTGCAGTTTTGGTCTCCATCGCTGATGCTGTGTTGACCCGATCGCTCAGACGTTTGTAGGGACGGCGCAAACTCATACTTTCTACTTCCCAAATGTAGCCATGAATAACTACATCTTGGGGAATTAAAGCAGAATTACGCAGTAATTGCACTTGCTGTGTGCAGATTTCATCTACATCGGTAAACGTTTTGATCCATTTAGAAAAAACGCCTTTTGGTAGCTTCAATTCTGGCAAAGCAGGATCTACACTAACTCGATCCACGTCAATACCTTGATTTTGCAATACCTCACTGAGAAAGTCTCCTGATGCTGTCATCATGCCACATTCGGTATGATTAATGACGATGATTTCTTTGGTGCCAAAAAACTGTGTAGTTAACATCGCTGACCGAATCGCATCATCTGTAACTAACCCCCCAGCATTACGGAAAATATGAGCATCTCCTTCACCAATTCCCAATGCTTTCTCTACTGGTAAACGTTCATCCATGCAAGCTAGTACCCATAAGCGTTTATTGTTAGGTACTCCCAATTGACGACGCAATGCCCACGCTTCTTTTTCTGAGATTTTTTGGTCGATTTGTTGGTGCAGCATGGCTGTTAATCTCCTAGTTCATAATTACTAGGATATGGACGTTGCTCTTTCTTGAGGCTTTTGCTTAGGGAAATCTTCATTTGCCACAATCTCACCAAATGGACTTAAGACATGTTGCTTCTCCACGGCGGGTAAATTCTCTAATGGCAGATGGGGAAATAGAAGTTCTGCAACTCGATAAGCTTCTTCTAGGTGGGGATAGCCAGAGAGGATAAAGGACTCAACACCCAAAGAAGCATATTCTAATATCCTAGCCGCCACGGTTTGGGGATCGCCGACTAGGGCCGTTCCTGCACCACCCCGGACTAAACCTACTCCTGCCCATAGGTTCGGGCTAATCTCTAATGCTTCACGATTACCTTGGTGTAATTGAGTCATCCGTTGTTGTCCAACTGAATCCATTCGAGCATAAGCTTTTTGGGCTTTAGCGATCGCTTCGTCATCTACATACTTAATCAATTGATTTGCTGCATCCCAAGCTTCACTCTCAGTTTCGCGGACAATAATATGTAGGCGAATCCCAAATTGCAAAGTTCGCCCTTCTGATAAAGCAAGTCTGCGAACTGATGCAATCTTCTCGGCTACTTGTGTCGGTGGTTCGCCCCAAGTTAGATAAACATCTACATGCTTGGCAGCAATTTTTTGAGCAACCGGAGAGGAACCGCCAAACCATAAGGGCGGATATGGCTTCTGGACGGGTGGAAACAGCAGCTTACCATCCTGAATGTTGAGATAGTCGCCCTGAAGATTGGCTTGTTCTCCACTAGCGATCGCTCGCCATACTGTTAAAAATTCATCTGTTAATTCATAGCGTTGATCATGATCCAAATGCAAGCCATCCCCTGCTAACTCCACGGGATCGCCACCTGTGACGACATTAATCAGCAAGCGTCCCCCAGAGAGGCGATCAAAAGTCGCCGCCATCCGCGCTGCCACTCCAGGCGATACCAAGCCGGGACGAATTGCCACCAAAAAACGCATCTGTCGCGTCAGTGATACCAACGTTGAAGCTACAATCCAAGCATCTTCGCAAGAACGTCCCGTGGGTAGCAATGCCCCTGTATAACCAAGGTCATCCACCGCTTGAGCAATCTGCCGTAGATAAGGAAAGCCTACTGCCCGTCCGCCTGTAGCAGTTGCAAGGTAACGTCCGTCGCCGTGGGTTGGGATGAACCATAGTAGCTGCATGAATCCTGTCCTTTTAAAATACGGTAATTCTATCTAATTACCGTCCTTTATTTATAGTTTTTAGAGTATCACATATTCTACTTAACCAAGCAAGAAGTTTTTCATAAAACTCCGGTATCTCTATCAGATCAATGTATATTAGGCAGTGTTCAATAAGCTAGCGATCAAAAAAAATTGGGGATTGGAGAGTTATTTCTCTTGTTCCCTTGTCCTCTCATCTCCCCCTCCCCTTGTTTCTGTCTCTAGGGAGAATACAGCAATAGCATCTTTGTGTATATTAGTTTACTTATCCCTAACCTTCTGTTAAATTAACCTAAATGTACGCCAAACTGATTGACTTAATGTACTTAGTTTTCAGATATAAACGTGGGTAGCTATCCAGTCCACTGGCAATAGGCGCAAAATTCCGTTCTGTCTCTAGGAGAAATAAGGCAATGGGGCCAATGTTTATTGCTGCCAATGATTGGCCACATATAGCGTTTAGATTGTCTTTGGCGCTCCTGGTTGGTTGCTTGATTGGATTTAACCGTCAGCAAGGGGGTAGACCAGCAGGGATGAGAACATTTATGCTTGTGAGTATGGGGGCAGCATTATTTGTGATGATTCCTTTGCAGGCTGAGGGTGAGAGTCCTTATGCTGCTACCAATGCACTGAGTCGCACAATTCAAGGTGTAGCTACCGGGGTTGGATTTCTCGGAGCCGGATTGATTTTACAAGAGTCTCCAAGAAAATCTGCAACGCCAAAAGTAAAAGGTTTAACTACAGCCGCCTGTGTCTGGACTGCGGCCGGGTTGGGGGCTGCAATTGGTTGTGGTCTATGGCAAATGGGATTATTGGGAGGTTTACTGACTCTAATTACGTTAAGTGGGGTGAAGCGGCTCAATCGCGCATTTTTATTTCTGACAAGTCAGGGTAAACAGGGGACTAATCAGCATCTTAAACACCATCTCTGATGAAGATGATGATTGACTATCGTTATACTCCAATTGAAAACTATACTTGTATTGTCCAAAATTAGGTCAAATTTATCGGATTGCCGCCTAGTATTTTATTGAAAAATAATTTGTTGTTTCATAGCCAATTTTAATCAGTTTATTAGGACTAATTCAGAGCGTAGACGCGTTCGCGTAGTGTCTCGTAGAGAAGCGGCTTGTCGCCAGACATCGCTGATTATAGTCATTCATGTAGGGAATTCCGTACTGGAATTGATTGGCCAGTGAACCGGAAAATAGAAAATAATAGATATATGGACAAACGCTATTTTTTACAAGCTAGTGCAGTCATAGTCGGCACAGCGTTGTTATCAAGATATATCAATTGGGGGTCACAAGCAATGACAACTTCTAGTAGTGGATTTGAAGTTACCAAACCAGAGTCAGAATGGCGCACGATTTTAACGCCAGAACAGTTTAATGTCTTGCGTAAACATGGAACTGAACGCCCTTATACCAGCCCATTGGACAAGGAATACGACCAAGGCACTTATTATTGTGCCGCCTGTGAACTACCACTGTTTACATCTGATACTAAATTTAATAGTGGTACTGGCTGGCCTAGCTTCTTTAATCCAATTGAAGGGGCGATCGCCACGACTGTAGATAAGTCATTGTTTATGACCAGAACTGAAGTACATTGTAGTCGTTGTGGCGGTCATTTGGGTCATGTTTTTGATGATGGTCCTGCACCCACTGGTAAGCGCTACTGCATGAACGGTGTTTCGCTGAAGTTTGATCCTGCTTGATAAGTTGCGTAGGCGTAGGCCGTCGTGACATCGTACACACAACTTAAATCATCAGATTTTGGAGCTTGACCAAGGGTGAATAAATTTTTGACAATAACTTTTCTTATTCAGTGCTACTGGACGAAGTATTGTCAATTTCAGGAAATGCAACTCTTGGTCTTCGCTAGAACTATTTACCTAAATCGCCCTATTTTTTGGTTTTTTTTTCTCCTTTTTGTCTTTGGGATCTTTTTTAGGTTTTTTAGCTTCTTTATTACTTTTTCTTTCCTTCGACATCAGCGTTCTTCAACTAGGTGAATCACTAAAAGCTTTCGTATTCTGCTGTCAGGAAATCATGATATTACTTACCTGATGTTCTTTGATGATAAAAAAGAAAGTATCAGACATAAATGCTACTAACTACCATTTGCAACTCATCTGAGATTGAGTTGAAAGTAATATAAAAAAAGAATTTCAAACGTAAGGATGAACCGTGGAATCAGTATATTAAGCAGTGTACTAGACATGATATTGAAACCGTATTTAGTAGCATCACTCGTGTCTTTCCAAAGTCAATTCATGCTTGTACCTGAAAAGGGTTTTTACTGAAGTTAAAAGCATTCATTTTTGCTTTCAGTTTCAAACAAGCATTTGTTTAATGAGTCAAATATAATGCTTTAATTTCACTCAGTATTTGTGTTTTTGAGTTAGTTGAGGTGGCGGTTGCGCGACGCACAACCGCCACTTCCTCCTGAACGAGCGCACGACTATTCAAGTGCAAAGTACCCACAGCTTGATAACCCGCAACTTGGGTTATCTATAGAAATCATTCGGCTCTCCACAAAGAACGGATATCCCAGAATACAGAAACTTATCAGCGAATAGAGATATTTTGCTTATTTGTTGTATGGGTGTGGATTGCTTTTTAGGCACGTGATCGAAGCGTGATGCCGAATAGCCCGCCAAATCTTGGAGACGTTCCGCAAACGGCATTGCTCTAACTTATGATGTGTCTACCCGCATATCCAATAGAATATTTGCCGACTAATGGTCGGCAAATAGGTAGCAATTAGCGTTGACAAAATAATCGCAGTAGTAATTAGGATCAAAGGCTAGAATAGATAGTTATGAACAGTCCATTGATTTGGCTTACTGCGGGCAAATTGATATCGGTGATTTTCTTGGTGCTAGCCAACGGATTCTTTGTCGCAGCTGAATTTGCCTTGGTTGCGCTTCGCTGTAATCAACCAGATATCCCTCTTGCTCCAAAGCTGACAGGATGATACTGAAACTCTGGCTGTTCTGATAGCGCGGTACATTCTCCAGTGTAAACACCCGTGGCTGCAACTGTCGGATGGCTTCAGCAATAGCGATCGCAGCCGTCAGATCGTCAGCCGTTTCAATACCCTTACCCGCTTTAGCTGTGTGAGCAAGGCTTACGTTGGCACACACTAGGGAGGCGTGGAGGTAATCGGGGCGGCGGGGAAACCCTATAAATCCTGACTGCACTACTTCTTGGACTGTTAGCTGGATTATTCTACACCCGTATTTGCTGAAATTGCGGTGATGGGTTCGTGCGTTCGTCCTTTTTAGTTGATTTATCCCTGGTTAGATATTTTCCCGAATTCTCATTTATTACTAGGATTTAATCATTTAATTTGTGCCATGAACCAATTTAAACCCTTTTTTGCTTCTGGATGATTTTACTTATTTACTACTTGCTTATCTCGGAGAGTGACAGAAGCTGTTTACGGACGCACTCGCTTCCGTTATGAATGGAAGCTGCTCACAAATTGGCTCGTTTGTTTTACCAGATGTGGATAACTGCTGGGCAATATTCTGATCCTGGTATGGACTACTATGAGCAAAAATACCAAGAACTGATGCTTAAAAACCTCAAGCAAAAAGCTCAGGCTCTTGGTTTAGAACTCATCCCTATTTCCCACCCCACCGAATGTGTTTCTTGAAAGAGGGCTAACCACGAACTTTGAAGCACAGAGAGAGCAACAGGGATTTCCACATGTGCTAAACCATGCAGTCCGTTGGCGATCGCATGGATGACCGCAATCGTTGTTCCATATTGAGCAATTTTCATTTCGCTTCTTCCTTAAACTGTTAATTGGTAGACATCTCCAAAATTTCTAGGTCAAAAGATTTGCAACCACATAGCTTGGCGAACCTGCACCTACCATAATATAGTCATATTGAGTCATGTCCGTTCTCTTTGTTGTTTTTAGATAAATAAAATTGCCACCACAACAAAACTTTTAAAGAAAATTTTTCATTATTTTTGCAATTCCAAAATATTGATGAAAAATTTTCCAACTTTGAAAGCATTAACAGTTTGAGAGAATACTGTAGAAACTTCTCCTGTATCTGTTCTCTCTACAAAATAGGTAACTCCCCGATAAATTAATTGATAAACTACTGGTTGTGTAGAGACTTCCGCAGGCTCGATATTGGGGTCAACGTGATAGGTTAGCCCACGATAAATTAGGTTATAAGCAGAACCTTGATGACGAACTGGTGTAAATGGTCGTGTTGCTTTTTTAGCTGCTTGTGAGGAGTTATATTCGTAACTTAGACCGCGATAATAAAGTTTCATTTTTTACTCATTATTTACTTATTTTTACAGTGACCAAATAAGGCAAAAGAAAGAACAAGAAAATGGTTCCAAACCCCTCAATTCATTTATAGGGATTATCTTTTTACTTTTTAAATACCTATTTGGTGTTGGCTTAATTGGTGCAGGTTTGATTGCTAGCTACGCTTGTTCAAGCAAATCTAGGCGATCACATATTATCAAAGTGGCAAGATTCTAGTGTTAGACCGAGCAAAGCTAGATGCGATCGCCCAAGATGAATCGGTATTAGTTTGCAATTGCTTCCTGTAGTGGCTGTGAAACGCGACGAGCGGCTTTAATTAAATCGGCTGCTTTTTCACCGATCATAATTGTGGGCGCGTTCGTATGTCCCGTAATTAGAGTTGGCATGATGGATGCATCGACGACACGCAACCCTTCAATTCTATGTACCCGCAGTTCGGGGTCTACAACTGCCATTGGGTCAGTGCCCATTTTGCAGGTGCCAATCGGATGAAACACCGTACCGCAGTTTTCTCGAACGTAGGTTTCAATGGCTGTATCGTCAGTTACATCCGCACCCGGAGCAACTTCCCGACCTCGAAATTCATCAAACGCACTAGTTTGAAACAATTGGCGCATTAGTTTAATCCCAGCAACAAACTTTTGCACATCGGATTGACTTTGTAGATAGTTCAATCGAATCACGGGCGCATCTTTGGGATCAGATGATCGCAAACAGACACTGCCAATGTTTTCAGGATGAACCAACGCGATCAGACCCGTAAAGCCGACACCAGAATTGGGATATCCTGGTGGTGCCCACATAATTGGACCAAAGATTAATTCTAAATCTGGCGCAATTCCCTGATTAATCTTGCTATGCACAAACAGTCCGGCTTCAGCACAGCCATTGCTGGTAATTGCCGTGTGTAAATCCTGAATTGCCTCGTAGGGCACCGGAATGAGAATGTGGTCTTGCAGGTTTTGACCCACACCTGGCAAATCAGCAACTACTGGAATTTTCATTGCCTGTAATTGTTCCGCATCGCCAATGCCGGAAAGCATCAGGAGCCTGGGCGAGTCGAACGAACCTGCACTTAAAATCACTTCCTGGTTGACTCTAACCTGATGAAATATGCCCTCATGCAGATATTCCACACCAATGGTGCGAGTGCCCTCAAACAACAAACGTGTTACTAACGCACTTGTTTGCACTGTTAAGTTCGGGCGATTGAGAATCGGCACCAGGAATGCAGCCGCAGCACTGTGTCGTTTACCATCCTTGACCGTCAACTGAATCGGTCCTGCCCCTTCCTGCTGCTTACCGTTGAAATCAGGATTATAGTCGTATCCCAGTGTAATGGCTGCGTCTACAAAACGTTGAGATATGGTCGCCGGAGAAGCGACGTCCGTGACGCTCAACTCTCCAACTACTCCGTGATATGGATCAGATCCGCGTTGTTGGTGCTCAGATTTTTTGAAATAAGGCAAGACATCCTGATAACTCCAACCGGGATTTCCGAGTTCCTGCCAGTAATCATAATCAGCACGATTGCCCCGAATATACACCAGGAAATTAATCGAACTGCTGCCACCTAGAACTTTACCACGTGGACAAAAGATTCTGCGATCGCCCAGATACGGCTCTGGCTCAGAGAAGTATCCCCAGTCCACTTCAGTGCCAGGTAGGGTTGTGCAGTCCAACGGGATTTGGATTTCTGGTTTTGTATCTGGATTGCCCGCTTCGAGCAACAGCACAGTTATATCAGGGTTTTCGGTCAAACGATTAGCAACCACACAGCCTGCCGAGCCGGCACCAATCACAATGTAGTCATAGTGAGTCATGATTCTTTCTCCTTATTTGTTGTCTAGTAATAGATTAATTGAGTCAAACTGGGTTGAACGCAATTTTGAGGACGCTTCAAACTTGTGCCATATCGCTATCTGCCAGAACCTCTGCTGGCTGTCGAATCGACTTCAATGCTTGCCCACACAGCCAGCATCCCAACCCATCTATAACTAAGCTGAGAATGGCTGTAATGTAGAAGAGTAAACCCCAACCTTCCCAAGAAACTTGAGAGATGTGAGCGGGACTCATGGCTATCAAATGAATGTAGATCGAAACTAAGAGCGAACCTATCATTGCACTTAGCAAGAACCAGAGCCCAATGCGGTAGAACCGTGTCCAGAGTAAAATAGCTGCAATGATAGGAGCTAGAAAAATGACCACCAGCACAAACGAACTTTGAATCAGGGAGAGAGGGACTGGGATTTTGATATGGGCTAAACCATGCAATCCATTAACAATCTCGTGTATCACCACGATCGCAATTCCATATTGAGCAATTTTCATGGGTTATCTCCTGATTAGAGCTTTTCAACAAACATCATTTATCGAACTAAGTGCTGCTGAATCTAGGAATGAATTTGGAGTGGGATGAATTTCAGCAACACTATCGAACTACAGCAGGGTACCACCTGCGATTGGGGCAATGCCCGTGACTAATTTGCGGCAGCATTCGCTAAGCGCAGTAAAACTCCATCGATCGTAGTTGCAACCGTACTTAGTTTTTCGTTTTTGTACTGCGCCATTACGGGTGAGAGTCGATCATAGGAAATCTTAGTCACACGCTGGTTGTCTTCAAAAACATAAATTTTTGTTGGTAGGTACAGTCCTACTTCGGGTCCACCAGCTTCAAGAAGTTTTCGCGCCGTCAAAGGATTGCCGATGATGAAACAATTTGCTTTCATCTTGATTGGTACACGCGACATCACCTTTCCCCAATTCAAAAATCCGACTTCAATTAAGTGACTTCTACCCGCCAACGGCTCAACTTCAGCAGCATACTCATCGAAG
Source organism: Nostoc sp. (assembly GCF_036917515.1). GTDB lineage: Bacteria > Cyanobacteriota > Cyanobacteriia > Cyanobacteriales > Nostocaceae > Nostoc. Next base: position 933 of record NZ_JBALDE010000115.1, on the reverse strand, counting down.
GTCTTACTGGCTGAGAGTAACCGCATTAAATCCTCTGTACTGGTTTTGCCAAGTTCGGCTTGTAGGTCTTCAACGGTCTTCTCAAATGGTTTGGTCGAGGTTACGACGACATGAACGTTGGAGAAATTCTGTTCTTGTGGGTTGGACTGAGTGTTGGACACTGCAATTCCCTTCTGGGGAATTGCTTGAGCGAAAATAGGTGTGCAAAGTGAAGTCGCAAGAAGTGCTGCGGCAAAAAGCTTTGGCAATGGCAAAGAGATAGTTTTCATGGTCTGTTTCCTCTTGTTGGGGTGATACGTGACTAACCAGACAGATTCAAAAGTTGACTAAGCATACCTGGAACGTCAATACAAAACCGAGCTTCTTTTATGGAATACCTAAGTTTTGTTGCATAGTCTCACCAGAAACCCGGTTTCTCGGCATACTGTACCGACGCTCTCAGAATTTGATTGGACTGTACCCAAGAGTGGTTGATGGAAGTAGTAGACGAGAACAGTTATTCAGGATCGTCCAAAATTGAACTGTAGGCTTGCGGCTCTTCGATGCGGTGTTGTGCGTACTTCCGTCGAGCCTTGACGATCTCCTGATACACCTTCTTGCGAGCTAAGTTGACGCTACCCAGAGGTTCGTGTTCGGGCAGGGTGTGCCAAGCCATGAATGATAACCCCTCATCCAGACGCTTGCGCTCCTCAAAGTCAAATTTTTGAGCGGGAACTGTGATAGTTGCAAGCTTAATAAACGGTGAGTCTTCCTCTTTCCACTCTTGCATGGGATCTTCAATGGGAGTTTTTTCATCGTTGACATACATCTGCACCAAGAAGTCAAAAGTTGCATCTTTGCCGAATGGCACTAAGAAAAACCGAAACACTTGTGGGTTAAGCAGTTTGCAATTGCTTGCGTAATTCGTGGCGGGGTTTGGTCATTAAGGGGTAA
>NZ_JBALDE010000114.1:0-70788 GCF_036917515.1 Nostoc sp. | reverse complement strand
GATCATAACTGTAAGGGTTTGCCATACGAATGCAGAAATCAATCACTTCTCTATATATTCTACGTCCTAACTAAGATGGCGACTGCTATAATAAACATTTAAAATTAGTAAAGCCAAATGGTGATTTATCTTCTCCTGACTCAGGACTCAGAAATGAGCACTGTATCTAGTTGGGGAAGTAAAGCAGCAAAAGCCTTGCCTCGATGACTTATTGACCCCTTCAACTCCCGTGTCATCTCAGCAAAGGTCAATTGCAACTCTGGCACATAAAAAATTGGATCGTAGCCGAAACCATCATCACCACGCGGTGTATGGAGAATTTCGCCGAGACAAATACCTTCAGATTGTAATACGATCGCACCATCAGGACGAGCGATCGCTACTGCACAAACAAATTGAGCTTGCCGATTTATCTCGTTACCTAATTCTCTCAATACCCTAGCAATGCGTTCTGAGTCGGTTTTGGCGTAACGTGCAGAATACACCCCTGGTGCGCCATTTAAGGCATCTACTTGCAAACCCGAATCATCAGCAATTGCCCAGTTTCCCGTAGCTTTAGCAATTTGTGACGCTTTTAGACAAGCATTGGCGGCAAAAGTTTCGCCCGTCTCTTCAATTTCCAATTCTTCCGGTTTAAGAGTTAATTCCCAACCAGAATTTTCCAGGTAAGCTTGCATTTCTCGCAACTTACCAGGATTTCCTGTAGCTACTACGAGTAATTTGGTCATTGGTAATTAGTGATTGATCATTGGTCATTAGTCATTGTTCATTGGTTATTTACTAAGGACAAAGGACAAAAGACAAATGACTAATGATTAATTTTACTCTGCCCACTGTTTCGCCCAAGCAAGAGTTTGATGCACTTGCTCAATTGTTGGGGCTTCGCAGTATAGCCGTAAAACTGGCTCAGTCCCACTAAAGCGAATCATTAACCAGCTTTTATCAGCTAGGCGATATTTGTAGCCGTCAATTGTTTGGCAATCAATCACTGTTTTACCTGCAATTTCTGTTAAGGGTTGGGTTTGCAGTTGTTGCAAAAGACGCGATCGCACTTCCATACTTGCCAAGGGCAAGTCAATGCGATCGTATGCTGAGGTAAACCCTGTTTGTTTCTGCAAGTGGCGATAATACTCACCTAAATCCAAACCAGATTCTACAATCGCCTCTAGTACGTACAAGGCTGACAGCAGTGCATCACGTTCGGGAATATGGCTGCCATAGCCAATTCCTCCCGACTCTTCGCCGCCCAGCAATACTTTTGCGACTAACATTCTGTCAGCAATGTATTTATAACCAACTGCTGTCTCAAAGACTGACAGGTTATGTAGTGCTGCTACAAGGGGCATTAAGTCGGAACCACTAACAGTTTTGACTATTTCACCACTAAAGCCGCGCCGCAGGGTTAAGTGATCGATCAATATCGGGATTAATACTTGGGAACTTAGGAAGTTTGCTTCTCCATCTACTGCTGCAATGCGATCGCAGTCTCCATCAAATACCAACCCCACCGTTAAACCTGATTTATCGGTTTCTCGGTGAGTCCTAATGACTTCAAATAGTTTTGAAAGGTATTTAGGCAATGGTTCCGGCGCACCGCCACCAAAGAGGGGATCGCGATCGCTGTTGATTTCTTTGACCTGATTACCCAATAGTCTCGCCAATCCACTAGCAGCAGCGCCATGCATGACATCGGCAAATAATGTCAGTTTGCCAGATGCGATCGCTTCTCGAATTTTGGCAATATCAACTTTACCTTCTAGGGCTTGGGTATAACTGGGCCAAGGATCGAATTTCTCTTGCTTACCTGGAGTAGCTGCGGGTGGTACTCCTTCGAGCAACAGTGCTTCTATCTCTTTTGTGACTTCTGGCGACACCGAACCACCAAAATATCCCTTGACTTTTAAACCTAAATATGCACCAGGATTATGACTGGCTGTAATTACCAGCGCCCCTAAAGCGTTGAGTTGTTTTGCTGCCCAACTAAAAGCTGGAGTTGGGGCGTAGGTTTCACTGAGTAAAACATCAAATCCGATGGCGGTGACAGCATCGGCGACAGCACGAGCAAAGTCTTCCGCCATAAATCGGCGATCGTAACCGACAATTATTGTCCTGCTACCCACTGTCGAAAAATATGTATCATATAATACTTTTGCGGCGACTGGCGCGACCAGGGCTAGGCGTTCAAAGGTGAACTCATCACCAATAACGCCCCGCCAGCCGTCTGTACCAAACTTGATTGAGTTAGCTACAACTGGCATCTAGGTATCCTAACTGTATACTTGAGGATTCTAGCATTTATACAGTGTATAAAGTAAAAAAAGAATCTAGTAATAGTATGTATTAATAATATTCGGCTGTTTCAATACAAAAGTGAGCAAATTTGTGCAATAGATAGAGTGCGTAGACAGGCAGTGACTTGTCGTCAGACAGCGCTTTTTAGCTTACAAGTAAAATCCGCCTTTGTAGACTTTTTATATAGTATCTACGCAAGCTTGGTTTATGTAGAGGCGAATTCTAATCGCTAAGTATTCCAGCATTGTCCAGATTTGGATGTATTAACTGCTCTACCTCAGCAGCTTTTTCGCTTAAATCAAGCTCTCTGTAGATTTGCAGACTTTCAGTCAAAAACTGGATAGCAATTGCTTTAGTATCTGATTGATGAAGCTGGCAGCGGTTCAGGTATATTTCGCCCAAGAGTTTACGAGATGAAGCTTCTAGTTTCCGGCAATTATACTCCTGAAAAACTTGGAGGGATTCTTGGACTAATTCTTCGGCTCGGTCAAGATTTTTTAAGACACTGACTTCTAGATAAGCATAAGCAATATCAAGAGTTCCATCTGCTCGATTTACTATCTGCCCCAGTTCGGCAAGATATGTCAAGCCTGTATTATAATATTCTTCAAATTGGGCAATTTGTTCTTGCGGTAACGAGTCATTAAAAGACGACAGGCGTAAGCGTTCTGACCAGATTAAGCTAAAGACAATGTGGTCGTAAGCAAGATTTTTTTTATAGTCTCCTGTGGTACTAATTTGAATTGCTTGAAGGATATTTTGTTCAGCTTGTGACAATAATTCAAAAGCTACTGCTCTATCTAAGCTATTTTTTGCTAGCAAGCGTTGGCTGTTACCAAGTTGCATACAGTGTGTAGCTTCACTCTCATCATGACCTAACTGCTGATAGAGATTTCGACTTTGCTGATAATACTCAATTGCCTTCGTGTAATCCTTTAAATTGCGGTAGCAACTAGCGATCCAAGATAGTTGATTAGCGACATTCTCCTCTAGACCCAATTGCTCATAAAGGTTATGGCTTTGTTGGTGGTAGGCGATCGCTTGTTCATATTTCCCCCAAGCTTGATAGATGCTACCTAGCTGACGGTAAGTTATAGCTATTAATGATGTGTCATGTAATGTCTGGCGTATGAGCAAACATTGCTGCTGACACTCTAATGCTTGTTCGTACTTGCCCCAGTCGCCATAACAATCAGCTAGCCAAGACCACAAGTTAGCCACATTCTTCTCCTTGCCCAATTGCTGATAGAGGTCATGGCTTTGCTGGAAGTAGATGATCGCTTGTTCGTACTTGCCCCATGCTTGATGAATCGAGCCTAGTTGTCTGTAAGCATCTGCTACATTTGTTTGGTCATCCAGTTGTTGACGGATTGCTAAATCCTTGAGTTGATATTCGAGTGCCTGCTCATATTTTCCCCAATCCAAATAGCAACTAGCCAGCCAGTACCACTGGTTTGCTACATTCTTCTGTTGATCCAATTGCTCATAGAGTTCAAGGCTTTGTTGGAAGTAAGCGATCGCTTGTTCATATTTGCCCCAAGCTTGATGAATCGAGCCTAGTTGTCTGTAAGCATCTGCTACATTTGTTTGGTCATCTAGTTGTTGACGGATTGCTAAATCCTTGAGTTGATATTTGAGTGCCTGCTCATATTTTCCCCAATTCCGATAGCAACTACCTAACCAGTACCACTGATTTGCTACATTCTTCTGTTGATCCAATTGCTCATAGAGTTCAAGGCTTTGTTGGAAGTAAGCGATCACTTGTTCATATTTACCCCATGCTTGATAAATTTCACCTGATTGACGGTAAGTTATAGCTATCAATGATGTGTCATTTAATGACTGGCGTATGAGTAAACAATGCTGTTGACACTCTAATGCCTGTTCATATTTGCCCCAGTCGCTATAACAATCAGCTAGCCAGTACCACAAGTTAGCAACATCCTTCTCTAAACCCAATTGCTCATAAAGTTCACAGCTTTGTTGATAGTGGGCGAGCGCTTCTTCATATTTACCCCATGCTTGATATATACGTCCTAGCTGATAATGAGCAAGAGCTATTTCGGTTTGGTCATCTAACTGCTGGCAAATTGCCAAGTCCTTTTGTTCACACTCTACGGCTTGCTGATATTTACCCCAATCACGATAGCAATCAGCTAGCCGATACCACAGGTCAGCTACATCTTTCTCTTTACCTAATTGCTCATAGAGGTCACGGCTTTGTTGGTAGTGAGCGAGCGCCTGTTCGTATCTACCCCACTCTTGATAAATTCTTCCCAACCAAAAGTAGGAGAGAGCTATTCTCGTTTGGTCTTCTGAGATTCGGCAGATTGCCAAACACTTTTGCTGACACTCGATAGCCTGCTGATATTTGCCCCATTCTCGATAGCAATTACCCAACGAACTCCACTGGTTGGCTACATTCTTTTCTTTACCCAATTGCTTATAGAGGTCACGGCTTTGTTGGTAATGGGTGATCGCTTGTTCGTATTTACCCCAAGTTTGATAAATTCGTCCTAAGCGCCAGTAAGCGAGAGCAATTTCGGGTTGGTCATCCAACTGCTGGCGGATTACTAATTCTTTTTGCTCACACTCTACAGCCTGCTGATATTTACCCCATTCCCTATAGCAATCACCCAACCAATACCACAAGTCAGCTACATTCTTCTCTTTACCCAATTGCTCATAGAGGTCGCGGCTTTGTTGGTGGTAGGCGATCGCTTGTTTATATTTTCCCCATGCTTGATAGATGTAGCCTAAGTGAAAATACGCCAAAGCTACTTGTGATTGGTCTTCTAACTTTTGGCAAATTTCTAAATCCTTGAGTTCGCAATCGAGTGCCTGTTCATATTTACCCCAATCACGATAGCACCCAGCTAGGTTATACCACTGATTAGCCACATCCTGATCTTTGCCCAATTGCTTACAGAGGTCATGGCTTTGTTGGTAATAGGTGATCGCTTGTTCGTATTTACCCCACTCTTGATAAGTTCTAGCTATATTCGACAGATCACTTGCTTCATCTTCAGACTTTTGACGTTCTCTGTCTATAGCTAAAGCCTGCTGGAAGCATTCTAGTGACTGCTCATATTTGCTGTGTAAGCGATGACAAGCACCTCGATTTCTCCAAAACAGTAGAAAAGCTGATGGATGAATATATAAGGCTAGTTTTTCAAAGCATTCTTGATAGTGGTCAATTGCTTTATCAAATTTATCTTCTTCCTGATAACAAGTTGCAATTGACCAAGCTATATAAGCACTGTACCTGACATTAGGCTGAATATTGATTTCTTCTAGAAGCTCAACAGCTTTTGTATATTTATCTGTACGAATATAAGATATTGCGGTGAGTAAGTTTAATGCCCTTTGAGAATCTTGATCGCCACTATAATTTTCCAGACTATTTTCTAAAGCAGGTGTCATTTCTTCACCTAGTTCTTTAACCAACTCTCTTAGACAACAAAATATAGTAGGCTCTAGCTGATTAACAATATCAATGGCACAACTAACTAATCCTGCCCCTGGTTCACCACAAGCAACATAAAGAATAGCTGTCTGTGCTTTTACCCGTATTTCTTCAGAAAGTATTGAGTCATTAGCAAATTCTTTCAGTTGTACCAGAACTTCACCTTTCTGGTTAAACAGTTCAATTTGGCGTAACAGCCTTAATAGTTGTTTCGTTGTATTATCCTCAAAGTCTGTATCTAAACCGAGATAGGTCGTAACTAATTTTTGAATTAGCTTTTTGCGACGACTACTATTGACCTCAACTTGAGTTAAAACCTCCCCAGCGAATAGCAAATCTTTCAACTGTAATTCCATCTGGTTACAGTTAGTAGTTGATTCCTCTTGCAAACCTGACCAGATGATAATCGCATCCTGTGAAGATACATTTTTGATTTTTAACTTACTACTTCGAATTACAGGTTCATAAGCCTCAAGATTACTGAAAAGCTGCTCAACTAGCTTATTAACCTGTTTAGGAGAATAAATTCCGTAATAGCCTAAAGCCAGTAAAATCGGCTCATTCCATCGTGGCTCATGCAAATGTTTACGGATAATTCCTAAAATATCGCTTACTTCATTGTCAGCGATATAACGTGCAGCAAAATACTCCTCAAACGTCAGGTGCATAAAGCCGTAGACTCCTGGCGCACGTTCCACAAATAGACCTGTGGTTTCCCGCACTTTTCGTAAAAACTCCTGCACGGCTTGCCGCACTGAGTCTGATTCTAGGTCAGTATCATTTAATTCTGCTAACTTTGCTGCTAACTGTTGTTCAACTTCTGCCTCAGTGACTAAACCAGAGGGCTTCTCCTCATGCATCCAGTAAGCCAGTGGTGCTAAAAATGCCACTACTTCATTTTGGTTCAGCAGCACTTTCGGAGCATCTGGCAACTTCTTACCTAGCTGCCAATCTTCGGTCAAGGTTTGCACTGCCAATTCATAAAGTTTCACCCGGCGGTTAGGTAAGCGTTCACCATTGCGGTGAATCAATGCCAAAATTGTCAACAGCAGAGGGTTCGCTGTCAAGCGCTTTACACCTTCATTGTCTTTAATTGCCTCTAAAATTTTCCTTGCTTGGTCATCTCCTGCTCTTTGCCATTGCGCCTCACTAGCTTCTGGCTGCTGCGTTCCTTCTATCGCCAAACACCAGCGTCCCAGGAATTTTTCTACCTGTTCGCCACCCATATCCTCAATAGTGAACTCCGCAAAACGGCTACTCAGTTTCACATCACGGTAGCCAGCTATGCGGCTGGTAATGACAAATTTATTAGTAGAGAAAGCATTGACAAACTGATCAATCCTTTCCACAATCAGCCTGCGGCTTTCTTGTTCAAATACCTCATCTAACCCATCTAGCAGCATTAAGCACTGCCCTTGGCGCATTTTTTCTAATAGTAGCGTCGCCATCTCAGTTCCCGCTTCAGCTTCATCTTGAAAGTAAGCTTCCCACTGGCGGTAGAATTGGCGCAGATAGTCCAGCAGACTTAATTCTGGTTCTTGTTGTAATCGTTCTGCATAGTCAGCAATGCGAAAGAAAATTGGCAACAGAGCCTTACCCAATTCTTCTTGGGGTTCGCCACCTATTACTGTTTCATTGCGATCGCGTTTCGCTGTAGCAAAATGTAGTGCTAAATAGCGCAGTAGCGTTGTCTTTCCCGCACCTGGAGCGCCGAGAATCACGCAGTATTGATTCTCCCGCACTGCATGAGATAAATCAATTCTTTGTGTTACTGTTTTGGTGCTAGTAGTGGGTATTGAACTTAGTAAAACTGGTTCGTAATGAGAAGGTTCGTCTAATTCATAGAGACTAGAGATGCTCATGCTCAACCTATGTTCAGCTTTGCGAAATGTAGTCATCTCGTGGTCTAGTTTCGACGTTTCTGTAACTTGTTGTCGCCTTACTGCTTGCAGTGAAACATAAATTTGATCCAGAAAAATATCCACTTGGCGCTGGACTTGCATCACGCCACTGATTTTGAGATAGGAATTCTCAGCTATCAACCACTCCAGATAAGGATAAAACAGGGGATTTACGGGTGGACGTGCCTCAAATTTCACTAACTTACCCCGCCAATCCCAGAAATCAGGCGCACGGTTACGAAACTCTTCTAAAAATTCCTCTTTATTCAGCCAAAAAATTATGACTAATTCCCGCCCAAATAGCGAATCTCTCCCTAAATTCAACTGCTTCATCTCTTGTTTCAGGCGAGGCGTTGGCAGTTGGTCAATTCCAAATGCCATTACCAACTTGCGTTTATTTTGAGAATTATGCAGTCCAGTTTCATCTAAACTATAGAGAAAGTTATAAAGTGAGTTCTGACTGTAAAAGAAATTTTGAGGTTCATTAAAAGTAGGATGACTATCTGATAAAATTAACTTGATTTCTTCAACTACCGGATGTTGTGGGCCACTTTCCGGTGCAATAGCAAAAATTGTCGTTGTCCCACTAGATAATTCTAAGAAACTAACTAATTTATTTAGCTCTGTGGCGTCATTTGCACTTATAAAGTAAGTGGTAGATTCGTTAGAAGCCATTTTTATTAATGAATAATTGCTAATTGCGAGAAAAAATAACTATTGAATTTTTGGAGAGTTAGCAGCTTGCCAACGTTGTAAATCTTCTAAAAGAATCGGGTTCACATCAAACCAAGATTTTTTATTATGAGCGTAATAACCTAATACAAACTTGTTTTGCAAAAGCTCATCACAAATCACAAACTGACCTTTGTTAGGCAAACTATGGGTATTAGTAGTTAAGCAACCTGTGCGGTGAACTTTATCTAGTTCGTAAAAATGGTAATCACTTAAATTATATTCTCTGCGAACTTCTTGCACAGCTTCTTTAGCAACATCTAAGTTTACATATATCAAATTTAGCCTTAAAGAAACTTCACAAGCTGTACGAGCCAATCGCACCAAGTCACGCATCACACCGCCACTTTTTTCCGAAATTAGTTCTAACGCATCTGGATTAAATAAACCCTTATAAGCATCACCCAAACTTGCTAAACGCTTATAAATTACATTATTAAGACTGTCTCTACCAAGTTGATTAGGGACTGTAGTAGGACATAAATTCTCATCGCACTCAAATACTGGTGGATTAGTTAAATCTAAACATTTTTGAAAGCTTTCCATTGGTTGACGAAAGCTTGGAGAATACCTAAGTGAAATTGGAATTGCATATATAATATGGCAACTTAGCTGAGTCAACAGTGGACTAGCGAACATTTCCAAGGCTGTAACTTGATCGTGTCGGTCAAGACCATCTACAATCACCAGTAACTTCTGCTTGTTTCTTTTCTCGGCAGCTTCTATGATGGCGTTAACTCGCTCAATTATTTTACTAAGCTGCGGACGAATATTGAGAGTTGTAGTAACTTTTCTAGTTAGTCCTTGTTTAAGAATTAGACCTAGTTTTTTGATAATTTCTGGAAGTTCAAGACCAGTGTTTTCAGTATCTTCATCTTGATAAACTACAGTTTTAAGACTTTCGAGTAAATCATTTAATAAATCGCCTTTTAAGCCCCACTCTCGTTGAATGACTTTTTCAAAAATTTTAATTCCAATTAGGACTACAACTTCAGCATAGCCAATGTTGTACTGGTCGAGAGCAGTTATAGTATCAATCCAAATTACTGTATACTTGCTGTTCAAATGTTGTTCTAATCGCCGCAATTCTGTAGTTTTACCACCACCTCTGTGACCTGCTAGTAAAAATTTAGCTGGGTCGTCCTCCATATCCAAGAAAGTGATTAAATTCTCTACAGGACTGTTAGCTCGCTGGACATAAAAATTTTTCAGTTCTTCAGGTGTAGTAAGTGGTTCCTCTGGCTTAAAAAGCTGATAAGCAGGCTTCCAAAAACTGGTATTGCTCATAGTGACAAATCTCAACTGACCTCAAACAGTGTTTGGACTTACACTCGTTTATCTCAGTATAACTGGGTAATTTCCTGCTGTAGATTTTTAAATAATACTGTATCCCACTTTGACCAAATACTAAAATTGATGTGCGATCGCTCGTTTTAAATAACTTAATTAGCCGCGTAGATGCATTGACGCAAAGCCACTTTCCGTTCACGTGGTGTCTCCAAAGAAAAAGGGTAGCATCTCGCTCGTTGCCAAATCCAAATATTGTATGTGTATAAAATATATATAAACATTAACAATCCTTAATAGTTAATACTATTAAGGATTGTTAACATGAGCAAAAACTACTCATAAACCTGATTTTTCCTTAAAAATCATCGAGAAACTGACTAAGGCGACTGATTACGGGGTCAACCTCTTGAGGAGGGGTAGCAACAGTATAAGAAGTATTATTTACTACTTCTAATTGAGTTGGAGACGGAATGAACGATCGATCGTTGACTATGAGCGCCAGTTGTGCAACTTGTTGAGAAAGTTGCAGTAGATGATGTTCCATCGCCTCCAAACGATTAGATCCCTTGGCAAAAAAACGTTCCTCAAGTCCAGCCACTTGACGTTGCAGTTCACCGATTTGTTGATCGATGGGTGTTGTTACTGCCGTTTGTGGAGCAGGTTGTACAGGTTCCGGTACACATAAAGATTGCCACAAGGCTTCTTTACAGAGGTCGCTGAAAGTCTTGTCTGGTTGTTTTTCCAAATAACTTTCTACTTGCGCTAACAAGCTTTCATCAGCAAGCTCTGGGTTGAACGTGACGGATTTAACTACCTTTTTTGACCATTGGAACATCAGCTTTATGCCCTAGCAGCGCGATTGGAGGATAATTGTGCCTCTCCATAAATATACTGCCCCAAAGCATTCGCCTGACGGGAAGGTGCTGCTAAATGAGCATTAATCTTTGCTTCTTTGAGCAGACGTTGAACGTCGTCCCAGAAGAACTCACCACCCCCGCCAGTCAGAATCACATCGGTGACGCGTTCTGGCAACCAGGCTAGCACACGGCTACAGATTTCGCGCGAAAACATCTCTGTGAGGTTGGGAAGAAAATCATCTAGGTTGGTGGGCTTGCTAGCGCCTTTAGGACGGTAAAAGCGTTCGCCTCTGGGTTTGTTCACAGCGGAAATCAGCGCTAGAGATTGACTATCTGCTCCCTCAATTTCGGCAGATACCAATTCATAAAACTTATTCATCCCGAAGTCTTCACTCTTAGAAGCACCTCTAGCAAAACGGAAGTTATCTACCATCAAAAGATCGACAGTTTGATGTCCAATATCGACGATCGCCACCGATATTTTTGTAAAATCGGGACTGCCAGGGTTTTTCTTGGGTTGAGCTTCAGACCACAGCAAGCTGCCGTAGCCTTCTGGCATCACCCATACCTTACTGACGTTCAGCGATATAGATTCGCCTCGGAAGTTCAACACATGAGGGCCACCGACTTGGCTAATTAACTGTGCTTTTTCCTTTTCAAATTGCTCTAAGGAAAGAAAAGGCAGACCCAGTACAACTGAGATATCATCTCTGAGTTTGAAGTAGCCAGCACTTGCTAATACTTTTACCAGTGCAGCTTCTACTTTAGATTGTCCAACTCCTAAATTCGCCCCAAAATCGGCTGCCAGTTGACCAACAGCATATCCATTTCCCTGATACTCCAGCCACAAATCCATTAAGGGGTCAGTAGCTCTGGCTTCAAAAACACCACCGCGTACTTGTTCTATCGACATCTGCTTGACGTTGGCAGGTACGAACACTACACTGCCTGGTTCGCGACTCACACAAGTTTTTGTGGAAGTTCTGCCTAAATCAACACTGAGAATGGTTTTCCCTGGAATACCGCCTGGCTTGATACCGGAAGGAGGATTATTATTAACAGCATTTATGGGAGTCGATGCCAATGGCTGCCTATTCATGGGTATAGCAGCGGCATTGATTGGGGTAGCTGCGGAAGGTTGGTCTGTCATGAAAGCTCCTAGTTCAAACTTAACTGTAAAAAGTTGTCATGCTCATCTTACAAAAATGCGAGCAACCAGAAATTCTAGGTTGCGTCAAGTGTAGCTAGAAATACGCCAAAAATTAATTCCGGCGATACCTCTGGTGGGCTTTGCCAACGCACATCTAGTATTATTTGGCATAGTGTAGGCGAATTTTGGCCAGATGTAACCCCTGCTTTCACTGCTTTCAAACCAAAACCGTCCGTGTTTCATCTTCTAGTGCGTCTTAACTGGCGCTTGAATATCCAGAAAACAAATGCTAGAACCAAACCGCCAAGTACGATTTTGGATACAGGAGCAAGGTACTTGTCCACAAGTTCATACTGACTACCCAATATGTATCCTGAGTATGTTAACAAACCTACCCAAGCAGCGCTACCGAATGTTGTGTAAAACAAAAATGGTAGCAAAGGCATATTGCTAATACCTGCAGGAACAGAAATCAAGGTGCGGATTCCTGGCATAAGACGACCAATTAATACTGCTGTTCTACCTTGTTGGTCAAACCACTCTTTGGCCTTGGTGATGTCTTTACTGGATATAGCCAGCCATTTGCCATACTTGTCAGCCCAAGTTTTCAAACGAATTTCACCCAAAAACTTACCCGGATAGTACCAAATAAGCGCGCCCAATACAGAACCCAAAAGTCCTGCGAAAAACACACCAATGATATTCAGCTTTGCCCCTCCTGGTTGATATGGACTTGCTGTAAATCCAGCCAGTGGCATAATCAATTCTGAAGGAATGGGGGGAAAAAGATTTTCTAAAAACATTAGTAGGGCAATTCCCCAATAGCCAAAATAGTTGATAGTATTAGTTATCCATTCAAGCATTGAGTCAATTCCTGAAATTGCTGGACTAGTCTTGTTACTAAATTCAGCTTTAGCTTTTTTAAAGGGTATAAGAGTTACGCATTGACAAAAAATCTCATCTATCTGTACTAGACAGCACAAGTATGAGTGAGATTGTCCACAATGTATTTACGTATAACAACAGTGAATAAGTTTCTTTGTAATTCATACCAATTAGAAATCATCTTATCAGAGCGCATTTTTTCTAACCTAACACATGCTTGAAGTGAGCAAAATATGTGTGTTTTAATCGCTTTCTTTTGGTTCGTATCTCTCTCTTAACAAAAACCTGTATACAGTGTCATATGACACTTTTGCCAATATCTTTGCTAATCTACAACATCCTCCATGTTTTGGTTCTGATAGCAGAAATATAGTGTAATGTTCCAGATTGCATTGTGCTGTCGATGGTTTGCTGATTTCTCTAATTGTCCGATATCTAATAACTAGACAACTCTTGTATTTTGATACATTATTTTACCATTCTGTCAATGCGTAAGTCCTACAGTTAGCCCTTTCAAGGTGAACGTTTGTACTACATGAAAACATTCAATTTCAACCAATTTTCCTAATTTCGAGGATGCGATCACTTAAATTTACAGTCCAAAAATTTGGGGTTGAATGCAGCATTTCTTTGTTCAATTGCAGTCGATGCCTGAAATGCCGTCAAAACTCTGATAGTACATATGCTCACCTTGAAAGGGCTAGAGGATATGAGCAACAAAGCGAGTTCTTGCCCCATTCCCCACCTTTCTGTCTCTCCTGCCTCTCCTGCCTCTATCCCGTCCTCAACCAACTTGTAATCGGAAGGTCACGAGTTCAAATCCTCCTGCTGGCTTTTGTTGAAAGACAAGGATCTTCCTGACTAGAATTTGCTTGTAGTTTTTTGTCTTGTTGCGACGACCACAATAGGTACTTACACAAACCCTCTTGAAAAGTTTTTCAGAAGGATTTTTTGATTTATTTTAGAGCGATCGCACAAGCTCATTGCATTGGTTAATTCAAAGCATCAGCGATCTTAATACCAAGGTGTTGCAATGCTTTTTCTTTCACAAATTCAGCTGCATTACGAGCCGATTCTGCCAAAATAGTATCTGTGTTTGGAGTAAGCTTCAGCGCTCCTCCCAGGTATCCCAAAGCTTTGCAATAATAATCAGTCAGGTTGGTAGATGCCAGTCTCTTTACAGTTTGATGATCGCCATTCTGAAAAGCTGTTAACACTTTGTGGTGTAAATCGTTTTCTGGTTTTCCTAGTACTTCAAGAATTGCGTTCACAGCTTTCTCAACTTTTTCTTGTGTTAGTTTTGTAGATATAGTTGCTTGCATATTTATCTCCTTTTATTTATGAATTCGCAAGTTGTCGGTAGCGTTCTTGAACTTCCCGAATCGAAAACAAAGTTTCAAACTTCAACCCTGCTGACTGGTACAACTCACCTCCCCCTTGATCTCTGTCTACCAGTGAAATTACTTGATTTACGGTATAACCTGCATATTTAAGACGCTCAACTGCTTTTAGAGCAGATTGCCCAGTTGTTACTACATCTTCCAAAACTACTACTTTTGCGCCCTCTGGTAAACTGGGGCCTTCTATATAAGCTCTTGTACCATAACCCTTGGCTTCCTTGCGAATAATCAGCGCTGGTATTGGGCGGTTTTCATAAACAGAAACTACACTCACTGCTGTCACAATTGGGTCAGCCCCCATTGTTAAACCACCTACAGCCTGTGTATCTACAGGTAATAAAGGAAATAGTAACCGTCCAACTGCCAAAGCACCTTGAGGATGAAGTGTTACCTGCGTTTTATTGACGTAATAAGAACTACGCAGCCCAGAAGAGAGGAGAAAATCACCCTCTTGATAAGCAAGTTGGCAAAATAAATCTAGTAACTTATAGCGCAAAGTGGTCAAATCAGAAGTGGTTGCCCAAATATCTGAGTTGGTAAGAGTTTCAGTAGGATACGTCATTACAAAACATTAAAAGTTGTGCTACACCAAAGGTTGAACTCATCAGAGTTCTGAACTTCAGCATAAATTAAGATTCGCCCAAAGCAAAAGTTGAGGAGTCAGAAACGTGCGTATAAAATTTAAAATCTTTGGCGGTTTATTGGTACTGCTTACTGCTGGTATTGCTTTTCCCTCTATTGCATTTGCTCAAACGGCAACACCCAATTCTGAAACTACGAGTGATGTATTTGAACGAGCCTATTTTAGTCACGATC
Source organism: Nostoc sp. (assembly GCF_036917515.1). Classification (GTDB taxonomy): domain Bacteria; phylum Cyanobacteriota; class Cyanobacteriia; order Cyanobacteriales; family Nostocaceae; genus Nostoc. The sequence goes on along the minus strand of NZ_JBALDE010000114.1, from coordinate 55,999 downwards.
GCAATTTCTACGAAAATGGCAGCCTCAAGCGTCAACTAGACTCATTTCTCGGATTTGGTTCTAGTTTCGGTGGTTCCTTCCCAGAAAATGAAATTGCCCGCGATGCCGAGTTGGTTAATACTTTATATCATGATGCCCTGATTCAGCAAGTTGGCAACGATCCTTATATTCGTACTCCTGATTTACCAAATCCTTATGACACATCGCTAATGATGTCTCCTCGCTATAGCAACAAACTTAAAGTCGGAACTGAATTCCGGTTTGAAACTTTACCATCTCGGTAAGATTTGGGAGTGGGGAGTCACAAGGGAATAGGGTACAGATTATTTCCTATCACCTGTCACCTCTCCCCTAATCCCAATGCCCTTGTATTACTACTTTTTGATGATTCAGTGCGCCCTGCTGGAATCGAACCAGCCTGAAGACGAATTATGAGTTCGTTGCCTCCCCAATCGGCCAAAGGCGCTTGTTTTGTTGGTTTGTGGGTTGCTACGAGTAAATTACTTCAACTCTTAGGTCAACTTTATTTGCTAATTTTAGAGTAATAAAAATAGCTTCTGCACTGAGTTTAGCCAATTCCGTAATTATATCACAGATTTTCCACCCATAAACACTGGACAATAATTTACCAGATTTTTATACTACATAATTTGATCGTAAATATAGTGCAAACTAATATTGATTAAGTTCCTTTAAGGATTGAGGTCAAAAGCTTCACTATTCTTAAATAGACCAGCATTCTATTGTGATAGCTTGTCAGCGATGAAAATAAATTCTACTGTACTTCTTACTTTGATTTTGTTAATTCTGATGATGGGAGCAGGTTCCGTGAGCGCTTTTTTGGGCTTTGAACTGGGAAGTTCAGCACTTAAAGGCGTAACTACACCAGATGGGCGTCCGACAACCAAATTCGCCAGCAATAAGGCAAATAATTCCCAACAGGGAGGGTTAGTGCTATTAAAAGAGGAAGAGATTCTGAAAATCGTCAAAGCACGAATTGAGGGTAAGACCAAAGCTGCTAAATCGGAAAAGCCAGAGGAAGATGATGAAGAAACCAATAGCAGCAAGCAAAAGCCAGAGGAAAAATCCCCAGAAGTAGTTGAAGAAAAACCCCTGCCAGGTTTTCCGGTTACTGCCCAAAGTCAGGGTGTAACAATGACTGTGCAATCTGCCCGCTACTCTGGTGGTGATTTGCTACTGAAAGTGAAAATGCAGAACAAAGGTAAAGATTCTGTGCGCTTCTTGTATAGTTTTTTAGATGTTACCGATGACAAAGGACGAACCCTGAGTGCAAGTACAGAGGGTTTACCAACAGAATTACCTGTAAATGGGCCAGTATTTTCAGGTACAGTGAGCATTCCTACAGCTTTACTTGATGATGTCAAGAAAATATCACTTGCTCTGACTGATTATCCCGCTCAACAATTGAAGCTAGAGGCATCGAATATTCCTGTAGAAAGGTAGGAAAGGACTGGGGACTGGGGACTGGGGACTGGGGACTGGGGACTGAATTCTTCCCAATACTCAATCCCCGATACCCATTCCCTAATCCCCCTAAATGGAGGGCGTGAGTTTTACACGAGCTTTGACGGTGAGTGGTTTTCCTAATTTAAGTTTGATAGACGTGGTGCTGCGGTTGTTGTCAGTGTTACTACTGATTGCCATAAATGCCTTTTTTGTGACGGCGGAGTTTTCGATGGTGAGCGTACGGCGATCGCGTATTCACCAGCTAGTTAAGGCTGGAGATATTCCAGCGATCGCTGTAGAAATGTTACAACGCAGTATTGACCGACTGCTATCTACCACCCAGCTAGGCATTACCCTCTCTAGTTTGGCACTGGGATGGATTGGTGAAAGTACGATTGTTGTGCTGGTGAATGCTTGGTTAAGATCCTGGCCTTTACCAGGTGGGATGACTGCCTTCCTCGCCCATTCCCTATCAATTCCTATCGCCTTTTTCTTGATTGCCTATTTGCAAATTGTGATCGGAGAACTATGTCCCAAATCCTTAGCCATGCTGTACTCAGAACAGCTAGCGAGGTTTTTGGGGCCTCCCGTAAAAGCGATCGTGCGTTTTTTTGGCCCCTTCATCTGGATTCTTAACCAATCAACTCGTTGCTTTTTGCGGATTTTTGGTATCCAATACACAGGTCAAGGCTGGCGACCGCCTGTGACTCCCGAAGAATTGCAACTGATTATCTCTACAGAATGGGGATCTACTGGTTTACAGCGTGCAGAGCGAGAACTGCTCAATAATGTCTTTGAGTTTGGGGATGTCATGGCCCAAGATGTGATGATCCCCCGCACCAGTATTATCACACTACCAAAAGATGCTACCTTCCAGACATTACTCAGGGAAATGGCTTCTACTGGTTACTCTCGCTATCCTGTGATTGGTGAATCTTTGGACGATGTTCGCGGTATTGTTTATTTTAAAGATTTAGCACAACCTCTGGCTGTAGGAAAGCTCAGTTTAGAGACACAGATCCAACCTTGGATGCGTCCCGCTCGGTTTGTTCCAGAACACACGCCCTTGAGTGAACTTTTGCCCATGATGCAGCAAGAGAAACCCGCTATGGTTATGGTAGTCAATGAATTTGGCTCTACTGTGGGACTAGTGACAATTAAAGATGTGATTGCCGAAATTATTGGCGATCCCAGCGAACTTGAAAGCAGTGAAGACTTACTAATTCAGATGTTAGATGAGCAAAAATTTTTGGTGCAAGCACAAATCAACATTGAAGACCTCAACGAAGTTTTGCATCTCAATTTGCCCCTGACCAGAGAATACCAAACACTAGGGGGCTTTTTGCTGTATGAGTTACAGAAAATTCCTGCCAAAGGCGAAACCTTTTGTTATCAAAATCTTGAATTCACCGTGGTATCGATTGTTGGCCCACGCCTACATCAAATTCAACTGCGACGGTTAGGGGAAGAGGGGAGAGCAGAGGAGCAGGGGAGTAAAGGAGATGAGGAGACAAGGGGGACAAGGGGGACAAGAGGGAATTATTGAACAAAGTCTCCACATTGTCTCTTCTCAATGCCCTGTTTTGCCAATGCCTCTACTATGCATACGCCAGTGGATCGACAAGTCCTAATTCGGCAAAAGCTGCTAGCCGTAAGCGACAAGAATCACACACACCGCAGGCGACATCTCCACCAGTATAGCAAGACCAAGTTAGTTCCCAAGGAACTCCCAATTGGTTCCCCAGTTGGATGATTTCGGTTTTTTTCAGGTTGATTAGGGGTGCAACAATATTAATTGGTCGTCCCTCACGCCCTTGTTTAGTTCCCAAGCGAAAAACTTCTTGCATTGCTTGGATATAGTCGGGGCGACAATCAGGATATCCTGAGTAATCCAGGGCATTAACGCCGATATAGACACGCTCTGCGGCGATCGCTTCGGCGTAACTAAGAGCAAAGCTTAAAAAGATGGTATTACGAGCTGGAACGTATGTTACAGGAATATTTTGAGACATTTCATCCAGCGATCGTTCCTGGGGTAAATCAATGGCATTATCAGTAAGGGCCGAACCGCCCCATCGTCGTAAGTCAAAGTTAACTACCTGATGTTTTGTGATCACAGCTTTTTGAGCGACACTGAGTGCTGATTGTAACTCTCGTCGATGTCGCTGCTGATAATCAAAGGAAATAGCATGACATTCACAGCCATCAGCTTGAGCTTTGTACAAAATTGTGGAAGAGTCCAATCCCCCAGATAACAGAATTACAGCTTTCATCTCGGTTGCAAATTTTGGATTTCAAATCACTGCATCAAACCTTAACAAGATGCCAAAAAGCAATGCAAAGGAGAATTTATACTTAAATCTTACTGAAATTTTTAAAGTTAATAAAAATACATATATTTTTGTAGAAAGTGTAAAATCCAAAGCAAACTCGAAATATCTATACAAAAGATATTTGGATTACGGGAACCGATCACAAACTTTGAAATTCTTCATAAACATAGGCTCTATGTTACCATCTGGATGGTTTTAGACGGATCGTAACCGGCTTTCGAGTATAAACGCCAACGGCCGTAGCGTCTCTAAATTTGGTGGTTGAGGAGAGAATAATAGTGCAAAATAGCATGTCAGTGGCAGAACCGAATCTATATACACAGCGCAACCAGCCACGACCAATCCGCATAGGCGTGATTGGAGTGGGTAACATGGGACAACACCACGCTCGCGTGCTGAGTTCAATGAAAGATGTTGAACTAGTCGGAGTGGCAGATATTAATGTCGAGCGAGGATTAGAAACTGCCAGCAAGTACAAGGTGCGTTTTTTTGAAGATTACTGCGATCTGCTACCCCTTGTGGAAGCAGTTTGTGTAGCTGTTCCCACCCGTCTGCACTATGCCGTGGGCATCAACTGTCTGTTAGCGGGAATTCATGTTTTGATTGAAAAACCAATCGCAGCCAGTATTTCTGAGGCAGAGTCTTTAGTAAATGCCGCAGCTGAGTCTGGGTGTATCCTGCAAGTAGGTCATATTGAGCGTTTTAACCCAGCTTTTAAAGAACTGAGCCAAGTTCTAAAAACAGAGGAATTACTGGCGCTAGAAGCCCACAGAATGAGTCCTTACTCAGATCGAGCAAACGATGTTTCAGTTGTGCTGGATTTAATGATCCATGACATCGACCTACTTTTGGAATTAGCTGCTTCCCCAGTAACGAAATTGACTGCTAGCGGTACTCGCTCCTTAGACTCTGGTTATTTAGATTACGTAACCGCCACCTTGGGCTTTGCCAATGGTATTGTTGCTACTCTGACTGCCAGTAAAGTCACCCACCGCAAAATTCGCCAAATTGTTGCCCATTGCAAAAATTCATTTACTGAGGCAGATTTTCTCAAGAATGAAATTTTGATTCACCGACAAATGGCTGCCAATTCTCTCACCGACCACCGACAAGTACTTTATAAACAAGATGGTGTAATTGAAAAAGTTTACACCAGCAATATTCAACCACTAAGTGCAGAATTAGAACATTTTGTCAACTGTGTACACGGTGGCAATCAACCTTCAGTAGGTGGTGAACAAGCTCTCAAAGCTCTGAGACTTGCAAGTTTAATTGAGCAGATGGCGCTGGAAGATCGAGTTTGGAATCCTTTAGACTGGCAATCGGAACCAAGGGTACAATCTTTGACCCCCACAGTCTAGAAGAAGAGGAGCCGAGGGGGATGAGGGGGACAAGGTGAAATTTTCTCCCTTCTCTCTCCGTGCTACCCCACAGCCCCAACTTCAGCAGAAAATCTAGAGTATGTTTTTAAATTTGCCATCAAATCTTTAGATCCTTCCTAGTCCCCTTTTAAAAAGCAGGCTAAGGAGGATCTAAAAAATTAGAAAACAAAATCTAATGAGACAAACCAGTAGTACCGCAAGGCGGAAGTCAAAAGTCAAAAAGCTTGTGTTGTAAGCTTTTCCCTGATTGTGAATGGTATCTCTATTTACGCCGTGCTGTACTAGGTTAATGATTTATTTGACTGTATCAAATAAATCTTTCGGTTCGTATCTCTCTCTACAACAAAAACCTGTTCACACTGTCATGTGACACTTTTGCCAATATCTTTGCTAATCTACAACATCGTCCATGTTTTGGTTCTAATAGCAGAAATAGAGTGTAATGTTCCAGATTGCATTGTGCTGTCGATGGTTTGCTGATTTCTCTTTGTCCGATACCTAATAACTAGACGACTCTTGTATTTCAATACATTATTTTACTATTCTGTTAATGCGTAAGTCCTATAATATTATTTTGATACTTAATTCCAAACAATTCGGCGACACTAATTTGCGAAAAGTTAGCATAATTAAATTGAGTCCAAAAAATGCCTCCACAAAATTAATTTGCCAAAAACGACATTAATTTGCAAATTACATATAATTTGTAAGTGTATATAAAGCCAGCAGCGGGATTTGAACTCGCGACCTTCCGATTACAAGTCGGATGCACTACCACTGTGCTATGCTGGCACGTTTGACGATTACTCTTAATTAGCAACCATAATTCAATTTATCATACTACCATTAATTTATTTATTTGTCTAGCTATAAATAAAAAATAGCTGCCTCATCAGAAATTAGGCTAAAAGACCAGAAATTTCAGCAATATCGCTGCTTGTGTACGCATAGATAGTTTTGTCTGACGTTGCCATTGTGAAGATCCAGAAAAAATCAGTGATTCAGAATCACTAAGAAAGTTGATAAATTAATATTCATATTAAAAGCTAACTCAAATCCTGGGCTGAACCCAAAAATACCTAATCAGTTCTAAAACTATATTTTCTTGGCACAGCTGAATAAAGGAACAGAAATATATAATTATTTTTTACAGATTACAAGCATGGCAGCATTGCTCGGAAGAGACTTATTAAGTTTAACGGACATCAGTTCTACGGAACTTCAAGAACTCCTGCAATTGGCAACTCAACTTAAATCACAACAGTTGAAGTTGCAGTGTAATAAAGTTTTGGGGTTGTTGTTCTCCAAAGCTTCAACTCGTACACGGGTAAGTTTTACTGTGGCGATGTACCAACTTGGTGGACAGGTAATTGATCTCAACCCTAATGTCACTCAAGTTAGTCGTGGGGAACCTTTGCAGGATACAGCGCGGGTATTAGATCGATATCTGGATATTTTGGCAATTCGCACTTTTGCCCAGCAGGATTTGGAAACTTTTGCTCACTATGCCAAGATTCCGGTAATTAATGCGCTTACCGATGCAGAACACCCTTGTCAGGTATTAGCTGATTTATTGACGATTCAAGAAAGCTTTAACACTCTTGCTGGGTTAACTTTAACCTACGTGGGTGATGGAAATAATGTTGCTAATTCTCTGATGTTGGGCTGTGCTTTGGTGGGGATGAATGTTAGAATTGCTACTCCTAGTGGATATGAGCCAGATTCTAGGATTATAGAGCAAGCAAGAGCGATCGCTAATCACAAAACTGAAGTCCTTGTCACTCACGATCCAGAATTAGCTGCTAAGGAATCTGCGGTACTTTACACTGATGTTTGGGCGAGTATGGGGCAAGAGGCAGAAGCAGACAACAGGATGCCAATTTTCCAGCCTTATCAAATTTCAGAGCAGCTATTAAGTCTTGCCGATCCAGAGGCAATTGTTTTACACTGCTTACCAGCCCATCGCGGTGAAGAAATTACCGAGGCAGTTATAGAAGGTTCCCAATCACGAGTTTGGGAACAGGCAGAAAATCGCCTCCACGCTCAAAAGGCTTTACTTGCAAGTATTTTAGGGGCAGAATGAAAGGAGTTAAGAGTTAGGAGAGACGCGATTAACCCTTGTCTGTACAGGAGTTAAGAGTCAGAATGGCGAGTATAGAGTTGACTCTTGACTACTTATATTTGTAAAAAATTCAAAAGAAATGGGTAAAAGAAAAGACAATATTCTTGCTTTTGCCTTTCATAATTTTTACTTTTCTCTTGTTATAGGGAGTTTTTTGTAGTACTAATGTTCTAGAGACATTTATAATTACTTACCGCAAATTTATGGAACGTCTAACGGAAGCTCAACAAGAACTTTACGAATGGTTGGCAGAATACATCAGATCGTACCAGCATTCGCCTTCTATTCGGCAAATGATGCAAGCAATGAACCTGAAGTCACCAGCACCAATTCAAAGTCGTTTAGAACATTTACGGACTAAAGGATATATAGAATGGACAGAAGGCCAAGCGCGAACGATTCGGATTTTGCGTCCTGTTAAACAAGGTGTACCAATTTTGGGCACGATCGCTGCTGGTGGTTTAATAGAACCGTTTACTGATGCTGTAGATCATTTAGACTTTTCTAATTTCGATTTACCTCCCCAAACTTACGCTTTGCGGGTAGCTGGCGATAGCATGATTGAAGATTTAATTGCTGATGGCGATGTGGTATTTCTGCGTCCAGTAGCAGAACCAAATCATTTGAAAAATGGTACTATCGTCGCCGCCAGAGTAGATGGATTTGGTACAACATTAAAACGTTTTTTTCGCCAAGGCGATCGTGTTACCCTCAAACCAGCAAATTCTAAGTATAATCCCATTGAAGTCATGGCTCAGCAAGTGCAGGTGCAAGGTTCACTCATTGGTGTTTGGCGTGGTTACAACTGAGTAATAGGGAATAGGGAATGGGAAAGATAAGTACGGATGACCAACGACTAATGACTAATGACTAAATAAATATGTACCTGACGAAAAATCCAGTGCAGCAACTGCCCACTTTCCGGTTGAAATTACCGTTTGCAAGGGAAAGTAAGGGCAGTTATTACACTCCGCAACCATTACCAGGATGCCCAAGAATGCCTCTGTCTCTGCAATTGCGGCAATATCAGCGCCAAGCGATCACTAGCTGGTTTACCAACAATGGCAGAGGGACGCTGAAAATGGCTACTGGTAGTGGTAAAACTATTACTGCATTAGCGATCGCTTGTGAACTCTACCAACAGATTAATTTACAAGTTCTGTTGGTAGTGTGTCCTTATCGTCATCTCGTTACCCAATGGGCGCGAGAATGTGAAAAATTTAATTTGCAACCGATTTTAGCTTTTGAGAATTTACGTACTTGGCAAAGTCAACTTTCTACCCAAATTTATAATCTGCGTTCTGGTTCTCAACAGTTTGTGACTGTGATTACTACCAACTCGACTTTAATTGGAGATGGGTTTATATCTCAACTCAAATATTTTCCTGCCAAAACTTTAATTATTGGTGATGAGGCGCATAATTTAGGCGCACCAAAATTAGAAGAAAGTTTGCCGCGCAGTGTGGGGTTGAGACTGGCTTTATCTGCCACACCAGAGAGATATTTTGATGATTTTGGTACGCAATCTTTATTTGATTATTTCGGCCCAGTTCTTCAGCCAGAGTTTACTTTGAAGGATGCGATCGCTCAAGGTGCTTTGGTACATTATCTCTATTATCCGGTGTTAGTGGAATTAACTGAGGCAGAAAGTATTGCTTATTTAAAGCTAACTAAAAAAATTGGGCGATCATTACTATATAGAGAGCGAGACAATGGACAAGCAGGAAACTTTGAAAACAATGAAGATTTAAAGCCATTATTGATGCAAAGAGCAAGGTTAATTGGTGCGGCAGAAAAGAAATTAACCGCTTTGCAAGATTTAATGAGTACTCGCCGCGAAACTACTCACACACTTTTTTATTGTGGTGATGGTTCTCAAGAGGCGGGACAACGTTCATCGCTACGCCAACTTAAGGCTGTTGCTAAGATTCTCGGAGTGGATTTAGGGTATAAGGTAAGCACCTATACAGCACAAACAACTTTACAAGAAAGGGAAATATTACGGCATCAATTTGAAAGTGGAGAGTTGCAAGGTTTGGTGGCAATTCGTTGTTTAGATGAAGGTGTTGATATTCCAGCAATTCAAACTGCGGTGATTCTATCAAGTTCTGGTAATCCTCGCCAATTTATTCAGCGACGGGGGCGAGTTTTACGTCCTCATCCGGCTAAGGAACGCGCAACAATATTTGACATGATTGTTTTACCACCAGATTTAGATAGAGAAACTATAGAAGTTGAGCGTAATTTGTTGAAAAAGGAATTGCGTCGCTTTGTGGAGTTTGCTGATTTAGCTGATAATGCAGGGGAAGCAAGAATGAAGTTACTTGATTTACAAAAGCGATATGGTTTATTAGATATTTGATGATGAACTATATAATAGTTGTATTTTTTTGTAAAATTTTTCGAGTTTTGAAAAAAGAAATATTAAGTATGAAATAATAAAATTATAAACTTTATAATGGAATGTAAGTGATTTTAAAAATTTTACTTACATTCCATTATAATCTAAGCTATTAATATTAATAATATCAGAAGACAATTCAAGAATAAAGTCTTTTTCAAAGAAAATTATAAATTTGAAAAAATAGTTTTGCTATCCAGACACGCTAACAGTGGCTTTACGGAGGTAAATGCACTACTAAAGATTAAAATATAGAAAAACTATATTTCCAAACTGAAGATGTCACAAGATGCCAATATCGATGATGTGCAAGAACCAATAACCAGTGCTCCCCTAGAGGTACGGCGAATTATTGAGCGGGTATGGAAACTGGAAAAAGGTAGACTAGATAAAAAGATTAACAGCCATATAAATGATAATATTTTGGACATTATTAAGGAAGAGGTGCGATGAAGCTGACTTCAATCAAGCTATGCAACTTTCGCTCCTTTTATGGTACGACACCAGAGATGCTTTTAGCTGGTGGAGATGTTCACAACACAACGATTATTCATGGGAATAATGGCTCTGGAAAAACTAGTTTACTGAATGCCTTTACTTGGGTATTATATGAGAAATTTAGTGCAGCATTTGCATCGATAGAACAGTTAGTAAATAAGCGTGCGATCGCAGAAGCTCAAAAAGGTCAAGCTGTAGAATGTTGGGTAGAGATTGGCTGGGAACATGAAGGTAAACGCTATCGAGTTAAACGCGCCTGTCGGGGTTATAAAAATGAAGGTGATTTTGACGCTGGCAAAACTCAATTAACCATGTGGGTTGGTGCAGATGATGGTAAATGGAATATTCCAATTCAGCAACCAGACGATATAATTAATCAAATTTTACCCGCTACTTTACATCAATATTTTTTCTTTGACGGCGAGCGAATTGAAGAAATAGTTCGTTCTGATAAAAAAGCTGAAATTGCTGAAGCTACAAAAATTTTCTTGGGTGTGGAAGTCATCAACCGTTCTATCAGACATTTGGGAGATGCTAAAAAAACTCTAGAAAATGAGTTACAAGCTATTGGTGATTCTGAAATTAAACAACTATTACGACAGCAAGAAAAGATAGAACGAGAGCGTGAACGCATTACCAAACGGCAAACTGAAATTAAAGAAGAGTTAGAACATCAACAAACTTTTAAAAAAGAAACAAGTAATCGGTTACGAGAACTGAGCGCTGCTAAGGAGTTGCAAGAAAGATGGCAGGATTTAGAATTACAGAAGACGGTAAATCAAGAAGAATATAAAAAGACGAAAGAAGCACTGAAAAAAGTTATTTCTGCACGAGGTTACACAGTTTTACTTTTAGAAACTACAGTGCAGTTTCGAGAAATTATTAATGATTTGAAGCAACGCGGCGAATTGACATCAGGAATTTCAAGAGAATTTGTGAATGATTTACTCAACTCTCAACGTTGTATTTGTGGTACAGAATTACACGAGGGTAATCATTATCATACTCATGTAAGTACATGGTTAAACAAAGTAGGTTCTTCAGCGGTGGAAGAAACTGTAATTCGGATGAGTGCACAAGTAGATGAAATTGATAAACAAGCGATAGGATTTTGGAAAGAAGTTGATAGAGAACAAACTAGGATTAATCAGTTAAGGCAAAGCATATCTCAAATTGAAGGCGATTTAGACAATATTCAAGAACGGTTGCGAAAAGATGCTAATGAAGAAATTAGCAGCTTACAAAAACGCTTAGATGAAATTGAAAGTAAAATTGATGAATTAAATCGAGAACAGGGTGCAAATCAGCAGCAAATTGCTCAACTCAAAACTGAAATTGAAGGTTTAAACAAACAAATCGCTAAACAAAAGCTGAATGAAGATAAGCAAACTTTAGTACAGCGACGAATTAACGCCACTCAAGATGCAATCGAACGGTTGACAGAAGTTAGAAATCGTCAAGAGCAACAATTTCGCCTGCAACTAGAAAAGCGAGTACAAGAAATATTCACAGAGATTTCTGTAACTCCATACATTCCTAAAATTAGTGAAAAATATGAACTGACGTTAATAGAAAATACTACAGGAATAGAAGCACCAGTTGCAGCATCCACGGGCGAGAATCAAATTCTCAGTTTATCCTTTATTGCCAGCATCATTGACAAAGTAAGGGAATGGAGTGAGAAACGCAAAATGATGATGATTCCCGATAGTAGTACTTTCCCAATTGTAATGGATTCGCCGTTTGGTAGTTTAGATGAGAATTCGCGGCGACACATTGCTAAAACAATTCCCCAATTAGCGAATCAGTTGATAGTTTTAGTTACTAAGACTCAGTGGCGAGGTGAAGTAGAAGCAGAAATGACAAATAGAATCGGTAGAGAATATGTGCTTGCATATTATTCATCTAAGCCGGATTGTGAACAAGATTATATTGAGTTGGGTGGAGAAAGATATCCTTTAGTGAAACAAAGTCCAAACGAGTATGAATATACTGAAATTATCGCGGTTGAACGGGATAAGTAATTACAGCAGTTTTCATACATTTGAACCATATCTGTCTTAAAGGTATAGAAATGCTGTGTCCCTACCGCATGGTTTATTGATCTAAAAATAACTGTAAGAGAAACGAATTGCAGAGGCGCAGAAGAAGCAGAGCGAAGAGAAGATATAAAATTGAGATTATCCCTAATTAAATAGAGGATGTTTTATGAGTATTAAAACTGAAGCAACTATTGAAGATTTGTACCACTTACCTGACAATTGTAAAGCAGAGATTGTCAATGGGAAATTGATGCTGATGTCTCCAACTGGATTTTTACCAGGACGTGCAGGTGGTGAAATTTATGCAAGTTTACGGGATTATGAACGTCTGACAAAAAGTGGTTATGCTTTGCCTGATAATGTAGGTTTTATTGTCAATCTCCCTAACCGCCGTTCTCTAAGTCCTGATGCTGCGTTTTATACTGGTAAACCTACAGGCGGGAAGTTTCTTAATGGTGCGCCTATGTTTGCTGCTGAGGTGCGAAGTGAGAATGATTACGGTGATAAGGCTGAGAAAGATATGGCTATTAAACGCCGTGATTATTTTGCTGCTGGTACGTTGGTAGTTTGGGATGTAGATGTACTCAAAGAGGAAGTTATTAGAGTATATCGTGCTAGTAATCCTGAAAAACCGCAAGTCTATGGTCGTAATGAGGTGGCTGAAGCTGAACCCGCAATACCAGGATGGACTATGTTAGTGGATAATTTGTTTATTTAGCGATCGCTTGCATTCTAGTATAAAATAATGCGTTAACAAGTGTGAGCGCTTTTAATTTTCGGTTAAGATAGCTACACGTTAGATATTAAAACAATGGTGGAAACTGGCAGAATCAGGGTAGCTAAAGATAAAGCTGAGTTAGTCAAGGACTTAACATTAACGTCTTCAGATGGTGGAACAGGGCCGTTTCAAACCTATGCTGATGTGATTGTGTTTGCAGCGGCTTTAGGTGTCAAGCATAAAAAGCGGGTGGCTTTGGGGGAAATTTCTAAAAGAGAACCGTCGCCAATTGGACAAGAACATTTCTTAATTAAGGGATATGATTTGGTAATCAAGCTACTAGCAATTGTTGAAGCTAAAGAACTTAATATTTTATCTTATGAAAACGAAAAATATGAAAATCAACGCCTTCGTATGTTTGAAGAATATGCTAATGGTGGACTTGAAATATTACAAAATGAGTTAAGAGGTGCAGTAGACTATTCAGAAAGGCTGCTTCTAATTTTGATGGCTGAAAGATTCAATGAAACGCTACAAGAAGAAACAAATTTTGACTTAAGCCGTTTTATATAATTAGGAAAAAATATGCATAGTTTTAAATATAAAGCTGTTCGTATAAAACAAACAAATTCTGGTGATTGGTTGGTACTTTTTGCCGCTTCTGCAATAGAGATTGATCTTTGGGCAGGAGTACCGCAGAAAAAGAAAGTTGGGGCACAATCTAAGGAAACTACTGGTTTCCAAAGAGAAGAAAACAGTAAACGTATTAAAGAAATAAGTGAATTTTATCGTAATGAAAAAAATATAATTCAGAATCCTTTACTGTGTGCGTTGCGTCAACCTAATGAATCGCTTATTAAATTTGAAGCTAGTGAAATACATAGTAATGATAGTGAGAGTATTCAGCAAGGATTTTTAACCATCAACGCTGAGTTATTAGAGAAATTGAGTTTACTGAAATTACTTAAAAGAGTAAAAGCAGATTTAGAAGTGAGAGTGCCTGATCTTGCCAATCAACTAGTTCCCGAAAAAATGACAAGAGAACTGAAACAACGTGCAAAAATTACACAAATTGCTCGTAATAATCAAGATACATTTGATGAAAATGAAGAAGAGACTCTTGAGGAAACAGATGATGATAGCAATTTAGGACTTTCATTAAATGATGAGTCTCATATTTTAGATTTTTGGCAAGAGATTGCAGCTTATATCTATGTACTAGAAGAAATAAAAGATACTTTTGATAATGACAAGTTTTTAGACTATTCCAAAGATGCAATGATTGCCTTTCTTCGTCCTATAGTAGTTGTTGATGGACAACACAGACTTCGAGCAGCAATTGACTCAGCCAAAGAAATAGTTAACCAAGATATATACAAAGATGCACTAGAAAAATTGATTATAGATAAACAATTAGAACCAGAAGACGCTCAAAGAAGAATAGAAGCTGATGTAGCACGTAAACTTCCAGTTTCACTCCTGATGAATAATGATCCAGCAGAGCAAGTTTTTCAATTTGTAGTAGTTAATCAAAAGGCAACACCCATAAAAAATTCTCTATTGGGAACTATTATATCGACTAGTCTTTCTAACGAAGAATTGACTAGAGTATCAGATAGACTTGAAGCTGCTGGTATTAAGCTTGAAGAGTCAAGAGCAGTAACATTTATTACCAGATATCCAAGAAGTCCATTTTATGATTTGGTTGATAGAGGAATTAATAATAATAGGAAAGACCTGCTGAAATGGAATGTCCTTTCATCTATAGTAAAAATTTTCCGTGATTTAAAAGGAGGTAAACTTTTCCACGAAAGTGTTGATTATGCTGATAAATGGAGACGTGAGTTCTTACCTGATTCAAAAATTGTTGAAAATTGGGAAATTGAAGGATGTGAAAGTGCTTTTGATTATTGGCATAAACTTGATGGGTGTTGGAGAGATGTATTTATTTTGTTTTGGACTTCAGTACGTGATAAATTAGCAGTACAAAATAACGATGAAGCTTACCATTACTGGGGTTCTCCAACCCGCTCTAATATTTTTAATCAAACATCTTTGACTATCCTTGCGGCAGATTTCTTCCAGTTTCTTGGTGATCGAGAGATTGGCATCGATAGTGCAAATGATATCCACTCTCTTGTGGAGCAATGGTTGAAAGGCGTTGATCCTAACTATTTTAACCGTGACTGGAACCTAAAAGGGGTTAAAAAAGATGTTCCTGGTATCAAAAAAAGATGGTCAAAGCTTTGGGTAGAGTATAGAAAAGACCCGCAAAGATTACCAAGATCAAATCAATATCGCGATCCACTTGGTACTTAGACTTTTTATATATAACTATGGAATTTGCAGAAATTAGCTCTTTTCTAAATACTACAGCAGATAAACTGGAAGAGTTTTGGGATATTAAATGCTTAAGCAATATAGCCAATCAAAGAGTTCCTGATTTTGTAATGAGTGGTCGAGGGACTTTGTTGAGAGCTGATATCCATATACTCTGGACGCAGTGGTTTATCGAATCAATCTGTGATCCAGATTTATTTGCTAATTCTAACCAGGGATATGCTCATATATTTACAACCGTTCAAAGAAGAGTACCTGTTATTTTCTCTGGGATTACTGAAGAAGAAAGAAATAAAATTTCAACATATATTGCAAGATTGGTTGATAAAGAAATCCAGCGTAGAAAGACTAGAAAACGTATTTTTCCTAGCCTAGATGATAAGAAATTATTATGGGATATCTACGGCCCTGAACAACGTTGTTGGATTTGTGGATATAAATTTACTAAGTGGGCTGAAAATAAGTTCTTAGGTTATACAAACTATAATGAAGCTCCTCTTCCTCTGTTCGTTGACTATATGACCTTACATGGTTTGAAAGAACGTCATATTTGTGTTGAAGTCGATCACGCTGTTCCCTTCTCAAAAGGCGGTGACGAAGAGGATAATCTCCGGTTAGCTTGTGGATGGTGTAATTCTCATAAAAGTAATCGAGTATCTTTGTATGATGTCTCTCTTAAACCACGTACATTAATTCATCCAAAATTAGGAAAACAGAGTATTCCCCACCCCTTTTGGATTGTTCGACTATTGTCTATACGTAGATCCTGTGAATATGAAGGTGGCTGTCATCAGACTATAGAAAATGGGCAATTAACCGTATTTCCTAGACATCCTGAAGGTGCAATAAATCCAACTAATCTACGTGTTATATGTCCCGATCATGATCCTTTAGGCTCAAATCGTTTTGTAAGTAGTACAATTGCAAAGCAAGTTCGTTAATAACTAGTATTTCTATTTTTAAAGCTTGTTTTGGAAAACTTTGTAGGTTTTTAGTATTCATTAACTTCAGATTTAAAGAATAGGCGGAAGCCCTACCCCCTTTGGATCAACAAATTCGCCATCAAAACCTATTGTTTTATCTTCGACAGTTCTAGCATCTGCCAAAGCCTTACGAAGTTCGGCAGATTCCATGTGATCTTGAACTCCACCCAAAATGTAAATTAATAACTTCGCTGCTAAATCTCGTCCAGCAACTTGCACCCGCTTTTTATTTGGGTCATACAAAACCCCATACCAGAGAGATTGGGGATATTCCATACCACTAAAGCCGCCTTGCTGGTCAAACTTCCGCAGTTTCTTAAAAATATCTGCTAGAGAAAAGCCTTTTTTAAAAACCAAAATTCCCAAAGCTTGCGCTAATGCAACTTGAGCAACTGGACGGAAAAGCATATTTCCTTCACCTCCATCTTTCTCAAAGCTGAAGCGCCGTAAAGCTGGTGTATCCTCGTGTTCTAAAATTTTATAACTAGAAAGACTAGCCAAAGAATCAAATAGCGTTCTAAATTCCTCAATTCCCTGCTCAATTTCTTCATCTTCTGGACGCATGGGAATCAGACCTTTTTCTAAAGGTTTCCAGTGGGGGAACTTTTGAGCCAAATATCGCTCAGACATATCTTGCAGAGCTTGCAAAGTCGTTAAAACTGTAGAATTGGAAGCTACTGTTGCACTATTCCAATTGACACGGGGATTACGCTCTTGTCGTTGTTCTAATAGTGGATGTGTAACTGCAATTTTTCTAGCGACGATCGCAAAACCATCATCTTCATTCAACTGTGTTAGCTGACCTTTAGTCAAGGGTGCAGCCATCAGATTGACATGAACAAAAATCGATCTTACCCTCCGCCTCGCTTGGGTGCGAGTTTCTCCAGCCGCTACCGCACAGATGAACTCAATACCAATTTTTTCCTTGGGTAAATTTTGCAAGTAAGCAAGGTCTACTTGGTACTTTTCTATCAAATCATTGACTGTAATAAAACTGTCATCAGCACCTTTATCTTTTTTATATCGCTGGAGCTTACGAGTTTTGATTAACTCCATCAACCCTTGTACACCCATTAATCGGTGTTGACCATCTAACGCATAAATAGTGACATCATCCTCAGAAATATTTAGCAGACCTACTTTACCGTCTTTATCTAGGGGGATGAAATCAGTAGTAGACTTTGTAGCGCGTTCTTCATTATCCCACTCAACAGCTTTGGGATTATCCACCCACGGTTGATTTATTACTACCAGCACCGGCGGAAACTTATGGTTGTGTCGAGCTGCTAAATACTGCACTAGCGGCGCTTGACGTGACCAATCAAGGGGACGCTGCTGAATTTCATCAATACTATCCGCGTCAATCTCGACATTATCTGTCTCTGGATTATACTTTTTTTGAAACAAAGGTAAGCCAGAGGCGAAGTGAACCCGACCTGCAAACCATTCCAAGGTAACAGAGCTAACATAAGCCTCAGTACCACCCATCTCGGTTTTTTGAACGAGAATCTGATCTTTTCTCCCTAAAAACTTCTCCAGAAGTAAAGCTAATACCTGCTTTTCCTTGTTTTCTCGTTCAAGGTACTCTCTAGCGATGTCAGCAGTGGGGTCAGATACACTATCTTTCATGTTAAATTTTAAAAACAGAATAATATTATGTGGTTTAATTATCCAAAAAAATGGATATTAGTAGTAAAGTTTTTAAAAACTTTTATTCAATCCATAGAAGTAAGTTTTGTCTGTGTAGCCGGGAATGCTATTTGCCCGAATACTACGCCAGTATTTCCAGAGGTAGGGAGAAATGACTACAGCACAACAACCAGAAAATAAAGGTCAGCAAGCACGTACTGTAGCAGAGTTAGTGGACTATATCCAAGCTCTCACCACCGAAATTCAAGAATTGTATTGTTTAGACCAAGTACCTTGGGTTTTAGGCATATCTTGGGGAAAAGATTCGAGTGCAGTATTGCAACTCGTTTGGAGTGCGATCGCTGCTCTTCCTCCAGAAAAAAGAACTAAAACAATCCATGTTATTACAACAGATACTCAGGTAGAAAATCCAATTGTTTCTGCTTGGGTTCGTACATCCATGCAGCAGCTCGCATCTGCTGCAAAAGAAAAAGGGATGCCAATTGAAACCCATCTGCTTTATCCCGCAGTTAAAGATACTTTTTGGGTAAACTTAATTGGCAAAGGCTATCCTGCGCCGCGTATGCGATTTCGGTGGTGTACCGAACGGCTGAAAATACAGCCTGCGAATACCTTTATCCGTAACATGGTTCGAGATAATGGTGAAGTAATTCTTGTTTTAGGTATGCGTAAGGCAGAAAGTACCAAACGTGCGACTGTCATGGAGAAGCACGAAGAAGGACGGGTGCGCGATCGCCTTAGTCCTAGATCGAGTTTGATTAACTCCCTCGTTTATACTCCTATCGAAGACTGGCGTAATGATGAAGTATGGCTTTACTTAATGCAATGGCATAACCCTTGGGGAGGAAACAACAAAGACTTATTCACTCTGTATCGAGGTGCAACAGCAGATAATGAATGTCCTTTAGTTGTTGATACTTCTACTCCTAGTTGTGGTGATTCTCGATTTGGCTGCTGGGTTTGCACGCTGGTGAGTCAGGATAAATCAATGGAAGCGATGATCCAAAATGATGAAGAGAAAGAATGGATGCAGCCTCTATTGGATATTCGCAATGAATTAGACATTAAAGAAGATTGGGATAAAAGAGATTTTAGAAGGATTTGGGGAGATGTCCAATTATTTGAACGCAATAAAGATGGGGAAACAACTGTTGTACCAATACCTGGCCCTTATACCAAATATTGGCGGGAACATTGGCTCAGACGATTATTAGAAGCGCAAACAAAAACCCGTCGCACAGCGCCAGAAAATATGCGCGACATCACCCTAATTACTCTCGAAGAAATGAGCGAAATTCGCCGCATTTGGCTAGAAGACAAACATGAATTTGATGATAGCTTACCCCGCATTTATCAAGAAGTAACTGGCGAAGAATTTCAAGACCCCCGTCCTGGTGCTGACCTTAGCTTATTAGGTAGCGATGAATGGGCTGTATTAGAAGAAATCTGTGAAGGTGACGCGATGCACTTGGAACTCATGGCGAAATTGTTAGACACAGAACGCCAATTTCGTAAAATGTCGCGGCGCGTGGGAATCTATGACACATTAGAAAAATGCTTTACTACTAGTTCGCGTTCTAAAGATGAAGCGGTGAAAAATGCTCATTTGAAACGGGATTTGAAAACAGCAGTTGAACAAGGTGATATTGAAAAGGTCAAGCAGCTAACTTTAGCAGATTTTGTCGTCACAAATGCACAAGCTGACGTAACCAATACTACACAATCTGCTGATGAGGCTAAGACTTGGGCAAATATAAAATTTCAAAATAGAGAGACGAAGCTTTAAGTTTGCTGTTCATCTTTGTCAGCATCTCCCAAGTACAGCCTGATAAACTCTTCTGCTGCGGCTGGATTAATTTTCTTCAGTGCATCCCGAATTTCTAGCACTGTTTCAGCAACAGGATCTCTAATCTCGTTTACCCATCGGTGAACATTTGGCCGTCCTGTTCCTATCGTTACTGCTAACTTGTTTTGGCTAATACCGTAGATTTCCAACACCTGTTTCAGCGCTTTTCCTGCTTTTCCCATGCCTTTGATTGTGTCAAAGGCAGATAACCAAGTAAATGTTACCTATTGGTAACTAAAAGTGTAAGATAGTTATGTTACCTAATAGTAACAGAGTATCTCACCAACAATCAGGTAAATTTCAATGACTAAAAGCTTTTTGGCAGAGACCTTTTCAACCACCTCGCCGCTTGTTTGTGCCAACGAATCTCAAGAAACAACACCAAGGAGAGAGTCTGTAAAAGTAGTAATTTATGGTTCTAAAACAGGTGTTAATAACACAATTTTCACCCTTTACAAGCTGGGTTTTGCTCAAGTTAATGAATGGAGTCCTTTATTACCTAGTCCCAACCCTGGAGAAGTGATGAGTATCTTAACTAGGCACATTATGACAACGTGACTGTAATTCGACTAGTAAAAAATATGGTAGGGTGGGCAATGCACACCCTATAAAAATAACGGGACAATGTTGGGTGAATTCCATTGGCCATATATTTTATTCTTAAATATCAATGATATTTCTTGAACTTGTACTACAAAACTTTGGCCCTTACTCTGGAAGACAAGTAATCAATCTTGACCCAAGAAAAGATGAAAATCCGCGCCCAATTATCCTTTTAGGTGGGATGAATGGCGGGGGAAAAACTACGCTGATGGATGCTATTCGCCTAGCTCTTTATGGACATCGCGCTCAATGTTCTACCCGTGGAAATTTGAGTTATAGCGATTTTTTGAACCAATGTGTTAATAGTAAAGCTAATCCTGCCGAAAAAACCCGGATTGAATTAGTTTTTGAACACATAGAAGATGATAAACCAGTAAAATATCGGATTGTCAGAACTTGGGAAAAAAATCCTAAAGATGGTAAAGATTCTTTGGGAATTTTAGGCGATGATGATACTTGGCCTGTTGATTCTTTGGTGAATACTTGGGATGACTATATAGAAAATCTGTTACCATTAGGAATTTCTAATTTATTTCTCTTTGATGGTGAACAAGTAAGAAACCTTGCAGAACAGGAATCACCACCACTAATTGTAATTGAAGCTATTCGCGGACTTTTAGGGCTAGAATTATCTGATCGTTTAGCAGTTGATTTGGATATTTTAGTCAACCGCAAACGTAAAGAAATGGCTGACACTAAAGATTTAGCTAATATAGAAGAAATTGAAAAAAGGTTAACGCAGCAGCAAGAAGATTACCTAGTTATAGAAGAAAAATTAGCCGATTTAAAAAATCAACTTGAAAAATTAGAAACTATACAGCGAGAAGTCTTAGATAAATTCATTTTACAAGGGGGTAAAATCGCTGCTGAACGCAATCAATTAGAACAACAACAAAAAGAGAAAACTGCCGCAGCAGAAAATATTCGGCAGTCAATGTGTGAATTAGCTGCTGATGTGCTACCTTTAGAGCTAATTTATAATTTACTGAATCAAGTACAAGCACAGGGAGCAAATGAATTTCGCTATCAACAGGTACAGTTAGCTAGAGATGTTTTACTTGAACGAGACAAACGCTTACTCAACTGGCTAAGTGAATTAGCGATCGCTTCTGATAAAGTTGAGAAAATCAACTCTTTTTTAGCTAAAGATATTGATAGTTTATATACAGCCAATTACCAATCAGAATTACCTTGGTTATTAGCTGATGAGGAAAATTTGAGTCAACTAGATAATATAAGATATTATTTGCAAAATGCTTTAAATACTGCCAAAGAAAAATTAAATATTCTCAAAAATTTAGAAGAAGAAATTATCAATTTAGCAAGACAAGTGCAAACAGCAGCAGAACCAGAAGCATATAAAAAACTGCGCGAAGCTGTGGAAGAAGCACAAAATAAAGTTTCTGAAGCTAAAGTAAATTATGAGATAACTCGTCAAAAGTTAGCTGAGTTAGCAACTACACTTGACAAGACCAAAAAAGAATTACAAGAATATACTGTAGAAAATATTGAACGTAAAAATAAAGATCATATTATTACCTCTGTGGCGAAAGTTCAAGAAACACTCAAGGTTTTCCGGGAAAAACTAACCCTCAGAAAGCTCAATAAATTAGAGGAAGAAGTTAAAAATCGCTTCCTTTATCTCCTCCACAAATCAGATTTAGTGCATCGTATTGCCATTGATAGCAATACTTTTGGACTTTACTTGTATGATTTCAATGGTAAACCAGTCCCTAAACATCGTCTCTCTGCTGGCGAAAAACAACTACTAGCGATCGCCTTCCTCTGGGGTTTAGCCAAAGTCTCCGGCCACCGCCTACCAGTAGCAATCGATACGCCGCTAGGTAGACTAGACTCTTCTCACCGCAGCAACTTAGTTGAACGTTACTTTCCATCCGCCAGCCATCAAGTAATTTTGTTATCTACCGATACTGAAATTGGCAAAAAGGAAGTAGAAACGCTGCGAGAAAACGAAGCGATCGCCCGTGAATATCTTCTCAAATATGACTCTACGAGCCGCCAAACAACCATACAATCAGGATATTTTTGGTAGTAGATATTATTAAAAAATTATGGTAGCTCAATTTTTAGAAAGATTATGGAATCACCAATAGAACGTATTCGTCTCTCCCAAACAGCTAAAGACCAACTTACCAAACTTAAACGTAGCACCAAAATCGACCAATGGAATATTCTATGCCGTTGGGCATTTTGTCGTTCCCTGGCAGAATCAACTCCACCGTCCCCCGTCCCAATTCCCCAAGATAGCAACGTCGAAATGACTTGGCGCGTCTTTGGCGGCGAAATGTCCGATATACTCCTCCTCGCCCTCAAGCAACGCTGTCACAATGACGGCTATCCCACTGATAAAGAAACCCTCGCCACCCAATTCCGCTTACATCTACATCGCGGTATTGGCTACTTAGCAGGCGATCCAAATATCAAGAAAATTGAAGATTTAATTGAACTGGCGATTAAAAATTGAAAGGATATTAGTTGACTGTTAACTGTTCACTGTTAACTGACAAATAATATTATGCCTGAAGCGCTAGAAATCGAGCGTCATAGAGCTGCGATCGCTCGCACTGACATATCTCGCCCCGTGCGATTGGCAATAGAATGGGCAATCCTGAATCCAGACACCACTTTTTTTGATTACGGTTGCGGCTATGGTGGTGATGTCGAGCAAGTAAAAAACTTAGGCTACACCAGTGCAGGCTGGGACCCTTACTACTATCCCGATGTCCCACGCACCTCCGCCGATGTGGTAAATTTGGGTTACGTCCTCAACGTCATTGAAGACTCAGAAGAACGCCGTCAAAGCCTTTGCCAAGCTTGGGAACTCACCAGCAAAGTTTTAATTGTCGCGGCTCAAATACTAATTAACGCTCCCAGCAAAACTCAACTTGCTTACAATGATGGCATTGTGACGCGCCGCAATACTTTTCAGAAATATTACCAACAAGAAGAACTCAAAACTTATATTGATGAGGTGCTAAATGTCGATGCAGTACCGATCGCTTTAGGTGTCTACTTTGTTTTTCGAGATGAAGCCGAAAAAGAAAGTTTCAAAGCTATCCGCTTCTTTTCTACCACTTCTACACCTCGAGTCCGCATCCCCATTAAGCGGTTTGAGGACTATCAAGAACAGCTGCAACCACTCATGGCTTTTTTTACCAAACGCGGTAGACTACCTGTGAAAGGCGAATTGGAAAATGAACAGGAATTACTGAGCGAATTTGGTAATTTTCGCCGCGCCTTTGGGGTAGTTTTGCAAGCCACTGATGAAGAAGAATGGGATGCGATCGCTTACCGTCGTTCTCTAGATATCCAAGTTTATCTCGCCCTCACTCACTTTGATCGACGCCCTGCATGGCAAAAGTTACCCCCAGAAATGCGGCACGATATTAAAGCCTTTTTTAGTAGCTATGAAGAAGCTTGTCAAGTAGCCGATCAAAAGCTTTTCAGCTTAGGTAAACCTGGGGTGATTCAAACTGCGTGTGAAAAAAGCAAAATTGGTAAACATACGCGCAGTGCGCTGTATGTCCATGTTTCGGCACTTGCTGCACTTGACCCCATACTCCGAATTTGTGAAGGTTGCGCTAGCCGTACCATTGGGCGTGTCGATGAAGCCACATTAATCAAATATCACACTGATAAGCCGCAAATATCCTATCTGTCTTACCCGGAATTCGACACCGATCCGCACCCGGCGTTAAAAGCCAGTATCGGTATTGATTTAAAAACGCTCTTTATAACTCATCGAGACTACGAAAATAGGGCAAATCCGCCGATTTTACACCGTAAGGAAACATTTGTTACCAGCACCTATCCTCGTTACGAAGAATTTGCTAAACTCACCCAACAAGAACAGGAATTACAGCTGCTCAAGGACAAAAGCGACATCGGCACTCGTGAAGGTTGGGAAAAATGCCTCGCTGCCCACGGGGTAAAAATCAGGGCACATCAGGTTTATTCAATTAAGGAAAATTAAGGAATAATCACACTGTTAGAGTATTGCTGATATGTATCTTAAATAAAGTAAATCTTAGCAAGTTTGTGTGCTTACAGGAAATTAGACAGTACTTATGGCAAGATAACTCCAATTCAATTAAATAAAAAGGAATCTTCAAGATTGTGCAAGTAAATAATTCGCTGCTACAAATTTTTGGCAGCCGGAAGATGGGAGCTTTGTTATTTCTTGGCTTTTCATCAGGGTTGCCGTTATATTTAACTAGTCAAACATTACAAGCATGGTTGACCAAAGAAGGAATCAGCTTGGCAGCGATCGCCGCTTTTAGTTTAGTCAAGCTGCCCTATTCTTTAAAATTTCTCTGGTCGCCTTTATTAGATAGATTTGTACCACCTTTTTTGGGGCGGCGTCGAGGTTGGCTGGTAATTACACAAGTAGCATTACTATTAAGTATAGCTGCAATGGCTGTACAACACCCATCCCAAGGGTTACAACCTTTAATAATTGCTGCTGTTACCGTTGCTTTTTTGAGCGCCAGCCAAGACATTTTAGTTGATGCTTATCGCACTGATGTAGTGGAAGTAGAAGAAAGAGGTGCTGGAGCATCTATTTATTTATTGGGTTATCGCGTTGCCATTCTAATAACCGGTTATGTCACCTTATTTTTGGCAGACAGAATGCCTTGGCAAGCTGTTTACTTGTTGATGTCGCTGCTGATGCTCGTAGGACTGGTAACTTCTATTTTTTCACCAGAACCAGTCCTACGCGATCGCCCGCCTCAAACTTTATATGCCGCAGTCAAATTACCCTTTATTGAATTTTTTCAGCGTCGTGGCTGGCTACAAGGACTTTTAATCCTAATATTCATTGTAATCTACAAGTTGGGGGATTCTTTACTGAAGAATGTATCCACCCCATTTTTGTTAGATAAAGGCTTACATTTCACTCAAACCGATATCGCATTTCCTGGTGCATTGGGAATTTTCGCCACTATTGTTGGCACTTTGGCAGCAGGAGCAGTCATGACCAAAATTGGTGTTAATCGATCGCTTTGGATATTCGCCATCATGCAAGCTGTCGGCAACTTGGCTTTCTTTGCGTTAGCAGTAATAGGTAAAAACTTTTATCTAATGTTAGCTGCCGTCAATATAGAACAATTCTGTGCCGGTTTAGAAACAGCTGCTTTTGTAGCATTTTTGATGAGTCTTTGTAACCAAAGCTTTTCAGCTACACAGTACGCCTTACTTTCCAGTTTGCAGGCTTTTAGTAGAGATATTCTTACGGCTCCAGCAGGTACATGGGCACAAACCACCGGCTGGTCTACATTCTTTCTACTGACAGCAATAGCTGCTTTACCGGGATTATTATTATTGCCATTCTTTGCACCTTGGAATCCAAAGCCAGTGGTAGTATTATCCAGACCAGGATTAGAGAATGAAGACGAGGATATATGGGGAATCAAGTAGTTATTGCTGTCGGCACATTTATTCTCTTACTCACTGGTTTATTACTTGGGTATGTTCTCTCACAGTTAGTTTTAGGATTTCTAGCATTTAACCTCCTAACTTTTTTCGGAACACTCAGTCTAA
Organism: Nostoc sp.; assembly: GCF_036917515.1. Lineage (GTDB taxonomy): Bacteria > Cyanobacteriota > Cyanobacteriia > Cyanobacteriales > Nostocaceae > Nostoc. The sequence continues at coordinate 30,052 of NZ_JBALDE010000114.1, read as the reverse complement.
TTTTAATTTTTGGTACGCTTTATTACGTTTTATTTTGGCAATTGCGAAGAGAGCAGTCCCGCCCATCAACTCCATCAACCATTAATCAAGGGATACCAACCCAGGTTGAGGAGGGTTTATCTGATAGCTATCTCAAAAATAGGCTAATTGCTAAATTATCTGGTGACACTGCTGCTGCCGAACGGTTAATTGCACAGGCAAAAGAGACTTATCCTGGGATGCCAGAGAATTGGTATTGCGAGAGAGTACTTGATGACTTGGAGAGCGATCGCTAGCTGGAGTAAGGGAGTAGGGGACAAGGGGGACAAAGGGGAATTATTAAACAAATCTCTACCTTGTCTCCCCCCTCTTCCTTATCTACCTTGTCTCTTCTTCATGCCCAATGCCCATGCACAGAAAATTGCTAAAATAAATCAAGAATACTTTACAAATCTTCAGCTAGGTTCTCATAAAATATTCCTAGCTTCTTGCAATTAAAATATGGCTATTTTTCGTCAATATATCGCTCCACTGCTTGTAGTACTAGTGTTTGTTTTTGCCCTAGTTGCAGTCAGCGCTCGGATCTTTTTACCGTCCGATATGGCAGCACCCGCACCAATTGAAGAGGTAGAGGTAACTTCTCAACCTACTACAACTGATTTACCTCCAGCAGCAGATAACGCAAGCTAGCTAAGTCAATAAACGTATTCAAGTGTCTGAACAACTACTACCTGGATATATTATTCGCCGTGGCTCCCTTTTGGAGCGATCGCTACTGCTTAAATTCATGCAGCGAACTTACCAGGATCTATTTGCCAATGAAGATTTTTCCCATTTAGAGCAAACAGTTAAGCAATACTTTTCTAGCGATACGCCTTTGTGGTGGGTAGAAGAGGAGGAGAAACAGGGGAGTAATAAAGAATCTTTCTCCTCTGCCCCTCTGCCCCCCATCGCTTGCCTCTGGGTAGGTAATGCTATCGATCAAGTACATGGGCACCGTCATGCTCATATCTTTATCCTCTACGTTGTACCAGAACATCGGCGACGGGGTATTGGTACAGCGTTGATGCGATATGTGGAAAATTGGGCTATTCAAAGAGGCGATCGCCAAATTGGCCTGCAAGTGTTTCAATCCAACAAACCTGCATTGAATCTTTATAATCATTTAGGTTATCAAACCCAATCCCTCTGGATGGTAAAATTCCTGAGTGCAGAAAAATAAACTCAAGCATAGCGATAACATAACTATACTGTAGCGTCTGAGTTATAAAGGTTCTCGTTTGGATCAAACTCAACGAGGAAGAAAGGAAAATGTATAAGAACCCAACTAATATATATAAAGCCTTAACTTATTAGCGCAGGGGATTATGTGTTAATCCCTTTTCGGGATTGAAATCAAATTATGTATGACGAAGATGATCTAAGCTTACTCGATATTGAGGAGGAGCTAGAAAGCCCCTTAGATAAAATAGAGCCGCTAACTGCCGAATCCGTTGTGGCAAAGCCAGATCCAGAAGTGATGCTAGCCTTGCTGGAAAATCCCCAGCCCCAGCAAAGAATGTTAGCGGCACGTGCTTTTTGTGATATTGAAGATGCACGTGCTACCCCCCATCTGATTCGCCTGTTAACTGATACCTGTCCCTTAGTGCGGGTAAGTGCAGCTTATGGCATCGGACGCAATCCCAGTTCAGAGGCAGTGAGTCCGTTAATTACTCAACTAAACAGCGATTGGAATGGCTATGTGCGTAAAGGTGTTGTTTGGGCTTTAGGAAACTGTCGCGATCGCCGTTCTTTAGCACCTTTGGCAGACGCTTTAAGAACCGACATTTCCGCAGTGCGTTTGTGGGCTGCTAGCGCCTTAGCACAGATGGCAGAGGTGGGTTATGAAGCAGTTATAGGGGCAATACCACCATTAATCGAAGCTTTAGTCCAAGATCCCGTAGCAGCAGTGCGGAGTAACAGTGCTTGGGCAATTGGTCAACTGTGCCGTGAACTACCTTCAAATGTAGTTTATGCCACAGCGATCGATGCCCTAATTCAAGCCTTTGCCGAAGACGAAGATTTGGGAGTCCGGGAAGACGCCAAAGCCTCACTGTTAGGAGTAGGCGACCCACGTGGCTTGCAACTAATTGAAACCCTGGAACAAGAAGGGTGGTTTTGATTAAACATTGGGCATCGGGCATTGGGCATTATTCTTCTCCTACTCCTCCGTCCCCCCAGCCCTTAGAGACTTCAGCTACAGATTAGACTAGTCAGGAGTGCAAAACTCAGAAGGCTCATTCTATAAAGCTTAAAAACCAAGGTTTTAGTTCCTGGAAACATCTTAAATCCGTATTCTTAATTTTTTGGAAATTTAGTTTCGCACCGGAAACTAGACTAAATTTAAGTCATAAGGGCGCTCAGTATCATCCTCACCCAAATATTCACCATTTTGAATTTCTAGAATAATTAGCGGGATATGTCCAGGATTTTCTACTTTATGTAGAGTTGCTGAGGGGACATAAGTTGATTCGTTTCGATTGAGTAATATTTCTGCATCGCCACAAGTCACCTTTGCCACACCGGAAACTACAACCCAATGTTCATTGCGGTGATAATGAATTTGTGGTTTAATGCCGTGCCTGGGCTTGATTTCAACACGACTAATTCTATAAGTTTCTCCCTCTTCGATTACCTCCACCTCACCCCAATATCGTGTACCTGAATGTGCAGACAATTCGTTGATATTTGACTGAGTATTATTTTCATTGGGAGTCATAATCAATTTTTCAACCAGATAAGTATTAGTATTTATCAGTAATTTACCCTAAACGAGATAAACCTGGGTACAAAAATGTAGTCAGAACATCTTAACTTTCTATAAATAATGACAACTGCTCTAATTTGATCGCAGCTAACAGATTCTATCCCCGAATTTATTAATTTTAAATTGTTCACTCTCCCGTATATTGAATTCGATAAATCCGATTATTGGCTTCTTCTGTCAGTAGTAGACTGCCATCTGGTAACACGAGTAAACCTACAGGTCGTCCCCAAGTGGTTGGTACAGAAGGATTTAGCAAAAATCCGGTGAGAAAGTCTTCGTAGTAGCCTTGCGATCGCCCTTTAGCATCAAAGGGAACAAATACAATTTTATAACCGGTGCCGCGATCGCGATTCCAAGAACCACGAAAAGCAGCAAAAGCACCATTCTGGTATTTTTTTGGAAACGTTTTACCATCATAAAACTGCAAGCCCAATGCTGCTGAGTGCGCCTGGAACAGCACATCAGGCGTTTGAGTCCGGGCTGCTAAATCGGGACGTTTAGTTTTGTCATCTGTCTTTTGGCGCGGATCGAGGTTGTTTGGTGTTAGATAAGCATAAGGCCAGCCATAAAATGCCCCCTGTTTAACGCGTGTCAGATAGTCTGGCACCAAATCATCACCAATTCCATCCCGTTCGTTGACAGTGGCGTAAAGTTCTTTTGTGACAGGATGAAAGTCTAAACCAACAGGATTACGCAAGCCGGAAGCGAAAGTTTGTTGTTGGGAACCATCTAAATTCATCATTTGTATCGAAGCCCGTGGTAAGGGTTCTTCATCTACATTGGTTCCCGAGCCAACTGAAATATATAATTTATTGCGATCGGGTGAGACAACGACATTGCGCGTCCAATGATTGTTATAACCTTGAGAAGGCAAGTCGGCAATTTTTTCTCCCTTACCTGTAATCTTATTTTGACCTTGAGTATAGGGAAAACGCACCACAGCATTTGTATTCCCCAGAAAAAAGGAATTACCTGCAAAAGCCATCCCAAAGGGTCTATTGAGTCCGTTTTCCTTACTAGCAAAGGTTTCTCGAACGTCGGCCACACCATCAGCATTGCTGTCACGCAACAGACGAATGCGATTCTGCCCGGTTTCAGTTACCAAGACATTACCATTGGGGGTTAAAGCTAGCCAGCGTGGGGCATCTAAACCCTCAGCAAAGACATTTACTGTGAAGCCTGGTGGTACACGCAGCACTGGATTTTGGGGAATAGGCACAACTTCAGGCTGCTTGGAGGCACTTTCTGTTGCGAAGGGTGCTGGTAAATTCTTCAGATTGATTCGGATGGGTGTAGGTGAAATTGCTTCAGTACGGACAATATTTTTTGGCTCTGTAGGATTCTGTGTCAGTTGGGCAGAAGGTACAGATTTTTGAGGTGTAGGATTATCTGAGTTAGCGCGAGTCTGGTTACAGGCTACTGCCAAGGTCATTAAAAAAACTAGCAGCAAGAAACGCGCAGGGAATTTCATGGTTGTAGACATGATACACAACTTTCTTACTCTAGACTTGAGACTTAATAATTGTCACCTGTCAAAAGTTTGATTTTTCTTAATTAGTCAACCTATTAACAATTCAAAAATAAAGCATTAGTAACTAAATTCTATTCTCAATGCCCAATGCCCAATATTTACACATACAAGCATTTAATTAGTGAACAAAAAATATTCAAATTCTGCTGCTGTTAAGGGACGACTAAATAGATAACCTTGCATAGAATTACAGTTGTGTTGGCGTAGAAAATCCAGTTCTACTTCCGTCTCTACACCTTCAGCAACTACATCTAGATTGAGATTATGAGCCATTTGTATTAATGCCTTGGTTATGGCTGACTTCTGCGGATCATTAGCAACATTATGGATAAAATAACGGTCTATTTTTAATGTATTAATTGGTAAGTTTTTCAGGTAAATCAAAGAAGAATAACCCGTACCAAAATCATCGATCGCAATTTTTACACCCAAGGATTGCAATTTGCTCATAGTAGCGATCGCACTATTTACATCTTGCATAATCATACTTTCAGTAAGTTCTAGCTCTAGGTCATCTGGTTCCAAATTATTGACAGATATAAAATTGACTACATTATGAATAAAATCTGGTTGATTAAATTCAATTACTGATAGATTTACAGCAACAATCAAGGAACGAATTCCGGCATTGCGCCAGCTTTGAATTTGTTGACATACCTTTTTTAATACCCATTTCCCAATCGGAACAATTAAACCTGTAGACTCTGCCAACGGTATAAATTCTGTTGGATAAATCATTCCTAATTCTAGACTTTGCCAACGCAATAAACTTTCAGCACTTACTATTTTTCCAGATGCAATATCGACTATTGGTTGATAATAAATTTCAAATTCTTGAAAATTATGTTGTTTTATAGCTCGGTGTAAGCTAATTTCTAACAACTGCATTTTTGGAGACAAGTTATTAATTACAGTCTGAGGAGATAAATACCTTTTTAAAGTCGCGTATTTTTCCAACCTGTTCATGATGGCACTTAATAACTCAGATCGAGTGAATGGCTTAGTTATATAATCATCTGCACCCATATCCATACCTTGACGAAAGTCAGATTTGGCAGATTTGGCAGTGAGAAAGATGAAGGGAATTGTTGCCGTTGATGGATCTTGGCGTAATGCTGTTAGCACGCCATAACCGTCAATTTCTGGCATCATCATATCACAAAGAATTAAATCAGGAACTTCGGAGATAGCCAAATTTACCCCGATTCTGCCATTAGCCGCAGCAATAGTTTGAAAATCCTCAGCTTCTAGCAAATCTAAAATATTTTCCCGGACTGCTTCCTCATCTTCTATTATTAATATTTTTGGCATAAATTACCTCATATTTATATTCTATTATTTAACGGCACAATTCAGTAATATTTATGACAAATATAACGGTATTTGTCATAAATATTTTAACTTTGTAGATATATACACTTGTTTTAAATTGTCATTTTTCATTACGTGTTTAGTATAATAACACCATTTATAATACGATAAAATAATTCAAGAATATCTTTTATATCTTCTTTGAAAAGAAAAATTTGCCCATCTGGAATTTTAAATAAGGATCGTCTATCTTGACTAAGTAAATTAAACTTGAAAATGCTATTATCTGAAAAAATTTAATCGAATTTGAAAAAAAGTTAGTCAAACAAAATGTGTGCCAGAAATTTTTCATCGATGCAGTAGGTTACAAATTTATTATATTGACTGGTGAAAAAATCAAGCGTCGATAGCCCAGATTCCTCTGTATTTGTTCTGGCGATCATCGGCTATGTTCAAGCAAATTGAAGGATGTTGGTTTATACTCTAATTTTTCCACTTCTAATTGACCAATAATCAACCATGATTATGTGATATTTGGGCGTATTGGTCTGCATGACCCTATTAGACTTACGGTAGAAGTCCAAATCTTCTTCATAAACTTCAATGAAGTGAGTGTATTTGCCTGTCGTAGCTTTACGTACTATAACGCGTACTAGTAACCATTGGGACTTGAGTAACTGTCTCTCTGCGAGAATATGATATTGTACCTCAAAGGAACCAATACTAGATTACATCTAGTTTTCTCTGTTTCTTGTGCTAGTGCTTGATTGATACTTTCAGGAGTAATATTACCGACAATATTATCTTGGTTATCTATAAATAGTAGTAGTTATAATTCCTGCTGATATAAACGTGATAGCACTGAGGCTTTTTCCAAAATTCTGACACGTTCGATGTCATAAATAAGGTATACATAACTTCAAAAATATTGGCTGTTTTCACAGCTATTTCCAGAAGCTACAAGCATTACTGTATCATGCTTAGTGAAGTACCTTACTACCTGCAAAGATGAAAAAAACAAAATACTTTTACCCCATGCTACATTAGTGCGTAAGCGCAGCTAGTTATATACATAGCATCTAATTTAATAGTAATGTTTTTGACATAACCATCAGTGACAAACAGTCAATTATTAACTCTAAGCCTTGTAGCTAAATGAGCTAAGGTAACGCTTGCATAGATTTTAACGATAGCTATCATCAAATAATAGTTATCTAAGTATTTTCCAATATTTTGACGCTAAACAAGTAGTAATATTTGGGATACAAACACTACAAACAGTGTGTTAAGAATTACAAACTAGCTTATATCCAGCTAGTTGGGTATTGTGAAGAAACAAGGGGGACAAGGAAAAAAATTCTTTAATAATTAATTTTCCTTTGTCCCCCTGCTTCTCGCCCCTCTATCTCTTTACAAAGGACGCAACTGCACTCGCCGTTCGCCATAACGTAATAGCCTTTCTATAGTTACGAGGCGATTTTCCCAAACTTTGACTTGATAGGAATTCGACTTAATTTCTTGGCTCATCAATACTCGAAATTGAGACTGGAACCGAGTTAGAGAGGCTTTTGCTACAAGTAACTTATTAGCAGAAGGGGAAGCCGCAAGCTGATTTAAAGCACTGCGTAAAACTTCTGCCTGATTGTTAAAATCTGAAATTTTCTTAGCAGACCTCTGGAGTTGGTCATTTTGGAAAACAAATTTCCATTCCCGCTGTAGCGCGGTGTAACGGATAGCAGCAGTTTGAAAAGGCTGGCGTTGAGGAATCGGTTCACTAGTTGTGGATTGAATTCTACCTTGGGTGCGACTAAAGAGTTTTTGGAGATCGTTGCTAAAATTCTCGGCAGCAAAGAGTGCATAACCACTAACTGGCAAGTCCCTTACCAACTGGAGTTGATCGAATGCCCCAATCGTTGGCAAAGAAAGTAAGCGAATTCCCGGCACTAACAAGGTAGCTCCTAATTGTTTTGAGGCAATCCAAGGTTGCGCCAGTCGTTGAAACCGAGAAGTATCCAGAGCATAAGTCATGGGAACAATTAAATCTACATCTCCCCGCCTTGCCCAAGTTTCCCAATTTTGTTGAATTTTCTGAATCCGCTCTATTTCCGGCAAAGGAAATACTGCAACCGACAAAATCAAATTCGGTTGCTTTTGTCGCAACTGCTGTGATACTTGGGCAACAAAGCTATCAACTTGCTCGGTGCGAAATGTTGTCCATTTTTGCCACAAGTCTGCTTGGCTAGGAGAAATATTCACTGGATCTACACCAGTAAGTTTCTGAAATTGCGCTCTTGCAGCTTTGCCATAGCCATAAGTTCGACCCGCAGATGGGTCTTGGAAAGGGTAGCGAATGTAGTCTAGCTGTAAACCATCCACGTTGTATTTAGTGACAATTTCCTCATACAGCTTGAGCAAGTATTGCCGCACTTCAGGGTTGGCTGGATCGAAGAATGGCTTAGTCTGACCAACGGGAATCATGTTGCCAAGGTTATCGTAGTTTGCCCAATCTGGATGAGCCGCTAGTACTGGCCCTGGATAATTAGAATTAAGGTTGAGAATTTCATTATGACGTTGATTGCCAGCAGCAAAAGTCCACACCCAAGCGTGTAATTCCATGTCACGCTCATGGGCTAGTTTCACAGCTTCTTCCAATGGGTTCCACCCACGAATTAATGGGTTTTGCTCTTTTGCGACTTGGCTCGGATAAATTGTATAGCCAGCGTTAACAGTTTCAAAAAAGACGGTATTAATCCCGGCTTGGGCGAGGCGATCAAAAATCTGGGCTAGTCCCGCTTTACTACCAGCACGAACAATTGTCCCCCGATCTAACCAAATTGCCCGAATTTCTGGTTGAGCCAGTCTGCGATCAATAGGAAACTGCTGCCACAAACTCGTTTTAGCAGCCAGCCATTGCTGACGAGCTAGAGCATAGTTTTTTTGAGCAATCAATTGGGGTAAATTTTTGGCAATTAGCCTTGCTTGTGCCAAAGCTTGCTCATTACTCATGGCTAGCGCCCCCAGTTTGGTTGAGGCCAATTGTGTTGGCTGCTCTTTGAGAGATTGAGGAGTGTAAGTGTGCAAATGCCTAGAAGACTGCTTTTCCTCAGATATAACTTCACCAACATTAGCCGCATCGGCTAACACCGCTAAATGAGCGCTTTCCACCCGACCAATCAGATTTTCTAGCTCTTGCTGGAGAGCGATCGCTTGATTCTTATCAATCGGCTCATTGGAGTTGGGTGCAACATCCAAACGCACTGCTTGTTCTAATTGGTCAATAGCCTCCTGAGAACTTGGGGGTTTGACCATAGGCAACGGTCTAGGTATGGGAGCAGTCACAGTTTTAGGAGGAGTGAATGAGGGAGATAAGGAAGATGAACTACCCCTTTGCCCCCCTGCCTCTCTGCTCCCCTGCACTAAGGGTGCAGCTGCCACAGTCGTAGAGCAGCTTTGGGAACCTCCTGCTATTTTTTTGCTGCGATTTGATGGCGCTAGTGCTGTCAAATAGTGATTGATAGTAGTTTTTAACCAGGCATTATCTAACTCGGCTGCTGAGGCTGTATCTGTTCCCCAGCGCCAGCCTAAAAAGGTAGAACGCTCAGTCGTCACTACTGCAGCCGGATTATCTTTGGAATTCCAAACAACAGGAGATTCAGTGCCCATATCGTTAGGAATCACAACGCCGCCGCGCACTTTACCAAAGAGTCCAGTTTGATTTGTCCATTCTGGAATCCTGGTTTTTGCAGCTTGAATCTGTTCTGTGTCGCTAAGGCTGAATCCCCAATAACCTCCCAAGAGCGATCGCAATAACTGCCGTACTCCTGGCGATGACAAACTACCTACAGGCCCACTAGCAATCAAACGCCCTCCCCTACTCATCCAGTCTTCTAGAGCGATCGCTTGAGTTGGTGTTAATGTCTCGACGTTTGGTAAAAATAAGACCCGGCGATCGCCCCAATCTGCCCCACTCTTGACATCACTTAGGGAAATTACACAATATTTCATCCCTATTGTCTGTAAGCGATCGCTTATCCCTCTCCATTGATTTGCATTTTCTTGGCCATACACTACACTCAATACGGGTTCTTCAGTCGCCGCCATTACTGGCAAAATACTCAAACAATTGAAAACTACAATTTCACAACTTAAAATAAATAATCTTCTAGCTTTTTTTATTTTTAAACTTAAATATTTTTGGTTTTCTTGATACTTCACCAGTGACTCCTCACTTCATTATTAATTTAGTTATTAGTCAGAATTCATTAGTACACAATATAGGATTATAGCTTATTTACTAGTAAAATTAATGATATTCTCATCTGAATTAAGTAAAGCTAACGTTTAGCTTTTCAAAAATTAAACAGAATTCCTATAAACTTTTCGTAAAAGTACTTAGTGAATGGCTTTCATCAATCTAGCCTATCAAAACTAGTAAAAAATGCCAAGATGGATACTCAACTTCCCAGGCGATTCTATAGAAATTGTTAGCTATTACATTGTGAATTTAATTCCATGAGTAACTAGTTTTTTAAAAAATTTTGCATTCACCAATCCCCATAGGCTTTTGCGTAATTGCAGAGAGTTTTCACTTAAACCTGAAATAAAAAATGCCACTGTTGTTATAATTATCTGTTTTTCAGGGTTTTGTGAATTAAAAAAGTAATAGTAGTGCATCTTAAAGCCCTCACCCTAAATCCCTCTCCCAAGCTCAGGAGAGAGACTTTGAAATTGGCTTGGCTCCCGCGATCATTTGAGAGAAGGTCTTAGGGGATGTAGCAAGAGCCCGCAGGGTGGGCAAATTTTGTATTTTTGCAATAGGTCTAATTAGTACTTTTGATGATCGCCAGAATTAAACTAACAATAATTTCTCATGAGTTTGTCTAAAAAATTTTAGATAGGGAGAAGACAAGAATTTCAACAGTTGTAATTACAACTACCAAAATTTATTAATTAAATGTAAAAATCAATATATTTCATATTTAGCAACAAAAAACTGATGTATAAACGTGATAAATCGCGTTTTGAAAAACCAACTATCTATAACTGAACTGTATTGATATAAAAGTAAACAAGATTTCTACATTTAATTAAAGTTTATCAATTTTTGATATATAGCAATCGAAGTATAAATTAAGATATAATAGAAATAAATTACCTAACAAAATAGCAGTTTCTTATAGTTACGATTTAAGAACTGAAGTAATTAATGAGATTGATTGTAAATGAGAAAAACTCAAGTGAGTCGCATCTTTCGAATTAGTCGTAATACAATAGACATCTGGTTAAAGAAGAGAAAAGAAACAGGAGATTATCAGGCAAAAATTGGATATCAGCAAAGATATAAACTAAAAACTAATGATTGAGAAGAGTTTCAACGATTCGCTCAGATAAATGGCAGCAAAACTCAAGTAGAAATGGCTTCAAGAAAAACTTTTATCTCAACTCAAATCAGGATAAACCGTTATTTTAGATAATGCCACTTTCCAAAAATCTGAGAAAATTCAAGAATTAATTGAATTAGTTGGCTGTGAAATTCAGTATTTGCCGCCTTACTCTCCTGACTTTAACGATATTGAGCATTATTTGGTTTACCATAAAAAATCGCGTTAGAAAATCAGAAGGTACTATCGAAGATTTTCGGGAAAGAGTTGATACAGCTATTCGTTTAACGTTTTAACCTATGGTTCGACTGCTATATATCTATAATTTATCTACAAAAAAATAAAAAGCTTTACAAAAACTTTGCAAATAAAACTAGTATATCACATAAATGATTCTCTCGTTTTTAGGTAAAATATCTCCAGGCTAATTATCACAAAAAGCGTCATTTTAGTAGATATTAAAAACTGGGTTTAGCATCTTTTATACCAGTGATTATTACCAAAAAAACTTACCCTTTCTGAGTCAACCCACTTTCAGACAAGGGCAATTATTAAGGAATTAATAAATATGATTATTACGTTGATTGTAACTTGGATAGTCTTCATAATATTATGGAAGTTGCTGAAAGCAACCGTAAGCACTGCATTAACTCTTGCGGTAATCCTTGTTTTATTAAATATTAGTTTTGGCATTACTCCACAAGATATTTGGCATTACGTAACGCAGTTTGCTCAAAATCTGTCGCAGATCCAAACTGGCAAGTAACAATATATACTTCACTTTTGCTAAGAAAAGGTGAAGCTTGAAGAATTCAGAAACCTAAATTCAGGAGTCAGAAAAAGAAACTGAAGGATTCGGCGGAATCGGACTCCAATTCTGAATTCTAACTCCTGGCTCCTGAATTCTTTTGTGATAAATATGAAATGACAAAATTTTTAACTTTGACATAACTGGCGTCAAAGTTTATGTGGTGTTTAGAACCTTTGTTATTCAATTATTATTTAATACTGAAATTTTAGCCAATGCATCCTTAACACTCGCCGGCAACTGACGCATAATCTTCCCTCTTTTGCGATCTAAAGCGACTAAAGTCACCTTGGCAGTGACGTACAATTGTTGTCCATCAGTTGAGACAATGACATAATCCCAATTGATGCGGACACCAGTTACTTCAGCCATGCGCGTTTTTACCACCACTGCCATACCCAATTGAATTGAACGGTGATAGCGCACCGACAGTTCTACGACCGGTAAATCACAGCCTATAGCGACTAAATCAGCAAATTCAATCCCTATAGATCGTAAGCATTCAATCCGCGCTTCTTCCATCCAAGCTAGATAGGAACCGTGCCAGACAAGACCGGCGTAGTCAGTGTGGTGGGGTTGCACTCTGACAGAATATTCAAACCAATTCCCAAACTCGTGACTGGATGGATTGTCAAGAGCGCTGGTTAGTGGTAGTTTTGGTTGACCAGGTTTTTCTTCTGACATCTTTAAATTTTTCAGTACCTATAAATTTTCCAAATTATTGAATAGCATAAAAATTAATTGCGTTGTCGGACTTATTGATTTAATATTTACCTTCCGAGCATAGGGAGTGTTTTGTTATGCAGCTTAATCTCCGGCATGTGAGTGTTATTACTTTATCTATACTTAGCTTACTAGGTTTTGGGATGGTGTATCCAAACAATAACCAGGTAAACACAAATGCAAGGTTGAGGTACGAATCTGGAGAAAAAGCTCAAGCTTTACCCAAGAATAATCAACTCTCAGAAATTGCAAGGCTTAACAAAGAAGCTATCGAAGAATCTCGGCAAGGTCAATCGAAAGAAGCGTTGCAGAAATTACAGAAAGCATTAGCCATCAGTAGAGACTTTGGAGAGCGCTCTTGGGAAGCGGTAACATTCAACAATATTGGCAGAATCTACCAAAGTCAAAAAAAGTATTCTGAAGCATTTCAATCCTATCAGCAAGCTTTATTGATTAACAAAGAACTTGGGGATCTGGTTCGACTTGGCAAAACCTACAGTAACATAGGTTACTTATTCGATATCCAAAACAAGCCAGAGTTAGCAATTTTTTTCTACAAGCATTGTTTGATTAATCGTGAGAAAGCTCGCTTGAATCCATCAGCACTGAGTGCGCCGCAACCAGATGCTTACAACATAACTGTTAGCCAGACATATCGCATTTTGGGTGAACGATTGCTGAAACAGGAACGTGTTGCTGAAGCACAAAGAACAATGGATTTACTCAAAGTTGAAGAACTAGAGGAATATCTCCAGACTGTGCCAGGTAATCAACGTACTGTCAAAGGTATTAATATAGCGGCAACAGAAAAACCAATTAAACAAAAGCTGGATCAAAGTGTGGATAATGCTGTTGTGCTGGGTAAAGAACTGACAATACTACGTAAAATTTCCCCCCAACAGCGATCGCTCGAACAGAAACAACGCATCGAACAACTAGTCTTAAATCAACAGCAACTTTTAGATGGATTTAACAAATTTATCAATAGTCCTTCAGTGAAAGCACAGGTAGAGCAAATTAGCCGTACAGCTAGGCGACAAAATTTGGATTTGGAAAGTCTCAACGAACTTCGAGATAACTTGGCGCGATTGTCGCAAAAATCGGCACTACTTTACCCACTGATTTTAAAAGATAGTTTGGAATTGATATTAGTAACTCCTGAATCCCCACCAATTCATCGCACCGTTGCTGTTAAACGTGAAAACCTTTATCAAACAATTGATGCTTTCCGCCAAGCTTTAATCAATCCTAGTCGAAATATCAAAGCACCTGCACGCCAATTGTATGACTGGCTAATTAAACCGATAGAGAAAGACTTGAAGCTATCAGGTACGCAAACTCTGATTTACGCTCCAGACGATCGGTTACGCTACATTCCTTTAACTGCTTTATATGATGGCAAACAATGGCTAGTGCAGCGCTTCAATGTGAATCACATTACATCCGCCAGTTTGACTAACTTAAACACCCCAAAACAATCGACTTTGCGGGTTTTAGCTGGTGCTTTTACTAAAGGTAATTATCAAATCAAAGTTGGTAATCGACAGGTTGCTTTCGCTGGCTTACCCTTTGCAACGCGGGAAGTGGAAAGTCTAGCAGCTGCGGTTCCTGAAACTACGAAGCTTTTAGATGATGCCTTTACGGCTAGAGTCGCTGTACCCCAAATGGATGATTATACAATTGTCCATTTAGCAACTCATGCAGCCTTTGTGGTCGGTAAACCAGAAGATTCATTTATTTTATTTGGGAATGGCGATCGCATTAATTTTAGAAATGTCGCCACTTGGTCACTCCCGAATGTAGATTTGGTAGTGTTGAGCGCCTGTGAAACCGGCTTGGGAGGCAAGTTAGGTAACGGTGAGGAAATTTTGGGCTTCGGCTATCAGATGCAACAAACCGGTGCTAGAGCTGCGATCGCCTCTTTGTGGTCTGTAGATGATGGTGGTACACAAGCACTCATGAGTGCTTTTTATGATATTCTTTCTACCGAGAAGCTGACTAAAACTGAAGCTTTACGCCAAGCTCAAGTCTCATTAATTACTGGAAACTGGAAGGAAATAAGTCATAATGCACCCGTAGCATCAGTCAATGACTTTAGTCACCCGTACTATTGGGCACCCTTTATTTTAATTGGCAATGGACTTTAGGTGTATCGCATCTGACATGATACAGCAGATTTTAAGGAAAGTGAGGTACACAACGATTCGTCTGTTACCCAGGTATAAACTGCGTTTTACTCCTGAATTCTGTATTCTGAATTTGCGTTTTGATCAGATTATGGCAAAAGAGGAACGCTCAATTACCCAACCTCTGACTTTGGTAAGTTTTAACACCTTTAGCTAGAGGCTGAAAATCTGGCTCGTGAGATTTTGGCAGATACAAAAAATATGCGATGGGCCAACCATAGCCAATCACTTAATGGTAATGGAGAAATAGGTAAGAGCGGTCGCTAACTAAGCTACTATTACCGATTAACAGTTACCGATAATCAATTTCTAATTTGCTATCGACCTCTGAAACCTTAATACTTCTTGGCAAGAGTTTTAGAGCCTGTATCACTTTGCATAGATTGCTTGACAAGATTGGCCAATTCATCTAGTTGGCTAATTGCCTCTGCACCTTCTAGCTTCATTAATTCGCGGTCATCCCGCATTTCCGTCCAAGTAATGCCGTAATCGGACACTAAAAATCGAATCAGATGGTTATCACCCAAGCTAACCATAAACGATGCACTATTCATTTGGTCGCCACAGGTATAGCAAGATGCAGGATACCCACGTCGCTCTAATACAATCGCCAAGGCTTGCAGGTTCATTACCAAGTCTTGGACGAATTGTCGATGTTGATGTGCTAGTCTCAGAAACACTTTTGTCCTCCAGACACCACAGTAATTTGAGTTTCTTTTATATTTTCTTTAGATTTTCTCACCCATTGGTATTGTAAACTATTCATTACAATTACCAGACAAATGATATTGAGTCGTTAATTGACTACCTTGTTTAGGGTAGTGGATCGGGGTTTTGAAGGCCGTATCAAACTATTCAGTTTGCAAATTCAAAATTTCGGACAGAATTGCTAAATTTAACTATATCTTTATACACTTCTGTCAGGGTAGATTCTTACAGTAAGCGATCCGCTTTAAGAGTAACTTAAATCTGGCACTAGTCAACTCCAGAAAAGCTACATATTTGGTTTTTCTTGGCTATTTACAGCCAAATACACTGTTAGTAGAGTCCATAACGTAGTTTTGCATCGTTATCCTGTCTCTTACTTAGATGTTTAATCTGTTTTCTTTCTAACGTAAATTTTGGTATAGACAGATGATTAGTTATACCAAATTCGTTCCTCCCATGTATATAAAGTTAAGCTGATGACAGTGCAAATTACAGATTAAGTAGTCATCAGAGAATAAAAGCAGTAGTTTATACAAGTTTTACGTAGTTATTAGACAAGTATGAGTGTAAAATCCACAATGGGAAAACTTAACACTGACAATACCGAAACTTAGCAGAACAATGTTGCCATTTAGGCAATATTTCCAAATATTTTGGGATTATTTTCAAAAAGTTGTACTAACCAAAGCACGGTAATTTAGAAGGATTCTTATCTTAGTTTGGTTTTGCCAAATTTAATGCATATATAATATATTTCGATTATTTATTCAAAGTTAGTAACTATTTTTTATTAATAACTGAGTTAACTTATTCGTAATTCGTCATAACACTCTCCATGACAAGCTGTGCCTAGCTTACTTTCTCATAGAGGTACGCAAACCCGCCACCGTTGCGCTAATGTAATTCGTAATTATTTAACGAAACACTCGCGCGTCATTGTTTTTTTTAGTGGTCTTGAATTAGTTGGAGTCTAGATATCCAACTAATTCAATTATAAATTAGGAATTAATAGACTACTTGCCACCAACCGAAAGCAGGACCGATAAAACGGATTGTTGCCCATCCTACAACCATAAGACCAATGCCTATCCAAGCACCACGAGTAGTCCAAGTGACAAATTGTTCGCCTTGAGTTTTTGTGATCGGAACCCAAGACAAGATCCGAGTCTCTTTACCGTATGTTTCCCCTAATGTGGTTTTACGACGTTTTGCTTCACCCATAATCAGCAACTCAAATTCTACTTAGGTTCTAAATTTATTTTGCCAGTAATCATGCCTACACAGAGGCGATGAATCGTATCACCTTCTATAAGCTGATAATAGTGCTTGCTTCTAGGCGATCGCGTTTTGGTTGACAAAATTTAAATTGGGCATTGGGGACTGGTAACTGAATTTTAAGCAGAATTTTCCTCATCGGTATTGGAAAACAGGCTGGGATCGAGATAGTTAATGCGTGCCAGAGGACTTAAAGCTGCGAGAATTTGAGCGCCGTAGCTGCGGTTAACAACACGACTATCAAGCAAAGCCACAATCCCTTGACTTTCTCGTACTGGAGCGATCGCCCGTTGTAATTCATTTAAAGCTGCTGGCAACAAGTATAAACGGAACCAATCTTGATGCGATCGCTTATAAAGAGCTACTCTACCAGCTACTAGGGGATTTTCTAAAGATGGTAGGGGCAAAGTAGCAATGATTAACAGATGGGGTGCTGGCAAGACTCGTTGATGTTCTCGCCAGAATTCCCAACCGCTAATCAAAATACCATTTTCATCTAAACAAGTTTTTTCTACTTGCACCCGCGAACCAAACTCTGAGGCTAGAATTGTCGCCACTTGAGACTTGAGTGGTACATCTCCCACCAAGACAACTGTCAACCCTGGTGCTGTCGCACTTAGACAAACCAGTGTGCGGACTTTATGAATAAATGCCGGTTGAAATTCTGGCGTATTGGGTAGGGGCAACTTGTAAGGTACATACAGTTGAATTGCTTCTGCTTGACTTTCCGAGGAGAATTTCAAGCAAGTTAAATCGTCTAAACCTAGGCGCTGGCGAAAAAGGGGAGCCTCAGTTTCCGGTTCGATAGCGCTGCCAATTAAAACTACTGGTTGTCGCTGCCAAATAGGTGAGAGTATTTCCCCTAATTCCATTGGGACGTAGTGCAAAGAAAATAAACCTTGTCGATGGGCAATAGTCGCCCAGAAGAGAGCAGGCGGAGAAAGATTTTCATCAAGGGTTTGAAATTGTTGCCAGAATTTTTTCCAATTATCTGGAAGGTTGGCTCGATCTAAAGCCAAATACAGACGACTCAAAATTTCTATTTCTGGCTGGGAAATTAGATAACACTGATATGGATTAGCAGGATGTTGAAAAAGTTCGTGTGTTAATTGTATCCGTGCTTCACGAATTGCCTCAGCTTGGTTTGGACAAGCCAGCATCAGTTGATCCCAATCATCGGGTTGAATATCTTGAGTAAGTTGATGACGCACCCAATCTTCAAGATCATCTACCCCATCAATAATTGTGGGAATGCCTCGGGGAAAGCGTGAGTCACCAGCCAATTGTCCTCTTAACCAAGCTTCTGGGGAGGTCAACAGTAGCCCTTGGAACTGGGCATCAGGCCAAGCATCACCTGTCCTAATCGATTTATTGGCTGGTAGCCACTGCTGTAGACGGGGAATTTCCACCCGCAGCAGAAGTTGCTGCACTGTTTCTTGAGCAACAATAATTACAGGGCCATGCCACATCAGGGCTGATGCTACGAAACTAGTACGATACCGCCCTTGATAGCCACAAACTGCCCCGACTTGAATTAGGGCACTACGTCCCAGGCGCAAGGCGCGTGCTACCAACCGTGCCATCGTCAAATGATGGGGCCAGGAAGGGAACCCCGCTTGCGATCGCAAAAAGTTATGTAGTGACAAATGAACTTCTGCCTCAATCACACGCTTTCAATTCCATACAAAGTGATTTTTACTTCCAATTGCCCCATTTCTATTATCTTGTCATTTGTCATTTGTCATTGATCCAAAACCAATGACCAATGACCAATCACCCAATATCCTAAATTATGCCAACTTACACAGGAATTTCCAGCGAAGCCTTCAGGCATCCACTAGATCGTCAAGCCGAGCAAGCTTTACGAAATTTACCAGGATTTGATTTAATCGCTCGTAAATTTGTGGAATTTATCTACGAACGCCCTCAATTAGTCTATCTAATGGGTAACGCCATCCAAGTCGGGCCGCGTCAATATTCCACTATTTACCAGATGTTTCGGGAATGCGTCCGAGATTTGGACATTTACCCAGAACCAACACTGTTTGTCTCACAAAATCCCCAAGCAAATAGCTATGCGCTGGGGCAAGAGAATCCTTACATAGTCATAAATACAGGGATACTAGACTTACTAGACGAAACCGAGATTCGGGCGGTGCTAGCCCATGAATTGGGGCATATTAAATGTGGTCATACTATTTTAATTCAAATGGCGATGTGGGCGATGAGTGCTGCTTCTGCCTTAGGAGAATTGACCTTTGGCATCGGTAATATTGTCACACAAGGCTTGATTTACGCCTTTTTTGAGTGGCGGCGGAAAGCTGAGTTATCGTCAGATCGCGCTGCACTACTAGTGATGGATGACTTGAATCCTGTGATGTCAACGATGATGAAACTTTCTGGCGGTAGTAACAAATATGCCAATGAATGTAGTTTACAAGAGTTTATCAAGCAGTCAGAAAATTATCAGGCATTGGATGAGGATGGACTGAATCAGATATATAAATTCTTGCTCTACAATGGCGCTCAGGGTATGATGTTGAGTCATCCTTTCCCTGTTGAACGCTTACATTACTTACGATCGTGGGCAGTATCTGAAGAATACCAGCAAATTCACCGAGGAAATTATCAGCGATCGCCTGCTTCCGGATCGGTAAATGTTGCAGCAGAATCTTCCGAAAATGAAACAGAAATTTTACGCCGTCAAATTGAAGAATTACAACGAGAAATCGACAGAATGAAAAGGTCTGAGTAGTTTTAAATGAAGTTATATATAGTGCCCTAGATTTGCCTAATGCACTATATTTTTCTGATACTTCTTTGGTTGTAAGGAATTACAGCAACCAAATTTTACCAGGGCTTACACATTATTTAGAGAAGAACCAGATAATTACTCCAGTTGCCAATACACAAATAATTCCCGCCAAGCCAGCTAGAGGTTTTTTGTTCTTACCTGTAAACCAGTCAGATACTTTACCTGTATAAGTAATTAGTTCTGCTGTATCTATGGTAGCGATCGCCCATACCCATCCGGCGTGCAATCCCCAAGCTAAACCCAAATTACCACTTGTAGCAAAGCGTGCTAACACCAACACCATTCCCATCAGCCACAATCCAGGAAGTTGGGGTGCGGTTTCGCGTTGCTCCCAAACCAGGTGTAACAAAGCAAAAATCAAGCTAGAAATTGCTGCTGCTATCCAAACGGGGTAATCCTGTGCTAATTCTGTGAACAGAAAACCACGAAAAACTAACTCTTCTATCCCACCGACTAACAACGCTATCAAGAAAATCGGTAGCAAGATGGGTAATAGTAACTTGAAATTCGTCTTTTCAAAAGAATACCAACCCAATCCGAATTGCCCACTAAATACAATAGCTAGACTCACCACTCCCAAACTAAAACCTAGTGCTAAAAAACCAAGAGTTGAAAGATTGCCAACAAAGCCGTAATCTGAAAAAGATTTATTAGTCAACCAAACAACTCCCCAGAGGATCAGAGGAGCTAATAAGTAAAGTGACACCAATAACGGCATTTTTTGCTCTGGCTGTAAAGGTTTAGAGGGTTGCCAATTAAGCAATATTGCTGATACTGTTGCTACTGGCAACCAGCAAGCTATCCAGCAAACAAAAAATGCCGTTACTATAACTAGTGACGGTGCATTTTCTATAAATGCCAGTAAGACGTTGATCGAAGACTCAAAGAAAGTTATCAAAATAAACAAAAAAACACGATAGACTTTTTGCATTATAGATTTCTTGCTGATTAATCAAGACTCTACTAAATTTGGTGAATTCTGCAAGGGGTCTAATCGTATTTTTTACTTGGCTACCAATTTGCTGTCGGGGTAAGGACAAGTTATCATCACCTGAAACTTATCCCTACCATTAGCAAATTTACTCTTCGTCTTCCAAATCTTCGTCTGATTCGTCAGAATCTATATCTTGTGAGGTTAGTTTTTTATCGCTTTCACCTAGTTGAATCAGGTGAATATGTTTGTATCCCAGCCTAATTTCAAACTCATCTCCAGCCTTCAAGCCCATTGCTTTGGTATATGTAGCACCAATTACAATCTGACCATTTTGATGGACACTAACCCGATACGTCGGTTCACGACCACGACCATCTTTAGGTGCTTCTGGACTTAGAGGAATTCCCCTAGCAGATAGCAAAGCGTCATAAAAATCGGTGAGATTGACACGAACTTGGTTATTCTTAGTAACAGTGTAATAGCCGCACTGTTTAGCTCTTTCTCGGCGTGGTAATGTGGAAAGTTCTTTTACTTTAGCAAGTAGTGCTTTTCCAGTTAATGGCGCGGTTGCAGTTTCAGTCATTATGCTCAAATTTTCCTTACTCTCTCCAAACTGATAAACGATGTAGTCTCATGCCAGCATTTAATTTTTTAGCATTTGCATAGAGCTACTGAAGACCCTAGTGTAACGGGTGAATTCCTGCCGATAGGAGCCAAAAGCACTTCTATATATGGTTGTCCACAACCAACTAGAGGTCATAGTTGCCACAGACATTAATTTTGGTGATGTTACGGCACTTTTAACCATTATTCGCCATCAGAAAAAAAACTTTTTTCTTCTTTAGCGCTACTGTAGCGGTGTAACTTTCAGCCACCATTACAAATGAAGTTAGGTTCTACTGCAAATAAGTCGTAGACCCAAAAAATTGCAGGTTTTTCACTTTCAGTGCTTGCCTTTCTTGCCAATGAGCAAGTAGAGTTTTCTCCACTCGTCCTCTCAAGCTTAAGACAGCATAGTATTTCAATAGAGTCCTACGGGCATACACCCTTTTGTCCTACCAGTAGAGACGCGAATTTTCTTGTCTCTACATTACGAATCAACAAAGCAGTAGTAACCGCGCTGATACGGCTATTGATTCTGGTTTTGCTACTTCGTAATTTTATATTAAATACTAGCATGGACTAATAATAGCAAAATAGTTGTTTAATTTTGAATTAAAGTTGCTGGTAAATTTTTATTTAAATTCCTGGACTTAAAGAAGAAAAAAGCAGTGGCAATTTTCTTAACCCTTTATTATTGCAAGCGCGAGTATTGCTATCTGGCTTTTATAAAAATTTATATAATTGATACGAGTAGTTTTGACCAATGAGTTCAATCCTATATTTTCTTGATTGAGAGCAAGCCAAAAAGCGAAAAGTCTCGCACCTCCGGGTTTCGCGGTGCTCTCACTTTTCTTTGAAAGTGGTGAGGATTTTTCTTTGGTTTATTATCTTCAGGTCAAAAGCTGCTAGAGGATTTTGCACGTCTGTCTATGGGAAGAACAAATCTCTTAACATCTGCCTAGTGCTTGATTGCCACTACTATATATTAAACATGAGCTTTCACACTTCTATATAATCAAAAAATTCCGTCAAGTGGTAGCGAAGGCAGAATTTTACTGTCAGGACTGCTTGACTCAAGTTGACATCAAGATATGTTGCTACCTTCACATGCATTTCATTTGGATACGATCGCTAGATCAAAGAATCACTGAAGTTACTTTTTAAGCAAACCTCTTTCCTTTACATTCCCAAACAGCTAAATTCAATGTAAAGCTGCGATTACATTTTTAGCGTTTTAACTCAGAAGTTGACAAAAATCTTGCCTACAACGCTACTACAAGTAAAATTTTAATGGTTATCTTAAACTAGAATCAGTCGCCCTTTAATCGTCAGCCTATTAACACCAAGGTTTGAATTAGGGGCAAAAAAGTATAACTCACTTTTCGCAACTACCTGCTTTGACTCATGATTGTTGAAGCTAGTGAAGTAATTTTAAAATTTTGGTTAGTAGTTATGGAAGTTATTTTTAAGGTCATTCGACAGCAACAAAATTCCTCCCCTGTTGTACAAACCTACCTTGTGGAGGCCGAACCAGGTAATACAATCTTGGATTGCCTCAATCATATTAAGTGGGAGCAAGATGGAACTTTAGCGTTTCGCAAAAATTGCCGCAATACTATTTGTGGTAGTTGTGCTATGCGAATTAATGGGCGTTCAGCTTTAGCTTGTAAAGAAAATGTTGGGAGCGAACTTGCCAGATTACAACAAATACCATCATCCCAAAGTAAAGTAAATGCTATTGGTGAAATCACGATCGCTCCTCTTGGCAATATGCCTGTGATTAAAGATTTGGTTGTAGATATGAGCAGCTTTTGGAATAATTTAGAGGCAGTTGCCCCTTATGTGAGTACGGCAGCACGACAAGTACCAGAAAGAGAGTTTTTACAAACACCACAAGAGCGATCGCGCCTCGATCAAACCGGTAACTGTATTATGTGCGGAGCTTGTTACTCTGAATGCAACGCTCGTGAAGTTAATCCAGACTTTGTTGGTCCCCATGCCCTTGCCAAAGCTTACCGAATGGTAGCAGACTCCCGCGATAGCGATACCGAAAATCGTTTAGCAAGCTATAACGAAGGTACTAAAGGCGTATGGGGTTGCACCCGTTGTTTGTACTGTGATTCTGTTTGTCCAATGGAAGTTGCACCATTAGAACAAATCACCAAAGTTAAACAAGAAATTCTCACCCAGAAACAAGCCAGTGATAGTCGTTCAATTCGTCACCGGAAAGTATTGGTGGATTTAGTTAAAGAAGGTGGTTGGATTGATGAACGTCAATTTGGTTTACAAGTAGTCGGTAATTATTTTCAGGATTTAAAAGGATTACTCAGTCTTGCACCTCTTGGTTTGCGGATGATCCTTTGCGGTAAGTTTCCCCTATCATTTGAAGCTTCTGAGGGTACGGAACAAGTGCGATCGCTCATTGAATCTGTTCAACAAGTAGAAAGGAGTAAGGAATAGGGCATTGGACATTGGGCATTGGGCATTGGGTATGGAGAAGAGACAAAAGAGAGAGTTTCAATAATTCCTCCTTGTCCCCCTTCTTTCCCCTTATCCACCTTGTCCTGTGCTCCCTAGTCCTCACTCCCTAATCCCCAATCTTCAACGTGGTTCTTGAGGTATATTCAACGGCTGTCCAAAACGGTCATATACTAAAACATCCCACTGACCATTGTTACTAGACTCAAAAGCAATCCTGCTACCATCAGCGCTAATTGTAGGGTTGCGGACTTCCGCTTGCAGGTTGTTGGTCAAATTCCGTGATTGGCGTGTTTCTCTGTCGTAGAGAAAAATAGCCGATCGCCCCTGACGGCTAGCTGCAAATACAATATAACGACCATCTTGTGAAACGCTAGGATGATTTGCGATCGCATCAAAGGAGTTTAAACCTGGCAAATCAACCAAATCACGAGTTACCGTATCAAACATATAAACATCTTGGCTACCGCGTCGGTCAGTAATAAAAACAATGTATCTCCCAGAAATTTGGGGGTTTAATTCTGAAGCTAAACTATTGAGACTCCGACCCCCCGGATCGAAGGGATAACTCAAAATCCGAGGGTAGCCAAAACACCCAGTCAATAAATTTAAGCATAAAAATACAGGTATAAAAAAAACACGTTTCATATATTGGGCATGGGGCATTGGACATTAATTATTCTCCCTCATCTCCCTGCTCCCCTGCTCCCTGCCTTCTACGGAGGTGAACCCACAGTTGCACCGTTGGGAATATCTAACTCAATATTTGGCCCTCGGTCTAGGACTTCAATATCCCACTGACCACGAGTGGCGGTTTCAAAGACAACATAACGTCCATCTGGACTAATATTTGGTTTTCTAACCCAGCCGCGATAAATTGGTGTGACAATTTGCGACTGTTGCGTAGCGCGATCGTAAAGCGCCACCACTGGTCTACCTTGATCGCTAGTAATATAAGAAATATAACGCCCGGTGTAGCTCAAACTAGGACTTTCGGCAATTGTCTCCTGTCGGTTTATTCCCGGTGTGCCAATAAACACTTGCCTCTCCAAATCGTACACTAGTAGCTGCTGATTACCATTCCGATTTGATACAAACGCTAAAAAGCGCCCATTTCCACTCAAAGCAGGTTGCTCTTCAGTGTAGCGACTGTTAAGAGAAGTAGGTCCTATGAAAATATCATTAGAACCACAAGATACAAGCAAACTTGTTAAACCAAAAACCAGGCTCCAATGAATTGGTCTTTGGAGCCAAAATGTAGGCGTAAATTTTTCCACCTCAACTGTTTTCCGTCGCCTTTAAACCTAATTGCACGCCAACTGTTTTAAACATCGTCATCAAAATCGCTCAAATTATCTGACCCCTCATTTGGTTTTTCAATTGGGTTGTATGGCACATAATCAGTTGGGATCGCATCATCATCTTCGCGCGGTCTTCGAGAAGTTGAGTCAGTGGGTGGACGACGCCTTCTCGGTCTGGGAGAAACATCATCTTCACGACTTTCGGGACGCTGTGACCCGTTATTACTACGGCGAGAAGGTTTTCTAACTTCCCCACCCGAATTTTCCCAATCATCAACTTGCCTAGATGAAGAACTCCAGTTCTCTTCTTCAAAGCTTTCAGAAGGGCGATTTACAGGACGCCCAGAAGTTCGCCGACGCGTTCTATCAGATGGAGCCTGTCTTTCACTACTGCTATTGTTGCGGCGTTCTGTACGACGGGGAGGTTGTTCCTGATAGTAGTCATCACGAGTTGAAATTTCATCCCTGCTACCGCGAATCCGGGCACGCACTGGGCGTTCTTCCTCGTCTTCATAAGGCAATGGATCTAAGTCTGCCTCCATCTCAGCCTGATATTTGCTGCGATTATTGTACGAATAGCGATCGCTAACCGGTCGATCTTCGTCCACAATCGGAGTGTTACGCTTTGCTTGCTGGGTAGCTATACTCCGCAGACGAATACTTTCAACTGCAAAAAACACAGTTGTGCCAACTAAAAGCAGTTGACCAAATTGTAAAATCGGGTCTAGCCGCCATCCTTGAAAGACAAGAATGAAGCCGCAAAGCAAGCCGACTGCTGCAAAAAAGATATCTTGATCTCGTGACAATTCTGGGCGCACAGTGCGGAGAAAATACAGTGCTGCCCCAGCCACAGCCAGGAAAATTCCTAGAATACTGGCTGAGTTTGCCCCAAAATTTACCTGAGCCAGAAAACTGGCTGAGTTCAGCCCAAAATTTATCATTGCTGTTTTCCCAATATCAAATCTATGTTAGCGAGTCACAATTAAAATCACTACTCTAATTAGTCACAATATATTGAAGCTTCAAAGCCTCTGGCAAAGAAGCTCTGAAGCTATTCACCGAAAAGTAAAAACATCTATGTCTATCATCTACAACTGCCACCAGCCACAGTTTATGCTGCTTTTGGTAAAATAAATGTATATAGCTGACAGACTATCGATTATGAGAGTTAATTTAACTCTCATAAGCATTATGAACGCTGTATTTTATCTTTTTGGCTAATGAAAATTAGACCAACTGTAACGGGTATCACAACAATTGCTGTACCCCATAGCAGACTCCAAAGAAAATTTGCTAAAGAAGGCGTCATACTTCTCAACCTTTTTTTACACACTTCATCCTAATTTTAATAGTGTATTACTTTCTTGAGAAGCCTCTAACTATGAACTGCTAAACTTGGTAACTGCTTTCACCATTTGTTGAGTTAACCGCATCAGCAAGTTCGCTTTTCTATTTCAGAAGGAAATGACAGCATTTGGTTAAAATGATCATAAGAGTGCTTTACAAAGCTTAAAATTTCCTGGCTATGTCTACGACGAGCTATGCCTACGCAAAGCGAAGCTTGCCGACGCCTAAGTTTTTTCTTTCTTTACAGATAGATAGTACCTGAAACCGATGACTGGTGTTAACCTGACTGCTTGGATTCTTGGCCCTGTGTTAGGGGTAATGACATTCTTATTTATATTTCGTATCATTCTCACTTGGTATCCGCAAGTGGATTTGAATCGGTTGCCCTTCAATTTAATAGCTTGGCCCACTGAGCCATTTTTAATACCTTTGCGAAAGCTGTTGCAACCTATTGGTGGGGTAGACATTACACCTATTATTTGGGTTGGTATCTTCAGTCTGCTACGAGAAATTCTGCTAGGTCAACAAGGATTGCTGACTATGCTATCTCGGTGAATTAAAAATGGGGTATTGGGGAGCCAGTGCGTTGGGTGGGCAATGCCCGACTTGTACTCCTTCGGGGAAGCAAGCTACGCGTAGCGTCTCCCCTGGAGAAGCAACTGGCGTCATTGGGTATAAGAGGCAGAGGGGAAAAACTTACTGCAACTGCTCCCTGACTCCCCACTCCCCTAACCGTTCATTTCCTGCACAAAATTTGTATAGACATTACCCTGCCAAAACTGTGGAGTTTCCATAATTTTTTGATGAAACCCGATGGTGGTTGGTAGTCCAGTAATGGCGCATTCCCGCAGTGCGCGTTTCATCCGGTTAATAGCAGTGGATCGATCTGGTGCCCAAACGATTAACTTGCCGATTAAGGAATCGTAGTAGGGTGGGATTTGGTAATCTGTGTAAACGTGGGAATCAATCCGAACCCCAGGTCCTCCGGGGGGCAGATAGCTACTGATCCGTCCAGGAGAAGGGCGAAAGTCATGATCGGGATCTTCGGCGTTGATTCGGCATTCGATCGCATGACCTCGTAATACTACTTGCTCTTGCGTAAGCTTGAGTCTTTCACCTTGAGCAATGCGGATTTGTTCGGCAACTAAGTCTATACCAGTAATCATTTCTGTTACAGGATGTTCTACTTGAATCCGAGTGTTCATTTCCATAAAGTAGAATTTACCGGATCTATCCAAGAGAAACTCAATAGTACCAGCCCCACTGTAGTTAATGAATTGAGCAGCTTTGACAGCAGCTTGTCCCATTTTCTCACGTAGGTCTTGGTCGAGAGCCGGACTAGGAGCTTCTTCTAACAGCTTTTGATTCCGGCGCTGAATAGAGCAATCCCGTTCACCCAAATGGATGACATTACCGTAGTTATCCGCCAAAATTTGAAATTCGATGTGGCGGGGACGTTCAATAAATTTTTCTATGTAAACACCAGAATTTCCAAAAGCTGCTCCTGCTTCGCCTTGAGCTGCGAGGAAAAGTTTGACAAATTCGTCTTCCGAACAAACTAGGCGCATACCCCGTCCACCGCCACCCGCCGTAGCTTTAATCATCACTGGATAGCCGATATCCTTGGCGAATCCTAATCCTTCTTGCTCGGATTCTACCAATCCCTCACTACCTGGTACCGTCGGTACTCCAGCTTTTTGCATGGTTTCTTTAGCAGTGGATTTATCCCCCATCAGTCTGATAGCTTCTGGAGTTGGGCCGATAAAAGCAATATGATGGTCGGTACAAATTTCCGCAAACCGGGCATTTTCTGCCAAAAAACCATAGCCTGGATGAATGGCAGTAGCATTTCGTGTCAGTGCAGCAGCAATAATATTGGGAATATTCAAATAACTTTTACCGCTAGCAGGTTCGCCAATGCAAACCGCTTCATCAGCAAGTTGGACGTGCAGAGCATTACGGTCAACGGTGGAGTGAACCGCAACTGTGGCAATTCCCATTTCTTCACAGGCGCGGAGAATGCGAAGGGCGATTTCTCCCCGATTGGCAATTAATATTTTGTCAAACTTCATTTTTTAGTTTCGATATCATTACCAGTAGATTGACATTTTCTCCGATCCAACTTGAAACAACGTTTCCGCATTATTTCAAATTATCACAGGAGATTCGCCACCCTGATACTAAGCAAACGCAAGATTGCAGGCTTGCTGTCTCTACAGGTCTTACTACACTAACAACATTCATTGCTGCTGTAAGTCTTGGCTAGACTATCAAGCTGGGCTTTTGCGTAGGCGTACGTCGTAGACATCGCCATAGCGGGGTTACGCCATCGACCTCGCCGAACACAGTAGCTATACCCTTTTCAATATCACTTGTACAGCTGCTAAATTTCTGTCAGTCTGATACCGCCTTGAGAAAATTTATATTTTTGAGCAACTGAATTTAGATATCACCATTACTATAATTATTTTCTTATGTTATAGTCTATGTTTAGACAAACCATGCGGATGTGGCGGAATTGGTATACGCGCACGCTTGAGGTGCGTGTGGCTTTGCCTTGCGAGTTCGAGTCTCGCCATCCGCATTTTTGCTTGTTTAAGCATAGGGTCAATAGTTATAGGTCAAAAAACCTTATACTATTGACCCTTAAATATAAGTTTTCTTCGGAAGCACTTCAGTGCTTACTACATATTAAGCAAAGTTGCCTTGTCAAAGTACTAGTTCTTTATGCTTTTATAGAAATAGGTGAAGTTTTGTAAAAAGCATTGACTATTACTTTTACGCCGACAAACAATCTAACATTGCCACCAGCTTGGCATCGCCTCACTCCGATTTGGCAAGGAGGGGAGGAAATAATTCAACAAAGTTTACCTCACACTCAGCTGGCACCTGCATGGCAGCTAATGCTTTTGGGTGACGGCTCTCCAACACGTCACTTAGAATTGCTCACAGGTGAGACTGTAGAAGTAGATGTTATTGATATGTCATTGATTGGCATCGACTTGGATGCTGCTCCTGAGTTAATTCAAGCTGTCCCAGAACCGCGATTACGGCGACAAGTATGGCTGCGTACCGCTTCTGGTCAACGATTAGCTTATGCTACTTCGTGGTGGGAAGCTAGTCATGTCGATGAATATTTACAAAACCGTTCATTACCAATTTGGGCAAGTTTAGCTCGTCTTCGCACAGAATTGTATCGGGATGTTCGAGGAATTTACTACGGTAACTCATTGGCACTAGAGTCCGGTTTTGGTGAAACTGGGCCTTTTTGGGGGCGCCACTATTTGTTTTGGCATCATGGGCAGCCACTGACATTAATTTATGAGGTTTTTTCACCTCATTTAACCAAATATTTGGGGGCTATGCAGTTGAATGCTGTTAATGCTGAGGCATAGTAAGTAGGTCGGTGTCAAAATTTATCGTTGGGATAAGGCAGGAGGCAGGAGACAGGAAGGAAAAAGGTTTGAGTCTAGTTTATCTTTCTTGACATAGTTTGGTTTTATTGTGGCGACTTATTTATTATTTAAAAGTTTTTCATCTTTTACTGTGCGCCTCAGAGTATGGAAATTTTGTACTAATGACTTTGAATCTATGTAAAATAACCTGAGTTGGGGATAAGGAAAGGGGCAGGTAGTAAGCTGAAAATAGCGTAAAATCCAGCACCTGCCCTATGTTTAGTTTAGAAGCATTATTCTGTTAGGTAGATGATTTGTGTAAAGCGTTTGAAGGTCAATGGCATACAACCCGATTAAAACATGGAGGAATCAAGCCAGTTCGTGCAACGCCAGGTTGTGCTTAAGCGAAATCATCACAATTGCGAACGCATTTCACCAAAACCATTAGCGAGGTTTCAAGCATTTTTATTT
>NZ_JBALDE010000113.1:0-24940 GCF_036917515.1 Nostoc sp. | reverse complement strand
TACTGCTTAAGAGCGCTGCCTAACCATCAGAGTTACTTACTGTTTCAGTTTTTCTTCCTGATTCTACTCTCCCCGTAGTAACAAAAGAGGGATCACCTTGTCCCCTTGTCCCCCTTAGCTCCCCTGCTCCCTTATCTTACCCATTCCCCATTTATAAGGAATTGCCTACCAATATATGAAATATTTATCTAATATGCGTCACAATTAATACTGCCACTAAAATTCATTGATCAACTACAATCTACTGTAGTCAGGGACAGCCAAATTGTGGCACCTTGGATCTTAGTGGCTAGAAGCACCTTGAAACGAACGGGAATAAGGAACTTCCACTATGCTGATTTGCCCTCAGTGTAAATTTGAAAACCCCAATAGCAACAAATTCTGTCAAAACTGTGGCACGTCCCTGACTCACAAGGTCTGTCCTGAATGCAGTACCGATGATATACCTGTGAATGCACTACGTTGTCATAACTGTGACACGGAATGTGGAACAGTGTTTTGGGCAATTATTGCTAAAGAAACGACTGGGGAAGCTTTGAAAGTAGAAGGGGATGTAGGAGATGTCAGAGGTGAGGGAGATGAGCAAGCAATACCCTCCTCATCTCCTACATCACCTAGTTCTCAAATTACATTAGGTTCTTATTTAGACTCCCAAGAGCGCTATCAATTGTTAGATACGCCACTTGCCCAGACGGAAACTGCCATTATTACTAATGTAGGTGTGAGAGTTCTAGACTGCCAGCCGTATCAAATATCACCCATTGAGGCAATACTAGCAAATCAGGAATCAGATTTGCTAACGCCACCAGTGGAAGCGAATGAAATTCCCCGCCTTGCTAAACTTTATATTGCTTTACAATCCCAAGGTGAGCGGAGGATACCATCGATTCATGATGCATGGCAGGAAGGTGATATACAGGTATTAATAATCGAAAACCGCTCGGATTGGCAGTATTTACTCGACCTGTGGCAAGAAGAAACAACCAGTTCGTTAAAAATTTTACACTGGTGTTATGAAATGACCCAACTTTGGGCAGTATTGGAACAAGTAAATTGTCGTCAAAGCCTTTTAGATTTGTCGAATTTGCGATTGGATGAAGACCAAACGTTGGCATTACAAAGGTTGTATGTGGAATCATCGAATTCTCAACCTGCCACAAAGTCGCCAAAAGATGCTCAAAGCCAAGCATCTGCCATTCCAGAGGAGCCGTTAACTATCCAAGCTTTGGGACGGGTTTGGCAAGCACTATTTAGACAGTCTCAACGGACTCAATTTGGCTCCGTAGTCCAGATGTTGGGGGATTTAGAGTTAGGTAAGATTCAGACGATCGCACAATTGCGATCGCGTTTGGAGGAAATCTCTGTTGAACTAGAGGCACTAGGAAGCGCAACTTTGCCCCCAATAAAGGAGAAAAATACTGTTGTGTCCACTATTCCACAATCAGATGAGTTAGAAGATATCATTAGCAAAACTGATGATATGGCAACTGTTGTGCTGGCGATGCAGTTAAGTAGCTTAGAAGATGCAGGGTGCACAGATGTGGGGCGTCAACGTCATCATAACGAAGACAACTTTGGTATTGAAACCAAAATTAATAAACTGGAGTTCCCCAAAAGTCGAGTCTTAGAAGGGCATGGTTTGTATATTCTTTGTGATGGTATGGGTGGACATGCTGGCGGCGAGATAGCCAGCGAGTTAGCAGTCAACACCCTACGGCAATACTTTCAAGAACACTGGATTGCCAACCACCTGCCAACAGAAGATAGCATTCGTGAGGCAGTGTATTTAGCTAATGAGGCGATTTACAAGCTCAATCAACAAGATGCCCGTTCTGGAGTTGGGCGCATGGGTACAACTTTAGTAATGCTTTTAATTCAAGATACTCAAGCAGCAGTTGCTCATGTGGGAGATAGCCGTCTCTATCGCCTGACGCGCAAGCAGGGACTAGAACAAGTCACAGTAGATCACGAAGTTGGGCAACGGGAGATTAACCGAGGAGTGGAAGCAAGCATAGCTTACGCCCGTCCAGATGCCTACCAACTCACCCAAGCTTTGGGGCCTCGTGATGAAAACTCGATTAATCCCGACGTCGGCTTTTTCGACATCAATGAAGATACTCTGCTGCTGTTGGCATCGGACGGTCTATCAGATAATGATTTACTAGAAACCCATTGGCAGACTCACTTAGAACCCTTACTTAGTTCTGGTGCTAACTTAGAACGAGGCGTTACAGAATTAATTGATTTGGCAAATCAACACAATGGTCACGACAATATTACTGGTATACTTATTCGGGCAAAAGTACGCCCAAATCTAGAAAGTTAAAAATAAATGGGGCATGGGGCATTGGACATGGTGCATAGGTAATAAGAAGAAAGAACAATCACTAATTCCCAATAGACAGATCCGCGAATTAACCTCAAAGCCTTATAAATCAAGGGTTAAAACCTAATTTACCGATAAGTTTAATGCCCAATGCCCAATCCCCAATGCCCAATCCCCAATGCCCAATGCCCAATCCCTAATCCATTTACCTTGTAGGTTGTATTGTGGTTAGTCTGACCCTGTTAGAACCGCAACAGAAAACTCCCCTTCAGCAGTGGTGCTTTGAAAACTCCTCGATAATTCGGATTGGTCGAGCGGCAGATAATCACGTTGTTTTAAATGATAGTTTAGTTTCGCGGCATCATTTAGAACTTAGACAAGTCAGTGACGCTAGCAATGGTTATACTTGGCAGCTGATTAGTCAGGGTACAAATGGGACTTTTCTCAACGGTATCCTTGTACTTCAGAGTCCGTTACCAGATAATTCCCTTTTGCAATTAGCACAGGGAGGCCCAATACTGCAATTCCAAATTCAGGAGGTAACAGTACTGGAAACTGGTTTGCGATCGCAGCAACAAATACAAGGGACAGAAGAAAACGCCGCCGAGACGCTTTACTCAGCCAAAAATCTGGCAAATTCATCTTCCACTTGCACGCACGAAGGCAACTCTCCAAAAAATCTGTTTTGTATCCACTGCGGTCAACCTCTCTCAGTCCAACAGAAAATTCGCCATTATCAGGTGTTGCGAACTCTCGGACAAGGAGGTATGGGTACTACTTATCTCGCTTGGGATGAGGCTGGTGTGATTGCGGGTATGCCACAACTGCTGGTATTGAAGCAAATGAATGCTGATATGGTGAAAATTGTCAAAGCTCAAGAATTATTTGAGCGAGAGGCACACACTCTCAAATCCCTTAACCATCCTGGAATTCCCAAGTATTATGACTTCTTTGTAGAAGGCGGAAAAAAATACTTGGCAATGGAATTAATCCACGGACAAGATTTGGAGAAACGTGTCTATACTACTGGTCCAGTGACACCAAACCAAGCGATCGCTTGGATGATCCAAACCTGCGATATTTTAGACTATCTTCATAGCCAAGAGCCTCCACTGATTCACCGCGATATTAAACCCGCCAATTTAATGGTGCGAAGTTCAGGAAATCGCATAGTGGTACTAGATTTTGGCGCAGTTAAGGAAATTGGTACAGCGCCCGGTACTCGAATTGGTGCAGAAGGTTACTGCGCTCCTGAACAAGAACGGGGACAACCTTTAACTCAATCTGATTTGTATGCAATTGGGCCAACGCTGATTTTTCTGCTCACAGGCGAAAATCCTTTCAAGTATTACCGCCAACGAGGGCGAAACTTCAGGTTTGATGTGGCAAAAGTTCCCACCATTAGTTCCCAATTAAGGGAGGCGATTGATCGCGTTACAGAACCATTGCCACGCGAGCGCTATCAAAATGCAAAGGAATTAGCTGCGGCTTTAGCTGCCTGCAAAGTTTAGAGAGTGGGAAGTTGGGTAATAGTTGGGTAATAATAGAGTAGAAGAAAAATGGGAATAATAACTATTAGTTATTGACCAATGTTCCATGCCCCATACCCAATTTTTAGTCTTCATCCCAAGTTTCTACAGCTAGTAATTCACTAACTGGGTCTTGCATACTAAAGCCAAAGTCAAGCAGTTCCTGTTTCCAGTGCTGCCATTCATTACCGTAAAGCAAAGCGATTTTCCAGATGCTATCGCTTGGCTTGATAATATTCGATTCTATGAGTGATTGCACATTGCGCTGCAATTTCACCATTGGGTGAATCACTTGCTGAGTCATAACCTCGATTGAATTCTGATTTTGTAGGTAAATACTTAATTAAAACTGCTTCCCATTCTGCAATTGTTGCCGGCCCGTAGAGTGGTGTAATTTGGTAAAGCTAGTCTTAACTTTCTAACTATACCATAACAAACTCTACTAAGTTACTGACAAATTCGGTTTTGTACGGTAATTACCACCAGAAAACCTGAATTTTACCAAGCAGTCCTTAAACTTTTTGCAAAAGCCAGACAAAAGTTTAAGGAGAAGGGTTAAGCGATTGAAGGGGGTAAGGGATGTTTCTGTTTCCTTTTTTTCCTTTAACTTTGCCCCTATTGTTTTCCTCTTTACCTCTACCTTTTTTTCGCAAGGGTGCAACACTATCTTTTGTAAGATATATATTATGGACACCGAGCAGAATAATTAGTCCTTAGGGAAGTTCCACTAAGTAGTGTGATAGAGGACGACTGGGAAAATTCTGTTTGAATCAGGAAAAATATGCTTGCTTGTTGAAGAACGTATATGACACGGGCTAGTTTGAAAGTTTTTGACTGACAGGGAAATTTGTAATTGAGTAGAAATATCTACTCTTTGTGTTGATTTAAATGTTATTAACATATCGCAAACATCTGGAATTAGGCAAATTAATCGCAAATCTTTATATAATTTTAATGTTTTGCTCAGGGAATAAGACCTGTTAGGGCGCAAGATAGGGTTTTACTTTGAGGTATAGGAGTGATCGCATGGCAAAATTGTCGGTACAGCATGGGTTTAGCATAAAGTTCCCTCATCTTCAAAGTCAGCATTTGAAGTTTGTGTAAAAAATTTTTAGCGAGGATGTTAGTTTCTGTTGAGCAGATGGGTATCCTCAGAACGGAGGCTTGCTGATACCTAAGTATTTACCGCAGCAAGTATGTAAGGCATGACTGGTTTAGACGAAGAATACCTAATTACCCGCAAAAAGCAGATTCAGCGACGACAAAAGATTGTCACCATAGTTTCGATGTTCTCGTTTTTTGGTTCTACGTTATTTGCAGTCATTCCAGCAATCCAACAGGCTAACCAACCTAAGCCAGCAATTGCGTCTGCTTCTCCTGAGTCAGGATTGCAGCAACAGGCGCGGGGCTACGAGTTGGTTTTACAACGGGAACCAGAAAACCAACTTGCTTTAGAGAAACTATCTGTGCTGCGGTTGCAATTGAAAGATGCTAAGGGTGCAATGGAACCTTTAGAGAAGCTAGTGAAGTTGCACCCCGATCGGCAAGATTACAAAGTTGTATTAGAGCAGATTAAAAAGCAACAGGGAAATAGCGATCGCTAGATAAATAATCTCAAAACCTTAATTAATATTATCTAATTAGACAATCTAACCAAAATCTTCATTACTAGGTTAAACCAAACAAAGTTATTGATGAAAGTAATTTGTTTTGTTGATCAACTCTGGGGCAAGCAAACATCTCTGAAAGATTTCTTTTTTCAGGAGTATTTCTCTAATAGTAAGTAGTTAATAATTAACTTTAATTGATAAAGTTTGTAGATGTTATTTTGAAAACTCTTACTAAAAACTAGAGGTAATAAACATTATACAAAAAGAGCACACAGATATATAAATAACTATTGGAGATTATTAGTTCGATATGATGAGAAAAACAAAGCAATTGAGACAACTATTAAACTCACAATCGCTTGATTTTTTAATGGAAGCTCATAATGGCTTAAGTGCTAAAATTGTAGAAGAAGCAGGATTTAAAGGAATTTGGGCTAGTGGACTTTCTATATCCTCAACAATGGGAGTTAGAGATAATAATGAAGCAAGTTGGACACAAGTGCTTGAAGTACTTGAATTTATGTGTGATGCTACTTCGCTTCCAATTCTATTAGATGGAGATACAGGTTATGGTAATTTTAATAATGTTCGTCGTTTAGTAAAAAAATTAGAACAACGAGGAATTGCTGGGGTTTGTATAGAAGATAAAGTCTTTCCAAAAACTAATAGTTTTATAAATGGTACAACTCAACCCTTAGCAGATATAGGAGAATTCTGCGGAAAAATTAAAGCGGCTAAAGATGCTCAGTCTGATGAAGATTTTGTCGTGATTGCCAGAATTGAAGCTTTTATTGCAGGTTGGGGTTTATCAGAAGCTCTCAAACGAGCTGATGCTTATTATGAAGCTGGGGCTGATGGCATTTTAGTTCATAGTTCTTTAAGAGTCGCTGATGAGATTTTAGCTTTTAAGCAAGAGTGGGGCGATCGCTCGCCTGTTGTTATTGTTCCAACTAAATATTACACAACTCCTACTCAAGTTTTTCGAGATTATCAATTTTCAATTATCATCTGGGCTAATCAAATTTGTCGAGCAGCCATAACAGCAATGCAGCAAGCTGCAAAAAGAATTTTTATTGAAGAGAATTTATTAAATATTGAAGAAGAAATTATTCCAGTTACAGAAGTTTTTAGATTACAAGGAGCATTGGAACTACAAGAAGCGGAGAAGCGTTATTTGCCCCAAAACAAAAAAGGTATTACAGCTTTGCTTTTAGCCGCATCAAGAGGCATTGAATTTGGGAAACTTACCGCAGATAAACCTAAGTGTATGCTTGAGTTAAGGGGTAAACCTTTACTTTCTCAAGTTGTTGATAATTACCGCACAATAAGCATCAAAGATATTACCGTAGTATGTGGGTATAAAAAAGAAACTATCAATTTGCAGAATCTAAATTATGTTGATAACGATAATTATGACTCTACCGGAGAACTTATGTCTCTCTATTTAGGGTTACAAGGAATATCTGCAAAAAAACAAGATTTAATTATTGGTTATGGAGACGTGCTATTCAAAAAATATGTATTACAACTTTTATTAGATAGTGAACATGATTTCGTAATTGTTGTTGACGCTGATACTAAAGCTCATTTAAATTCTGTTAGACCAGATTATGTCAAATGTTCATTACCTAATTGCCAAGAAGCATTTTACACAGATGTATATTTAAAACAAATTAATAGTCATTTTTCATTAGAGGAAATTTGTGGAATATGGACAGGGCTGTTAAAAATTTCCAGTAATTTTCAAGATATTCTCTGCGATACTCTCAAGACTTTATTAATTGAAGATGAAGTTCAAGAACAAGGAAGAATGCCAAAACTAATCAATGAATTGGTTAATCTTGGCTATGTGATTCATGTGATTTATATAAGAGGTAATTGGTTAGATGTAGATGAAATTCAAGATATGCTCATAGCAGGAGGTTTTTAATGATACCTGCTAAAAGTTTTATTGAAGCCATACAAAATTTAGTGTTTGGTTTATATAAAGGTGTTCCTTTTTCTGCTGTCAAGTTTGATACCGACATTTAGAAAAGCTTTGATTTAATAGAGTTTATGGTGAGCAGATGGTAAAAGCTTTGAAAAAAAAATTGCAAAACAAATTAAATTTTATATAAATTGCAAAACAAATTAAATTTTATATAAATGATAAAATTATGTCTTTGAATTGGCATGATGTCTGGGAAAGAAAAAGACATTTAGACACAGTAGATTTAAAAGAATTAAATGGATATGAAGAGACAACAATCGACCCTAAAATGGTTGCAAATCAAATAACTAAAATTTTAGAGATAAAACCTACAAATAAAATTTTAGAAGTTGGTTGTGGTGCAGGTATGTTGGCTCAATATTTAAATTGTGACTATGTGGGAGTTGATTATTCTCAATCTTTAGTGAAGAAACATATTAAATTACTTAATAATTCAGTTATTCATGGTTCAGGCAACAATTTAATTTTTAAAGACAATTCATTTGATAAAGCCTTTTCTTATAGCGTATTTCACTATTTTCCTAACTTAGAATATGCTCAAACTGTAATTGAGGAAATGAAGAGAGTCTCCAAAACATCTATATTTATAGGTGATTTAACGATTCGCTCTCATCGTTCGGAACATATTTTATTTAAGCCACAAAATTTTCCTATGGCGGAAATTAGTAAAGGCTTTTATAATCCAGATCGATTTAATGTCTTAATTAAACATAATTCAATCGTACAGTTATAAAATTATTTTTTACTATTAACTATTTTATGGATGATACTAAACCAATCAGAATTTATGTTGACATGGTAGCTGATTTATTCCATGCAGGTCATGTAAAATTTTTAAAACAAGCAAAATGTTTAGGCCATGAGTTGTTGGTAGGTATCCACTCTGATGAAACTGTTGCTGGATATAAACGCCAACCAATAATGAGTATGGCTGAAAGAATTGCCGTCGTTGAGAGTTGTCGCTATGTAGATGAAGTTATTCCTAATGCTCCCTTAAATGTTACTTTAGAATATTTGAATGGTTTAAATATTGACTATGTTTGTCATGGAGATGATATAGATGAACAAAATATAGAAAAATGGTATGGAGAAATTCATAAGCAAGGTCGTCTGAAGCTAGTTCCTTATACGAAAAGCATTTCGACAACTAATCTTTTACAAAGAGTTTCATCTACGGCTAAATTTTGTTTTGTTAGTCAGCCAATTCGAGTTGATTTTATTGCTTACCATGATTTACAAGCACAAGCAGGACTGTCTGTTTTTGAAGCTATGAGCCAACACTTTGACTGTCGTTGGTTGATTGGTCCCAACCAACAACCAACAGATGCTAAAGCAGCTATTTTACTAGATCATACTCAGCATCATCCTAATATTAAAAAATCTGCTGATAGTTATCAATATTTATTTTACTTACACCACGATTTAGGAGATATAGATGCTTATGAAATTGAAAAACAACGGTTAAAAGATTTTAATATTATCTTCGTTCCGGGAGATTTTCATTTTCATCATGCTCAAAAAATATTAGGCTCAAGTTACGCACAGCCCTTTCAAAAATCTACAAGATTAATTTTACAGGGAGGCTGGCCAAAATATGACAAAATGTTACTTCCAGAAAAATATAGCGAATTAGCTCAAAAATTATCTAACTTACCCTATAAACATACCCTTTTATATGCACCAACTTGGGGACACACAAGAGAATGGGAACAACTTCTACCTTTATTTAAAAATTTACCCTGTAACTTGATAATTAAAAATCATATTTATGTGAATCCAGGTCAAGCTTATCCAAAAGGGTTAGAAGCAATGTATGAAAGTTGTCTTCGCTCTGTTCAAGAAATGGAAGAGACAGCTTTGGCTAATAATCTTCCAAACATTATTGTTGCACCTAGAAACTTAAATATTTGTAGTTTATTTTCCTTTGTGGATGTATTAGTGACTGATCAATCTTCAGTAAGTCTAGAATTTCTACCCTTTGGAACCAGTATAGAGACAGGTCGTTTTAATACCAATTCCAATCAACTTAAATCTCAATCTAATCTAATTTCTAAAGATGTTCTATTTATGTCATTAGAAAAACTTAACGAAGTCTTTGCTTCTGATGCTTCTTTTCATGATTTTATTAAATTTCATAAACATAAGCAAAATTATGACTCAATTGTTAATACTAATATTAAATCTTCTGGGGAACTTATTGTTCAATTGATTGATCGATATATTTTATTTTGGCAAGTTTTAGAACATCCATTTAAAATTCACTCACATTTTGAAATATTTATGGATCAATGGTATCAATTACTTAAAAATTGATAATTATCATAAACGCTTTTGTTTGATCGAGTAATTTAATCAGAAAAATCACAAGAATAAATTATGCTTAGTAATAAAGAAAAATTAACAAATTTAGAAAAATTAATAGATAATTTACCTGAAGTTTACCAATCTATTTGTTTACATGGACAATTAATCAGAGAAGGAGTCAGAGCAAACGATTTTGAAAGATTAGAAGTAATCAAAAATTATATAAAACCAAAACAGACTATTTTAGATATTGGTTCTAATGTAGGATTTTTTACTATTAATCTTGCTAAATTATTTCCTGAAAATGTCTTTGTGAGTATTGAGAGAGAATACTCTTATGCACGTTTACAACAGGAATTAATTCAACTAGAAGGTGTCAATAATGTAATATTAGTTCATTCTGAAGTCACTACTGAATGGCTATATAAAGCTACTCAAGCTTGTGTTTATTTTGATGTTACGCTTTTATTATCGATTTTACATCATATTCCAGATGCAGAAATTTTTTTAACAGAATTAAATAAAATTTCTAAATCTTTTATTATTGAGCTTCCTCACCCTGATGAGTCAAAAGTGTGTGGTAAGGATGTGTTGAAAAAACAATTGACTTTAGAAAAAATCAGTCAGGTTAAACCTATTTTTCTTAAAATGCCTTATGAAGCAACAACCCATTGTGATGCTAATTTAAAACGTTCATTTTATTATGCATATTCCCCTAATTATCAAAGAGAATCTATATTTCCTTATATAGGCTATCCTTTGCAACCTCGTAATTATACTTTGAAGACAACTGAAGAAGGATTAATAATTCATAAAGCTCATATCGCTCAATCTATTCAAACAATTCCGGGTGTCCTTCTTTCTGATTTGGCTCCAATTGGACAAATTTTGATGCCTAGTTATGAAACTTGCATTAATCAAATTGAAACTGAATTTGATAGACTTCAGCAAATAGATAACGTAGCTGATATCCGCCCTTGGAATATTTTATTTACAAAGGACGGCTTACGGTTTATTGATTATCAATATACTAATGATTTAGACGGGAATTTAAAGTTTAATAAAAATAGAGATTTAGATTTAATTAAGAATTATTTTAATTTAATTTTTCGTGTCCGTGTTTACCCACAAATTGTCGTTGATGGAGTATTTTTTCAGATCCACCAAAGTGGTATTGCACGTGTATGGAAATCTTTATTAGAAGAATGGGTCAATAATGGCTTTGCCAAGCATATTATTATGCTTGACCGGGCTGGAACTGCACCAAAAATTTCCGGTATTAGGTATCGGACTGTACCTTACTATGACTACTACAACACTGATGCTGACCGGGCAATGCTACAGCAAGTGTGTGATGAAGAGGGTGCAGAGGTATTTATCTCCTCTTACTACACAACACCCACTACAACACCTTCTGTTTTCATAGCTTATGACATGATTCCAGAAGTTATGGGATGGGATATGAGTAATCCTATGTGGCGAGAGAAACATCAAGGTATCGAATACACATCGCAATACATAGCAATTTCTGAACATACAGCGGGTGACTTGGTAAGGTGTTTTCCAGAGATACCCATAGAGTCAGTCACTGTAGCTCATTGTGGAGTTGAAAGCACTTTTTCATCAGCAAATCCTGAAAAAATTAACACTTTTAAAATTAAGTACGGTATTACAAAACCATACTTTATGCTAGTAGGTATTGATACTAATCATAAAAATAGTATCTTGTTCTTTCAGGCTTTTGATCAGCTTGCCAGTAGTTCTGGATTTGATATTGTTTGTACAGGAAATAGGGGCACATTAGCACCTATATTTAGAGGCTATACATTAGGTAGTACTGTTCATATTCTCGAACTTAGTGATAATGAATTAGCCACTGCTTATTCTGGTGCAGTAGCACTAGTTTATCCTTCTAAATATGAAGGTTTTGGTTTGCCTATAGTAGAGGCAATGGCTTGTGGTTGTCCTGTAATCACTTGTCCTAATGCTTCAATACCAGAAGTAGCAGGAGAAGCGGTAATTTATGTGAATGATAATGATATAGATGGATTAGCAAATGCACTTTTGGATGTACAAAAACCTAGTATTCGTAAATTATTGAGTACTGCGGGTTTGGAGCAAGCAAAAAAGTTTTCTTGGTCTAGAATGGCGAATATTGTAAGTAATAGCCTAATTCAGGCTAGTATTTTATATCTAAATCTTAGGGACATTAATTTAATTATTTTTCCAGATTGGTCACAATCAGAAAAATTAATAAGCTTAGATCTAGAAAAGATAATTAAAATATTAGCCAATCATTCAGATGCTCAAAAAATTACATTAATTATTGATACAACTGATATTAACAGTGATGATGCAGCTATTTTTTTATCTGATGTGACTATGAATTTACTGATGCAAGAAGATTTAGATTTTAATGAAAAATTAGAAATTTCTTTTCTAGGAAAAATAGCCGATAATCAATGGGCAACTTTACTACCTTGTATCAACGCAAGGATTATTGTAGAGTGCGAAAATAAACAGGCGATTGCAAATTGGCAACGAATACTTGACAAAACAGATGAATTCAATGGGTTAGTGCAAGAATTAGAGATCCAAGAGTTTATAGATAATTATTACTTAAGCATTAACCTATATAGCTTTATAGAAAAATATCAAAAAGAAGAGTTAGAATTATCTGTATTCAAAAAACTAAATTTCTTGAGAAAGCAAATTATTAAATCGTTGCTGGATAAAGAAAAAAATCTACTTGAAAAACTATACTTGAGTAAATTTGGCAAGGTCTATCAAGCATTACTAAATAGTGGTATTCAGAATGAATCAATAACAGAGAATGAAAATGACTTTGTAACTCATGTATTAACAACAGTTGCTAAGGGATTTGATCAAGAAAATGCTATTCAGTATCTCTTAGTAGCAATGCTTTACTGCCGTCCTCATGAGTTACCCCAAACTTATGATCTGACTCGAATTCCTAGCTGGTTACTTAATGATTATCTGGAATTTACTTTCAAGCCTCCTTTTTATTTTCAGGAGATAGGAGAAGCTGATAGTTACTTTCAATATATGGAGGGTTGGATTAATTATCTCCATAAAAATATTTTTGTTAATTTTCAGTCTCAATTGTGGCAAGATATTGCAGACTATTTTACACATACAGCAAACTTTATACCTTTATACTTTAATAAAGAAAACTTAAAAAATATCTACACTAAACGTGCAGATATTATGAAATTATATTTACAGCAATTTAATGAAAGTCTTGAATACAATTTCTCAGAACGCTTGGCTGAACGAACAAAAATTAGAGTAGGAATTCTTGCTAGTCATTTTGCACCACAGACAGAAACTTTTGCTGCTTTGCCAGTATATAAGCATTTAAATAGAGATTTGTTTGAGGTAATTCTCTTCACCTTAAATACAAGTAACCATCGTTTAGAAAGATGTTGTGCTGGCCATGCAGATGCTTTTATTAAACTTCCAATAACCTTAGAGAGTCAAGTACAAACTATTCGAGAAGCAGATTTAGATATTTTGTTCATTTCTACAAATATCACCGCAGTTACCCATCAAATCACCTTGCTTTCCTTGTATCGGCTAGCACGAATACAGATGGTTGACGCTAATTCCCCTGTAACAACTGGTATGCCTCATATAGATTACTATATTTCGAGTAAACTTTCTGAAATTGAAGAGAATGCCCAACAAAATTATACGGAAAAACTAATTACATTAGATAGTCCTCCCCAATGTTTTGATTTTGCAACTGAAAAACAAATCCTCCCAACAATTAGTATTAATAAAGAAATTTTAGGCATTAACACAAATGCTGTTGTGTATATATCTGGAGCGAATTTTTACAAAATAATTCCAGAACAAGAAGCAGCATGGGC
The DNA here is from genome assembly GCF_036917515.1 of Nostoc sp. GTDB lineage: Bacteria > Cyanobacteriota > Cyanobacteriia > Cyanobacteriales > Nostocaceae > Nostoc. The sequence goes on along the minus strand of NZ_JBALDE010000113.1, from coordinate 11,288 downwards.
GAAAATAATTGCTAATGTACCTAATTCTGTACTCTTACTTTATCCGTTTAATCCAAACTGGTCATCTTCCTATCCATCAGTTGCTTTCCAAAGGCGTATAGCTGCCACATTTGCTCAACATGGTGTGAGTCAGGATAGATTGATTCTTCTTGACTGTGCACCAAATCGTGCTGATGTCAAAGAGCGTTTGAAACTAAGTGATATATATTTAGACTCCTACCCATACTCTGGTATGACTTCGTTGATAGATCCTTTGGAAGTTGGTTTACCAACGGTGGTCATGGAAACAGAAACTTCCCGTTCTCGGAAGGGAGCATCACTTTTACGAGAACTTCAAATACCTGATTTAATTACAAATAGCGAAGAGGCTTACATTAAGTTAGCTATTGCTCTCGGAACTAACCATGAGTTATGCCAGCAAGTAGGAAAGCAAATTCAGCAAAAAATGCAGCAAAATCCTACGTTTCTGGATAGTAATTATTATTCTAGTCAGATAGGAAAAGTGTTTGAAGAACTATTCTACAAACAACAGGCGATCGCTCTCAAAGAGCAACTCAATTTAAAAGATATTAACCTAATTATTTTCCCAGACTGGTTACAGCCAGAAGACCTACTATATCATGATTTAGCAGGTGTCATTTCTACTCTCACTAATCACCCAGATAAAAGTTGCATAACTCTCCTGATTGATACTCACAATATTTCTGAGGAGGAAGCCGATATGCTTTTATCGTCTTTGACGATGAATTTGCTCATGGAAGATAATGTAGATATAACTGAGGGGCCAGAAATTTCTCTGCTAGCGAAGATGAGTGATACACAATGGAAAACTCTTTTGCCTAGAATTCATGCTCGAATTGGTTTAGCAACAGATAATCAACAGGCGATCGCACAAGCAAAAGCAGAAAATCTTCCATCCTGCGATGTAGATAGCTTAATCATATCCAAATTAGAGATAACACCTGTCTAGCTGTAGTCAAGTATCGTCATACTGAATAATACCTTAGCATTTCACATAAAAAGCCTGGAAAACCAGGCTTTTTATCGTTTATGAAAGATTTTCTAACCTGATTGTTCTTGCAAATACCTTTGCCACATCTGCTCGTAAGCCTTTTCCATCTCACGGGTAAACTGTTTACCATTCCACAACGGTGCTGTTTGCCGCGATGCTTTTAGCTTCAGAGCGACTTGCTGGCGTAAAGCCTCATCTTTCCCCAAGCGCACACCCCATTCTATATACTCTTCATCATTCCAGGCAATACCTTCTGTGATTCCTGCATTCATCATCATAGTGTAGCTGTTACGTGCTGCAAACTGTTCACCAACTCGTGTCACTAAAGGGATACCCATCCACAATGTTTCTAAGGTTGTTGTTGCTCCGTTGTAGGGAAATGTATCTAATACAATATCAGCAATGCCTAAATTAGCACGATGAACTGACTCTGAATGAACTTGTGGTAAAAATCGTAACCGAGAACAATCTACACCTTCTTCTTCGGCAATTTGATAAAAGAAGCGTTTAATTGTTTCTTCTTCAGAAAGTCCTTTAATCAAAAAGTAACTGTTAGGTACTTGTTTGATAATTTGCATTTGCCATTTTGTTGTTTCTGGATGGCGTTTATATCCTCTTTGGGCACTGAGATATACAATAGCATCCATAGGAATATCCAAGTCGTCGCGGCGGAGAGTTGGTACACCAATTTCAAAACCATCCACTGCTATGTAAGTTTGAGGTAATCGCCAAATTTTCTCTGTATAGTAATTTTGGGCATCATCTGGCAGTACATAAGGATCTGCGATAAAATAATCAATTGCCGGTATACCTGATGCATCCCAGCCTAACCAAGTAACTTGAATTGGGGCTGGCTTTAGTGCCATCACTTCACTGGTAATATCTAGAGTGATGCTATCAAGATCAATTAAAATATCAATTTCATCTTGATATATCTGTTCAGCAATTTCTAAACTATTAATTCCTAACTTATGAGCATTACCTGCTTGACTTAGATACCACTCTTGGAGATAGTCGTTTACTAATGTGTAGTTAATAAAATAAGTATGAATATCAAATTTTTCTTGCTCATGATGCTGAAATAACCAGCGAGCTAGCCAACCAACAGAATGATTTCTTAAAGCGTAAGATATATAACCAATTTTTAATTTCTTCGGATACTGTATTAAAGACTGATTACTAATAACTTTACGAATATAGTTTTTTTCTTGAAATTGGGAAAAAGGTTGAATATAATCCTGAAAAATATCAGCTACCTTATTATGAATAGCTCGAAAATCAGCAGGAGTATCTTTAATATGAGGTATTGCAAAAGATGGCGTAAGCAACCGTAATATTCTTCCTTCTTCTAAAGGAATTCGTTGAGCTTTAATAAACTGTTTATATATAGTTTCTAATTCTTGGCAACTTGTACATATCTCTTGCCAATATCCTCCTGCTGACATTAAACCCCTTAACAGCAGATGGAGGGCAAAAATTTTATCAGCCAAGCTTTCTGATAAAGAATAGCACAACCTAGCTGTCTCTATACCCTGAGAATAATTACGAGCATCTTGATAAAAAGTTGCTAAGTGCCGCAAAATTTCTACATTATCTGGCTCCAATTGTAAATGTAATTCTAGCAGAGATGCTGCTAGTAAAGGCTGCCGAAAAGTATGACCAATTCGCATAGCAGCAGGAAGCAGTATACAGAAACATTGATGAGTATTAGAGAAATAAGCGAGACTAGCTTCTATTAAAATTAGATTAATTGGATGTAAGGGAATAGTATTTAAAAATTCTTTTACAACTTGGATTAATAATTCAGTATTTATTTCTATATCTTTTTTAATTTTTAGGCTTTCAATTAATCCCCACTCATTCAAATCATCGAGTTGCTCAAAATTTTCTAACTTGATAGAAAGTATAAGGATTTGAAGCAAATTGTTTATATAACTAGGATTAATTTCCCGCATATGCTGGCGAATTAACCAAGCTAGAGAATATTCTGCCAGTATTTCGCGTCTTTCAGCTTCTATCTGCAAAAATTGAAATAGTTCATTTGTCCAAATTGGCAATTGTTCTTCATCTGCCTCTGTCATTGGTAGCATCCAAGTCATTTGAGCTTGTGCTTCTTGCCCTTGTAATAGCATTAGTAGTCCTAAATGCCAATAGTAGGAGATATTATTTGGTTCTATCGCTATTGCTTGCTCGTATAATTTTGCTGCTTGCAAATAGTTCTCTTCAATGAAGTATTCTTTAGCCTGAACTTGCCAATTATATATATCAATAATCATTTTAATTCTTATAAAAAGAGGTATAGGCAATATAATTGTGAATAAATCACAAAACTGAAATAAAGTGGATAGATCCTTCTATCCACTTGGGAAAATACGTAATTTAGCTTAATAAAAGCTGTCGTGACAAACTAACTTTTATGTCAAATGGTGTAAATGGGTAATATTTGGTCTATCAACTTACTTCTCTATTTAGATAGGCTGATGAAGTTGGCGGAGCAGGAGGGTGAACCAGTAGTGCTGTTGAAATTGTTGGCAGTGTTATAGGCAGGTGGATTTATACCACCGTTAACTCTAGCTTTTGTACTTTCACATAAAATAGCTATGGTGGTAGCTTCACTGGTAGAAGCTTGCTTTGTTACACCCACATTACCCATATAAGTTTTGAGAGGCGCGTTTGCAAGTACTGTTGCTGCTTGGTTCGTTACTTGACTAGCGTTAGTAGTACCACCACCAGAAATTGTGTACTTGTAATTTGATGTTTGTGTAGCAATACCAAGACCTAAATTACCAAAGTCAGTTTGACCTGCAAATTTATTTTGTTCCAAGTAAAAAGCTTGCTGTCCACGGTTCATTGAACCTGTATAAGTTTTAGCTTCTGACTGCTTGGCTTTGTTAGCTTGGTTCAAGAAAGAAGGCAGAGCGATCGCAGATAAAATACCGATGATGATAATTACTACTAGTAATTCAATAAGTGTAAAACCCTCATCTCCTTTCTTTTTGTCGAGGATGTGTTGGAGAAATTTGGCTTTTAATTCGGTTTTCATAAGTGTTTTCCCAGGGGTAGGGGTTGCTTGGGTGTTCTAGATGTAACTTACCCAACTGCGATCGCTTTCCTATCACCTTCAGAAAAAAGTTTGGCGAAATCCGGTTACACAATCCAGAATCCTTGCATCCAAAAGTCCCTGGTGTAGGCCAAGGGCTAGATTCTCAATTTCGTTCGTGAGAGTTTTTTATTCAAACTCAGGTGGCCATAGTTCTGATATCGCCAGTTCCCAACCTGATAGCAAATCCGGCAATATAAGTGTGTCTCCATTTTGCAATATCACTGGAGCTTGGTTTAATCGGTAAACTGTTACTGTCAATTTGTCAGGGTCAATCAGTATACCGACTACAGACCCAAGTTGCAAAAATAGCTGAATCTTCTCTTCAAGTGGTTTAATTCTGTCGCTTTTAGATTTAATTTCAACCATTAGGTCTGGAACTAATTCTACAAAGTCGCGCTTGGTTTTCTTCAGTCGTTCAGCTTTAACAAAAGACACGTCAGGGGCACGCAAATTTCTTTTTTCCAAGTCGCCATCTTCTATACTCGGTATGATAAAGCCCGCGCTAGAACCAGTTATACGTCCTAGTCTGCGCGACATGACCCAGTTATTCAAGAAGGTAATGAGACGAGCGCCAATTTCCTCTGACTCGTAATCTGATGGGCCCATAACTATAATTTTTCCCTCTACCAGCTCCATCTGCCATTCTGGATGCTCGGTTTGTAGCTGCTCTAAGTCTGTAATTGCAAAGGACATAAGACACTAAATAACGCTTTTATATCTATCATACGTACCCTAACCCTTTAGAGGAAATTGAAACCATGCTTGATTTAGATGAATTCCGAAATACCCGATTGTACGAGAGTATTTTGGCAAAAACAGAAGTAGAGACAAAATTGAAATTAGTCTCAAAACTTACTGACAGAAGTATGAGCATTCAATAAATAGCAGAATTGCTAGAACTAGATGTTGAAATTATCAGAAAGCAAGAACAGTCTTAAGCGCATAGTAAGTAGTGTAGGCATTTTGCGATCGCTTACCATCTGGCATAGCCAATCACAGTTTGTTATGTTATATTAAACGTAGTCGTTATGAGTTCATATATTTTCATGACTAACCCAACTGTAGAAAACTTAGTAATTATCGGTTCTGGGCCAGCAGGGTACACATCTGCCATCTATGCCGGACGCGCTAACCTGAAACCCGTTGTCTTTGAAGGTTTCCAAGCCGGGGGATTACCTGGTGGACAACTAATGACAACGACGGAAGTTGAGAATTTTCCAGGATTTCCTAAAGGAATTACCGGACCGGAACTTATGGATCAGATGAAGGCGCAGGCGGAGCGCTGGGGAGCTGAACTATATACTGAAGATGTTATATCAGTTGACTTGAGTCAGCGTCCCTTTACAGTGCGATCGCAAGAAAGGGAAATAAAAACCAACAGCATCGTTATTGCTACTGGTGCGACAGCAAAGCGTTTGGGTTTACCCAACGAACACGAATTTTGGAGTCGAGGTATCTCCGCTTGTGCGATTTGCGATGGTGCTACACCAATTTTTCACGGTGCAGAATTGGCTGTAATTGGTGCTGGCGACTCGGCGGCGGAAGAGTCTATTTACCTCACCAAATACGGTTCTAAGGTAAATATGTTGGTACGCACCGATAAAATGCGGGCTTCTAAAGCCATGCAAGACCGCGTTTTGAGTAACCCAAAAATCCAAGTCCATTGGAACACAGAAGCCGTGGATATCTACGGTAATGGTCACATGGAAGGGGTGAAAGTCCGCAATACCAAAACTGGTGAAGAGAGCCAACTGCACGCTAAAGGTTTATTTTACGCGGTTGGTCACAGTCCCAATACCTCTTTATTTAAAGGTCAGTTAGAACTGGATGAGATAGGTTACGTTGTCACTAAGCACGGTTCTGTAGAAACCAGTGTAGAAGGCGTTTTTGCTGCTGGTGACGTACAAGATCATGAGTTTCGGCAAGCAATTACGGCTGCGGGTACTGGGTGTATGGCGGCGATGTTGGCAGAACGTTGGTTATCATCCACTGGCTTGATTCAAGAATTCCATCAACTGCCTGAAACAAAAGATAATGAATTAGAACATCAGCCAGCCAAAAAGACTGAAGCCGAGGAAGAAGCTGGATTTAATTTGGATGGGACACGTCATCAGGGAGGTTATGCTTTACGGAAATTGTTCCATGAAAGCGATCGCTTACTCCTTGTTAAATACGTCTCTCCTGGTTGCGGCCCTTGTCATACCCTGAAGCCAATTTTAAATAAAGTGGTGGATGAATTTGACAGCAAAATTCACTTTGTAGAAATTGACATCGACAAAGACCGAGATATTGCTGAAAATGCTGGTGTGACAGGAACGCCAACGGTTCAATTGTTCAAAAATAAAGAACTTGTGAAGGAAGTCAAAGGCGTGAAGCAAAAGAGTGAATACCGCCAGTTGATTGAAAGTAATCTTTGAGATAAGCTAATCGGCATTTAAGTTGCATAAAAGCAGGGCTGAAGCCCTTACTACGAGCGAATCATTCTGGAAAAATGAATGACGATTAGCTTAGTAGGTATTGGGGACTGGGTAAGAAGCAAGGGAGCAGGGAGTAAGGGAGAAGAGTTTTCCCCTCTGCAAGAGCAGCACCCCGCCCCTCTGCCTCTTTTGAATTGCTATCCAATCGATATTGGGTGTTTCATCAGGATTTATAAGTAATTGGAAAAAGGCATTTTTCACTTCAGTAGCATAAAATTTAACAAATAAAGGCAGGGGGCAGAAGTAAAAACTTTAGTTCTGGGTCATTGCTCAATCAAAAAAAGAATTGTATCAAGCGGCAGTTTCTGCTCGATACAAAGCCTCCTTGCTACAATCCCATGTTTTTAAACATGGATTCTTCCTGCCTCCTGAATCCTCATAACTTTTCAAACATCCTCTAAGACTTTGGTTTATAAGTCGAAGCAACATGTAATTCTTTCAACTGTTTAGCATCTACACTCGAAGGCGCATCTGTTAACAAACAACGTGCTTGTTGTGTCTTTGGAAAAGCAATGACATCCCGAATGGATTCTTCTCCAGCTAGCAACATTACCAAACGATCTAAACCGTAGGCGATACCACCATGCGGCGGTGTACCATATTCAAATGCTTCTAAGAGAAAGCCAAATTTACTTTGTGCTTCTTCAGGAGATAAACCGATCGCTTCAAACACTTGCTGTTGAATTTCTCGCTGATAAATCCGCAGACTTCCGCCGCCAACTTCTACGCCGTTGAGTACCAAGTCGTAAGCTTGAGCGCGTGCAGTCTTTAAGTCGCTCAAATCATTAGGATGTGGTGCTGTAAACGGGTGGTGTAGTGCTTCTAGGCGCTTTTCGTCAGCATTCCACTCGAACATTGGGAAATCTGTAATCCACAGCAAGTTGATTTTTTCTGGATCGATTAAGCCAAATTCCCTAGCGATCGCTTGTCGTAATCTATCTAAAGTTTTATTAACTGTAGCAGCATCACCAGCCCCAAACAATAGCAAATGTCCAGCTTTTGCACCTGTACGACACAAAATTTCTTGTTTTTGTTCTTCGCTTAAGTTATCTTTAATCGCGCCAATAGTATCAATTTCGCCATCATCCCTGACACGGATAAAAGCTAAACCTTTAGCACCGGCTTCGCTGGCTTCTTTAAATAAGTCGCCACCTGGTTTAATGCGGACATTAGATATATCGTTTCCGTTGGGAATGGGGAGGATTTTGACGATACCACCATTGGTAACAGTGTCCCGAAAGACTTTGAAACTAGAGTCTTTGACGATATCTGAAACATCAACTAATTCCAAACCATAGCGTGTATCTGGTTTATCACTACCGTAGCGTTCCATCCCTTCAGCATAAGTCAGACGGGGGAAAGGGCGCTGTAACTCAATGCCTTTAACTGTTTTATAGATATGGCAAACTAAATTCTCGTTTAGTTCGATAATTTCTTCTTGAGACATGAAGCTCATTTCCATATCCAACTGCGTGAATTCTGGTTGTCTGTCGGCGCGTAAATCTTCATCACGAAAGCAACGGGCAATCTGATAATATCTATCTAAACCGGATACCATCAGCAATTGTTTAAATAGTTGGGGTGATTGCGGCAAAGCATACCACTCACCAGGATTGACGCGACTGGGTAGAACGTAATCCCGCGCTCCTTCTGGGGTAGAACGGGTAAGAATTGGGGTTTCGACTTCGATAAAATTTTCCAAATCTTCTAGATAACGACGCATGGCTTTGACAATTTGATGACGCAGTTGCAAATTTTGCGCCATGCGTTCGCGTCGCAAATCCAAATAACGATATTTCAGCCGTAAGTCTTCCCGTACTGTTTCGGTGTCAGCTACAGAAACTTGGAAAGGTAACTGTTTGCGAACAGCATTGAGTAGTTCAATTTTATCAGCGTAAATTTCCACCTCGCCTGTGGGGATGCGGGTATTCAACGATTCTTCAGGACGTTGTGTTACCCTACCAGTGATTTTGACAACATATTCATTTCGCAGAGCGTTCGCATATTCGTAAGAATCGGGTGTGCGTTGCGGATCGCTGACGATTTGGACAGTTCCAGAGCGATCGCGTAAATCTAAAAATATTACACCACCATGATCGCGGCGACGGTCTATCCATCCGTAAAAGGTAACAGTTTCTCCAATATGTTCTTTTCGGAGTTCGCCGCAATAGTGAGTTCGCATAAGTCTTAGTTATTGTTTCCGGGGCTAGAGTGGCAAGAAAATGTCAAAGCCTTCCCATTATCTAGCATCAATAGTAATTGTAGTAGTTCTGGTGAAAGAAAAAATCAAATTAATCTCACACTATATTCGGACTTATGCATTCACAGAGCGATAAAATAATGCGTATTTGAGATAAGTGTCGTCTACTCACAGGAATTGGAGAATAAGTTGCGCTCATTTTTCCATTCATGGATGATAAGCGGTATCAGCAAATAAACCACTCTTGGATATGACACCTGCGACAAATTCTTCAAACAAATCCCCGAAGCTGCAACGCAATACGCTGCAATTGCGCCATGCGATCGTCATGGCAGTCGCTGCGATGTCTCCGGTGGGTGCCATTTTTTTTAATACCATTCCCCAAGCGGGACTTGTCGGTGCTGCAATGCCGTTGTGCTACATCATTGGTTTTGGGGTGGCTCTGCTGGTTGCTCATCAAATCAGCATACTTGCAGCCGAGTTTCCCACAAGTGGCTCATTGTATACCTTTGTGACTCAAGGATTAGGAGTGCGCTGGGGCTTTCTCGCTGGCTGGTTGAGTTTAATTTCCTTTGGTGTAGCTATTGCCTTTGTCTTTCTAGTAATGAGTGCGAATTTTCAAGATTTGTTGCTGCACTGGTTTGGCGTACACCTAAGCTGGACATTATGGTATTGCTTGTTCGCTTTGATCGTCGGGGCAGTGTGTTATCGTGGCATTCGCTTCTCGCTGCAATTGGATCTGACGCTATTGATGTTTGAACTTGGCGTTTGTCTGTTGCTCGCGCTCATCGTGTTCATCCAAGCTGGTAAAACCGGACAACTGACGTTCGTACCCTTCACGCTGACAGGATTACCACAGCAGAGCAACCTGGTTAACGGTGTCATTTTGTCCATCCTCAGTTTCGTCGGGTTTGAATCTGCAACCACGTTGGGTGAAGAAATTCAAAACCCCCGCCAGTCAATTCCAAAAGCGACGACGATCACTTTAGTCTTAGTCGGCGTGTTCTATGTGCTGATGTCATATGTGGCAACGGTGGGATATGGCATTCATAATATGGCAGCCTTTGCCCAAGATGCTGCCCCCTTCGATACGATTGCGCGTCACGTTTGGGGGAATGGATTTGCCTTATTGATTGATTTTGCCGGAATTATGGCTGGATATGCCTGTGCCGTTGCCTTTCTCAACGCTGCTGCTCGGATTGTCTATGCCATAAGTCGAGAAGAATTATTTCCGCGTTGGTTGATGCATATTCATCCTACCTATCACACACCGACAAATGCCATTCTCGCATTGTGTGGTAGTTCTGCGGTGGGGCTGGGGTTGGGAATGCTGTGGACACCGATTCAGGCGTTTGCCTTTCTGGGTACAGTTTTAACGCTTGCTGCTCTAGCGATCTATGGATTGACTAGTTTGGCGTGTTTTCGATATTTCTCGACAAACCGCCGCGCGAGGTTGGAGCAAAACTCTACGATTCGCTTTGGTTGGTTGCGTTATGTTCTGCTACCTTGGCTCTCAATAATCGCGATTACTGGTGTTATAGTTGGCACTCTTTATCCCCCTCCACCAGCACCGCTTTACTTAGCACCAGTTGTCGTCTTAATTTGGCTATTCCTGGGCATTGGAGTGTTAAGGTTCCTGCAAACTCACAAACCTGAAGCTATTTGTCAGGCGGGTAGACTATTTGTCGTTGATGAAACTGAAACCCTCAGTTAGCACAATGTACTACAGCCTGTTAATAAAAAGTAAAGACTTAGTACAATTTTGCTTAAAAGCGTAGCGTTTTTAATACAGAGGGATGCATTAACAATGCAGCCGACGCATTAACATTGTATTGGGATGCAATGACATTGCGGGGGCACGCATTGTCATTGCAGAGGGACGCATTAACATTGTATCGGGATGCAATGGCATTGCAGAGCGACGCATTAACATTGTATTGGGATGCATTGGCATTGCAAAGCATTGCTTTTCTTTAATTCGCTACGAATTAATAAAATGCTGTTCTTACTACAGGATTAACTTTTTGTTAATGCGTAAGTCCTAGATAATATTCAGCTATTGTGGTGGTTGATTAGGACGATTTTCTTGGGGAAAGGCTCCGCCATTGCCAGGAGGATGAGGTGGAACACCTAATGCATCGATCAACTGTTGTTCAGTGACACCCAGCTTTGCTGCTGCGGCTTTCAAATCAGGTCTGGGTGGGCGTTGATTGCGATCGCCTGGATTTGGCGGATTGGCAGGAACTCCCAATGCCGCCTTTAACTGTGCTTCTGTAACTCCTAACTTTACTGCTGCCGCTTTTAAATCAGGTCTGGGTGGGCGTTGATTGCGATCGCCTGGATTTGGCGGATTGGCAGGAACTCCCAATGCCGCCTTTAATTGTGCTTCTGTAACTCCTAACTTTGCTGCTGCGGCTTTCAAATCAGGTCTGGGTGGGCGTTGATTGCGATCGCCTGGATTTGGCGGATTGGCAGGAACTCCCAATGCCGCCTTTA
>NZ_JBALDE010000112.1:0-37634 GCF_036917515.1 Nostoc sp. | reverse complement strand
GTGTGGATTAATTGCTTATTCTCACCAACCGAAGAAGCCTAGCCTTCAAATGGACTGGATTTTATCTCAATCTGCTTAACCCCAACTCAGGTTAACTATGATTTTCAAGGTAGACGTGGTTTAGGCTAGTTTGTGTTTGATTACCGCTATGAGTTACAGACTTTATCAAATTTAATTGGAATGGAAAACAAAACTTGACAATTGCCAAAACACAATTCAGATAATGGAATCAGCACTCAGGTGCTTGTGCAATAACATCTGGCTTGAGCGTCTTAAAAGAAATGTATTCCAGTTCGATTCGACTTTATGCACTCGATATCCTAGCTTGAAATAAAGCTGCCTTGCTTGATGGTTATTTTCTAAAACATGGAGATACAAGTCTTGAAATCCCCACTCGCGAGAGACCTTTTCACAGCTAGTAAGCAATCCTGAAGCCACACCATGTCTACGGTATTTTGGGTGAACCGCTAAATTAGATAAGTAAGGAAAACCTACACCAACTTGACTCCATGAATCACTTCTATAACGTACACCCAGTTCCACACTTCCCACTAAGTTATTGGCCTCACCAGTAGTAGATTCAAAGGCAACTAAGCAAATATGACGGGGCGTAGGAGATGTCATCCGATGCCTTAAGTCTTCGTAAATACCCAGACGTAGCAACGGGAAAGCCCATCCCCATATACCGTTGTGGGAGTGAAAGCTTTCAGTAATAATTTGGGCAACACTAATCAAATCAGCCGATGTAGCTGTACGAATTTGAAATTGGTAGGAAGCTGGATCGATTGGCTGTTGGTGGTATGGGTGAAAAAACCGATATTTCAAGGTTAGTTTAGTATTGATTTTATTCAACAAAAATTTTCTCAAATATCCTAAAACAAGATTTAAACTAAATCAGAACTTTAGAGTTGCCCAGGAGATTTGACTGAATCAATATTGCTAATATCACTTTTGCTTGTCGATTAAACAAATTTTTACACTTTAGTTTAGAGTTTTATAACCTGCATTTTTGAAAGAGTATTAGGAGTTACAACTTCATAAACCTATAACCTTAAATTCAGTAGATTCATTGCATCCCTTGTTTTAGGTAGCCAGAATATCAAACTAATTGCCACAAAAGCATCTGTAAAGTGATAGAGCTTTGAATGAGTGGGCAGAGGAATAGCATAACTTGTCCGTAAGCAGCATCTTTGAAATTGTTAAGTAAGTACACTATTGGCAAACTCTGGTTTCAAACCACCCTTGCTTGTAGTACTGAATTTATTTTTGCAGTTACCGCTACACTGACACTACTTTGCTACCAAGTTATCCAAATAGACTGTACAGGTACTGGGACAAGAATCTGCAAGGTTCCATAATCCCTAATCTCTAACTCCTCAACCACTACCACTTGTCTTAATGATAGTTCTGATTGCTAAATTAGAAAGAGGTATTTGTCTAATAGTATACTTTGGCTTTAAATCTTATTGTTTTAATTTGGCTGACTCTACCATGACTACCATAAATAAAATTTACCTGCAAGTGTTATTACAACAGCTGTGGAGGGAAAACTTAATATGCAGCTTTATCTGGATTTTTCAGCTGGCTATGAGCGCTGTATGTATTATCATACATTGCTCACAAGAGGTGAAAAAAGATTTGGCAAGCAAGCGTCGACTCTGTAACACTAAAACTGACAATGAAAGCAATTACACTGCACCAACGCAAACGGTAATCGGCACAAGCAATTGAGACGAATTACTGTGAGTAAACGCTTCTACACTCAGCAGTCATGTAGCCAAACAGCCATATTGGTCGAAATGCTCTGCTCTTACCTGACTCAGAAAAATCCTTACCTGATCAGATTATTCTTTATCCGACTGCCGTTGCAGCAGGAAAGCGGTGCATGAAATCTCAAGCAAACAGTAAGCCTAAAATTTTGGTTGTTGATGATGAACCAGACAACCTTGACTTGCTTTACCGCACTTTCTATCGTGATTATAAGGTGCTAAGGGCAACCTCTGGCCCTGCGGCCCTTGATCTGCTGGCTCAAGAGGGAGAGATCGCGGTGATCATCTCCGATCAGCGGATGCCAATGATGAGCGGTACAGAATTTTTGAGCCTGACAGCAACTCAATATCCAGATATTATCCGGATTATTTTAACTGGCTACACCGATGTCGAAGATCTGGTGGAAGCAATCAACGCTGGTAAGGTCTTTAAATATGTCACTAAACCGTGGGAAGCGGAGGAACTCAAAGCAGTGGTACGCCAAGCTTTGGATACCCACAATGTTCTCAAAGCCAGAACCCGCGAACTTACTCGCACACTCCGTCAAGAATCGCTGCTGAATACCGTTACCAATACGATTCGCAGTGCTTTAGACTATAGACAAATTTTGCAAGCAATTGTAGATACAGTGGGTCACATGTTGGAAGTGGATGTCTGTCTGTTGCGTCCCTTCCAAGATGAGCAGTTGGCGGATAAAGGGTTTATTTATCAGAAGCCTTTTTCTGAAGAAGCAGAGGTGCAGGAGAACGAAGGGCAACTAGCAGTAGGTCTTTCATCTCTGCCCGCCTCCTCTGCTCCCCCTCTGTCTCTTTTGGCTCAGACGGTGTGGGAAACCCGCGAAGTTCAGGTGATTCACGATGCGATCGATGATGAGCGCATTCACGGTAACACTCCCGAACTGCGCGAACGTAGGCAAGCTTTTGCTGCTGCTAACATTTGTTCTAGTTTAGTTGTGCCATTGATCTGCCAACAAGAACTGATGGCAGTGCTAGCACTGCACCAGTGTTCTCTGCCTCGCTTTTGGGGAGATGATGAGGTGCAATTAGTGTTGATGGTAGCGGATCAGGCAGCCTTAGCTTTATCTCAAGCTTATGCTTACGAACAAGTACGTGCCCTTGCCAAGCGAGAGAGCTTGATTAATACGATTACTAGCGCAATTCGCTCTAGCTTAGATCCTCAAGATATTTTTGCGGCAATTACCCAGCAATTAGGACAAGCTTTACAAGTCGATGGCTGCGTCTTGTCTTTATGGACAGAGGAAGATGAGTTTGTTGAGTGTGTGGGCTTGTATGACAGTTTTCAACATTTAGAAAATTTCAGTAGGCACAGCCCGCCGCAGGCATCGCCAGCCTTGGAAAATAGATTAAGTAGCAATAATCACCTACCAACCCAAAGATTACCCTATTCTCAAGCATCTATTCAGGAGAATCCCATCCTCCAACAAATGCTACAGACACATGAACCTGTGGTAATTGGTAATGTGAGCCATTCTCTTTCAGATGTGCAGGGTTTTGATTTGCCTTTAAAAATGCCAGCGCGATCGCTAATGTTTGTGCCATTATTGGCTGATGGTAAATGTATCGGTAGTATTACTTTGCATGAAGGTAAAAAAAGACGCCAATGGTTGCCATCTGATATCGATTTGGCCAAAGCAGTCGCAGCGCAAGCAGCGATCGCTGTCCAGCAGTCACATTTGTATCAAAAAACTCGCCAACAAGCCGAACGTTTACTGGAATTAGACAAACAAAAAACCGAATTTTTCCAAAATATTTCCCATGAGTTTCGCACACCAATTACCTTGATTCAAGGGCCTTTAGAGTCGGCAGTGGCGACTGGTGAAGGATTATCTAACTTTCAAAGTGCGATTGCCCTACGTAACTCCCGCCGTCTGCTGCGATTGGTAAATCAACTCCTGGATTTACAACGCCTGAATGCTGGGAGAATGCAGCCAAATTTCCATCCCTGCGATTTAGTCGAATTTGTCAGCCAAATAGTGGAATCTTTTCGTCCTTACTGCGAGAAAAAGAAACTGCATCTCGTTACCCAGCTAGATGAATGTTCGACGGTGTACTTAGACATGGAAAAATTTGACAAGGTGGTTTATAACCTCTTGTCAAATGCCATGAAGTTTACTCCTGAAGGTGGCACGATTAGTGTTCGACTAAAATCTGAGCGCGATCGTTGCATCTTGCAAGTACAAGATACTGGAATTGGCATTGTTAAAGAACAAATTCCTTACTTATTTGAGCGCTTTCGCCAAGCTGAAGGTTCAGCAAATCGCTCCTATGAAGGCAGTGGTTTGGGTTTAGCTTTAGTTAAAGAATTAGTAGAATTACATGGTGGTCAAGTCACTGTGGAATCAGTTTATGGTGAAGGTACTACCTTTAGTTTATGGCTAGTGACTGGAAATGCTCATTTACCTGCACAGCAAATACTAGAGACGCCTACCGAACTAAATACAAGCCGCGCTAACGTAGAATTGGCTGATTTAGAACTAGTAGAGTCAACAACAGACAATATTGAAGATATTACAATAAATCTCTCTTCCAGTGTTGATATTAAAGACTCAGCACTTAAGACTCAGCACTCAATTTTAGTTGTAGATGATAACCCTGATTTGCGAACCTATGTATCTGAGATTTTCCGCCGTAATGGCTATTATGTAAAGACGGCTCGTAACGGTCATGAAGGGCACAGTAAAGCTAAGGAAATTATACCCAGCTTGATTGTGACTGACTTAATGATGCCCTTAGTGAGCGGACTTGAGATGATTCAGATGATCCGCAATGAGGAAACGTTGAAAGGAACACCAATCATTCTGCTGACAGCGAAAATAGATGAAGAAACCCGCATTGAAGGTACAGAACATGGCGCGGACGCTTATTTAGCAAAACCATTTAACGATCGAGAACTTTTAGCGGAAGTTCGGAATCTTTTAGCGTTGAAAGAAAATGAACGGCGAATTGTGGAGTTAAATACTTATCTAACAGAATCGGTGTTAAAGCGCTTTTTGCCTGCTGTATTAGTGCAAAAAGCCGCAATCGGAGATTTAACGCTAGATTTGCGCCCAGAACCACGCTTAATTACAGTTTTGTTTAGCGACATTGTGGGTTTTACACAGCTAGCAAATACTCTCAGATCCCGACGAGTTGCAGAGTTGCTAAATGAATATTTAGAAGCCATGACCAAAGTTGTCTTTAGCAATGGCGGTACTGTAGATAAATTTATGGGAGATGCTATCTTAGCTTTATATGGAGCGCCGGAAGAACTAACCCCTAACGAACAAGTGCGTCGTGCGATTAATACAGCAAGAGCAATGCACCGCTCACTGGCTGACTTAAACCAGCGCTGGCGAGAGCAAGGTGTATTCGATAGCGACAAACTTACTAGCGTGCAGTTCCGGTGCGGTATTCACCAAGGTACTGCTGTTGTAGGGATGTTTGGTAGCGCTGAACGTGCAGATTATACAGCTATTGGCCCAAGTGTGAATATTGCTGCAAGGTTACAAGCTGCCGCTGTTCCCGGTACAATCCTAGTTTCTGCTGCCGTAGCAGATTATTTACAGGAAGGAGAAATTACTAAAGGTAGACCGCTAGAACTTAAAGGAGTAGATGAAACTGTTTTGACTTTCGCTGTTACACCAGAGGTAATGGTTAATCGCTAAAATTTAGACTGGTATTTTAAAGCATTACCAATGATTAAAAGTGCATAATCATATCCAGTTTATATAATATGACACCATCGGTTGCAGACAAAACTCCAATTCCAGCCAAGGTCTGGAGACGACACACCGATCCACCAGGTTTGTGGATTTTTTTTGTTGTCAGTTCAGTCTCTCTGCACTTGCTGGTGTTCTGGCTAATGCGCTCATCTAATGCATTTAGCCTGTGGTTTCCCCAGCAAAATCAATCTGCTGTTCCCATTGAATTGATAGACATTGCTCCTAAAACAAAATCAATAATCAAATCAAAATCAACAGCCAAAATAGTTTCGTCAAAGCCACTATCCTCAACTCAAAAGTCTATACCAACACGTTCATCACAAACAGCACGAACTACGCCTAAAAATGAAGATTTTGGCGCAATAAATTCCCCTGATAATCTCCAGAAAAAGAGCCGGATTCACGCTTCTCAACCTCATCGCGAACCCTCTAGACAACAGATAGTTTCTACACCAGCACCGAAACCTACACCTAAAGCTACACCGAAACCTGTAGCTAAAGTTACACCGAAATCTACACCTAAAGTCACACCTATACCTACAGTTCCAATCGGTAATTTACCTTGGAAGCGTCGTCAAGAAATTAAACTGGGAAAGGGAACGCAACTACCAACAGGTGTTCCATCAAATCAACCAGTTTCAGAACCTGAAAATAGAGAAACTCCAGCAACTTCGACTGGGGAAACTCCAGCAACTTCGACTAGGGAAACTCCAGCAACTTCGACTAGGGAAACTCCGACAACTTCGACTAGGGAAACTCCAGCAACTTCAACAGGAGGAGCATCGATAGCAATAGTAGCTCCCTTATCTAAAAATGAAGTGATTAGCTTGATACAATCAAAAGGATTCCGACAAGATGCCTTACCCGACGTTATCGCTTTATACAGAGGAAGCAACACAAAACAATTAGATCCAAGTTTTCTTGTTCGCAATTCAAGACTTGAGTCAGCACAACTCTTGGCAAGCTTGATTATCGATCAGAATGGCAACTTTCAACAGGCTGTAGTTTTAGAAATAGAACCAGCAACATTGCAAAGTGAAAAAACTATATATGAGCAAGTCCTGAGCGAAGTTTTTAAAACAGAAAACTTTATTGCTGCCCACAATAACGATGGCACAAAACCAGAATTGAGCAATCTATATGTCAGGATCAAAATCCAACCCGCCAATTCCAAATAAATACTTGAATTTTGGCAAAAATTGTGTTAAGTTTATAGGGTTGGAAATTTGCGGGCGTAGTTTAGTGGTAAAACTATAGCCTTCCAAGCTATTAATGCGGGTTCGATTCCCGCCGCCCGCTTAGAAAAAACTCTTAAATATACGAGTGCAAAAACTAAGTTTGAATCTTGGTAAAATAATTAGTTAAAAAGCAATTCCCAATTTTGCGGTATACAGAAATAGCTTGAAACTAAGAGTAGCCAAATTGAAGACAGGATGAGAAATCAGCAACACTTTCTTCAAAAACATCCGCACTCTGGCTACCTGTTTGTTGTTTGATAGTTGACAGTACTCTGGAAACCGCCCAATAGGTTTTGATTTTTGAATTTTTGAATTGCTGCTAATTGAGATTTTCTAAGCGAATGCGTGGATCGGCTGCTTTGAGCATCAAATCGGCGATTAAATTGCCAACAATCAGCAGAACTGCGCCCATCACCAAGCTTGCCATTAATAAATATAAATCTTGAGCTTGTAAAGCCTGTAGAGTCAACCTCCCTAAACCGGGCCAGTTGAAGAAAAATTCGGCAATGAAGGCACCATTTAATAAACTAGCTAATTCAAAACCTAATAAGGTGATTAAGGGATTTATGGCGTTGCGGAGTGCATGAACGTAGATGACGCGGTTTTCTGGCAAACCTTTGGCACGAGCCGTTTGGATGTAGTCTTGACGCAGAACATCCAATAATTCGCCACGAGTGATGCGTTGCAAGCCAGCAAAACTAGTAATTGAGAGTGCGATTGTGGGTAAAATCATGTGCCAGCCGATATCTAAGATTCTGCCAAACCATGACAGTTCTGAGTGATTGATGCTAGTCATGCTACCCACTGGGAACAATGGCGAGGTGATTTGGGCTAAAACCAGCAGTGCTAAGGCAGTGATGAAACTGGGAAAGCCTTGTCCGGCATAACTAATTACCTGTAAAATCCGGTCTGCTGGCTTATTTTGTTTAACAGCGGCAAAGATCCCTAGAGGGATGGCGATCGCCCATGTGACAATTAAAGATGCGATCGCTAATAATAATGTCGCTGGTACTCGTTCCCACAACAGCGATGCCACTGAGCGTTGATAAATAAAACTTGTGCCAAAATCCCCTTTAGTTAAGATTCGCCAAAGCCACAGCCAAAATTGTTCTAGCCAAGACTTATCCAAACCAAACTGCCGCTTAATTTCCTCAATTCTTTCAGAAGATATCTTCGGATTTTGCCGCAACGTATCTACATAATCACCAGGAGCGAGTTGAATGATGATAAACGACAACGCTGACGCCAACAACAAAGTTAGCAGTGCCTGCAATAACCGCTTTGCTACATAAACAAAAGTTTCGCTCGTGACTAGCTCGATTAGCCAATCCCGACCTGTCTCCAAGGAAATTTTCGCAGATGTCATTTATATTTTGTCCTTTGTCCTACTCTGCGGGAAGCCCTTCTCTACGAGAGGCTGCGCCAACGGCTTGGTGCAGTCGCTCATGAGGGGAACCCCCTTTCTGCGCGCTGCTTCACTGCTGGCGCGTCTATGTCATCTGTCCTTAATTATTTGTCATTTGTTGTTTGCTAATAACCAATGACAAATAATTAATATTCAACTAAAGAGATAATCGGCACGTCCGGTAAATGTGTACGCCCTTGTAAATCCCGTAGCTCGATAATAAACCCAAACCCTACTAGTTCGCAGCCAATTTTCTGCACCAATTTGGCTGTGGCACTCGCTGTTCCACCCGTGGCAATCAAATCGTCCACAATCAAAACTCGGCTACCTTGATGTAAAGCGTCTTGATGCACTTCTAAGCAATCTGTACCATACTCTAGTTGATATTCAATTGAGTGAACGGCTGCTGGTAACTTCCCTTTTTTGCGGATGGGAATAAAACCAACTCCTAATTTATAAGCCAGAGGTGAACCAAAAATAAATCCCCTCGACTCCATACCAATGACATAATCAACTGTTATTCCAGCTTCATTACATTTTTGTGTTAAAAAGTCAATAGTGTAGCGCAGTCCCTCTGGGTCGCGCAGTAACGTAGTAATATCTCGAAATAAAATTCCGGGTTTCGGGAAATCTGGGATGTCACGAATGAGAGACTTTAAATCCATAAAATGAGGAATGGGGAGTAGGGAATGGGGAATGGATCATGGGGAATGAGGTCGATAAATTAATAAGCAATGCCCAATGCCCAATGCCCAATTTCAGATACCTGAAAAATCGTACACTATAATGTCATACGCTGGGGTCGAGCCTGAAACTTCGCCTTTCATTGACGATAATTAGAATCTAAACCAAGCTAGAAAAGGTATTGCAGTAATAGATGAGGTGAATTTAGTTATGTTTTAAAATTTTGATTTCAATATAGGGAAAACTTTGAGTAGAAAGAGTTAAGTAATGTATATATCAAGTAGTCATGCTACTGCCACAAGTCTAAGGCTCAAGTCTTGGCTACCGATCTTAAATTTGTTTTATCTAGTCTGTTGGAACCGCACAAGGTATTTATAGAATGAATGTTTCAGCAAGTTTAACGCCGTTCAACAGTCCAACCCAAGACTCACTGCCGATGATTCTGGACACTTTACCAGATCCTGCGATCGCCTCCAAAACGTGTCCTCGGAGAACCAGGGTGCAAATTGACCTGATTTTACTGGCAATCGAAGCTTTAGAGCTTGGTGGTTCGGAAGCAATCCTGGCTTTTGCTCAAGAGTTGGATCTTAAAGGAATTGTTAAAGACAGGGTGAATTTATGGCGGATGCGTAGCTCTAACCCGCTACGAAGAGCGCATATACGCCGTCCCTTAACTATTATGGAAGCAAAAGCTTTGGTGGTCATTGCTTGCTACATAGCACGGCGTTTAACTGTTGTCATCCGCCAATTATTAATGATATGTCAACAAATGGAAGAAAAACAGATTCCATTAGAACAGAATTTGCGGCTATCTAACTATCTAGAGCGGTTTAGAGCGCATTTTAAAAGCCGAATGAATTCTCGACGTTCTGGTGTACTAGCATTAACTTCTGATGAAAAATTAGATGCGCTAGCAATAAATTTGTTAGGACAATTACTATTTTGTACTGGTACTGCTGGAATGCAGCGGTTCTGGATTAGTCTTTTTGACGGTGAAGTAGAATGAATATTCAACGTAAGTACAGTCTACCTAATTGTACTCTTCTTTTAGAAGGGTTAAGTGATGTCACTAGGGCTGCACAGTTCCAGGAAATGCGCCCAGAATTATCAATATTGGTAAATGCAGAATGTTATTTATCTGGTTATAATCAACCCCTAACGGGAGGGCGAGAATTTTTTGAAAGTTTGGTGAGGGCTGTTAGTGGTTACGCCCAAGAATTTCTGAGTAGCGTATCCAATCCGCAAGCACACAACCAAGAATCGGAGCTAGTAGAGTTTCAAAAAATTGACGGCAACCTCCACAGGTTAATCATACATTCAGAAAGTACTCCAGAGGGGTTTGATCGCTCTAATAATTCTAAACGTCCGCCGATTGAAATAGATTTAAATACGGTGCAGTTGTTTGATTTGGTAGAAGCAGTGGATCAGTTTTTTGCTGATACCCAGACTTTACCAGAATTATCCTTAGAACTACAACCAGTTACTAGACGCTATGGCGGTGCTAGTCAGGCTGTAATCAAGCAGGCTGTTCCTGCTGCTGTGGGAGTATCTAGTTTAGCAGTAGCAGCGATCGCATTTAACTTGATTCCACCTCCCCAAATACGTATACCGCAGCCTCAGCCAGATGAGCAAACTAGCTCTGCAACAAAGAACCTTAATCCTCCAGCATCAGCGGCTGCAACACCTATTGCAGCGGCAACGCCCGCACCAACACCATCCACAGCTAATGAAAAGCCAGCAGTTAAAGATTTAGAAGCACTTTTAAATACAGTTCCAGAAATTACTGATCCATCCCAGCTGCGTGCATTGAATCGCCAAGTATATAACCAAATCCATCCAGCTTGGACTAAACGCTCAGGATTGCAACAGGATTTGGTCTATCGTTTGGGTGTAGCCGCGGATGGCGCGATCGTTGGTTATAAAGCGGTGAATAAAGAGGCCAATCAAGGAGTCGGGCAAACTCCTCTGCCTAACCTACTTTATAATCCTGCTAACCGCGCTCGCATTTCCAATGAACCGATCGCTCAATTCCGAATAGTGTTTACTACAAATGGTGTGCTGCAAGTTAGCCCTTGGCGAGGATATGCTAAGACACCAGAGGTAGTAGGTGCAAAAATTACTGACTCTAATATCACTAAAGGTTTAAATCAAAAGCTTTATAATACAGTTCGCCAAACCTGGACTGGTACTCCCACCTTTACACGAGATTTGAAGTATCGGGTAGCAGTCAATAAAGAAGGTGTAATTGCCGACTATGAACCACTTAATCAAGTCGCCTTTGATTATTTCCGAGAAACACCTCTTCCTAACATGTTTAACGCCATCTATGGTTCTAATGTAGCTCCTCCAAATGACAAAGAACCTCTAGCCCACTTCCAAGTAATATTCAAGTCTAACGGCAAGCTCGAAGTCACTCCTTGGAAGGGATATCAGTAATTGGGCATTGGGCATTGGGCAGAGAATTAAGTTGGAATTCCCTATTCTCCATGCCCTATTCCCTATTCCCTATGGATTTTAGATAAGCATTGAGCTTGGGTAATAGTTCATCAAGAATTGGTTTAAATTTACTTACCTGTTCATTTGTCAACAACTGTCTGGCGTAAGCTAACCTCAACCAACTGATAGTTTCATACAAAGACCCTCTCGCAATTTTGACAAAACTAGGACTTACGCACTGTACAAATTGACCATAATATGTACTACGCAAAATGTACATTTAACGTGCTGACTGCAACCCTGATTTAGTCGCATATTTACTGTTTTGGCTATTAGACATGGCTCAAAAGCCCAAAGAACGTATAGTACATATGTATGATGCGTAAGTCCTAAAAACGTCGATTGTCTTGGTCATTGTACCTGCCTCTACCTTCTGCGATATTCGCACAAATACTATCAGCAGACCGAACAATTTGTTTGCCCAGTGTATCTTTAGTAAAATTGTCCCATTCTTTAGCAATACGCCAAATTTCATTAGCTAGCTTTTCAGCAAGTTGATAAACTTCTAAGTCTTCAAAATCAGGTCTTCTCACAAAAGTCCATTGATCATTTATTGATCAATAGTTCCCAATTCTCAATGCCCCATGCCCAATGCCCAATTACCGAGTAATTCTCCGCATATAATTCCCCCATAATTGAGCTGCTTGAGCACTGCTGCCAGATGTCGGGGAATTATTGTCGTTTCCCAACCAAACGCCAGTTACAAGTCGCTGATTGGGGATAAAACCAATGAACCACAAATCAACGTTTTTATCAGTCGTGCCAGTTTTGCCAGCTTCCCCTAATCCAATGGCAGCACTACGACCAGTACCTCTTGCGATTACACCGCGCATCAAACCAGTCATTTCATCTGCAACATCATTTGTTAACACTCGTTTGTTTGCACCTGGATCTTGGTCGAAGGAGTAGATTACCCGACAGGTTTTGATATCATTGCGATCGCGACAATCACCACTGTCTAAAATTCGGTTAATCGCATGGGGAGGATTTGACACACCGCGATTGCCAATAGCGCCAAAAGCACCAGTCATTTCCAAAACATTGACTACACTTTGACCCAGCACTAAGCCAGGAACCGGATCGAGGTTTGATTTTATCCCCAAACGCTGCGCCATTGCCACTACTTTATCCAGCCCGACTTCTCTAGCAACTCGCAAGGCGATAGGATTTTCTGAAAGCGCCAGCCCGGTAGCAATATCGAAGCTAGTGTCACCACCAGCACGACAGGGTTTATAAGTAAAGCCTTGCCAAGTTAAAGGGGCGCAGGAATAACTCTTGGATGGCGAAATTCCCTGTTGAATAGCGGCAGTGTAAGCAAAGATTTTGAAGGTGGAACCTGGTTGTCTTTTGGCTTGAACAGCACGATTGAACTGACTTTTTTTGTAATCAGTCCCGCCTACCATTGCGAGGATACTGCCTGTACTAGAGTCAAGAGTGACTAATGCCCCTTGAGAAAAATTAAAAGTTCTACCAGAGTTGTTGACCGAATTATTTAACGCTGCTTCTGCTTGTCTCTGTATGGCTGGATCGAGCTTGGTTTCAATGATATAGTTTCCCTCTCTTGCAGCTCCCTCTCCCAAGATTGATTCGAGTTCAGAGAAGACGTAACTGTAAAAATAAGGTGCGATCGTTTTAGCTTGCTGTTCGCAGACTTTAGGACTGATTTGGACAGTGGAGCGTCTAGCCCGGTTCGCATCCTCTGGTTTAATTTTGCCCATCTCTAGCAACCGCTTAATTACGCGATTTCGGTATTCAGCCGCTTCTAGCTTATTTGGCCCATCTCCACAAAAATCAAAAGCGTTGGGAGCTGGCAAAATTCCTACCAATGTTGCTGCTTCTGCCAAAGTTAATTCTTTAGCGGGCTTCTCAAAGTAATAACGGGCTGCATCCTCAAAGCCAGAGGTATCCCCTCCCAAAAAAACCCGATTTAAGTACATCAGCAAAATATCATCTTTGCTGTAAAATGTTTCGAGCTTTAGGGCGACAACTGCCTCCCGCAATTTGCGACCAAGGGTATCCTGTCTACCTACATATTCGCGGAACAAACTGCGGGCAACTTGCTGGGTTACAGTGCTAGCTCCTTGTTGCACATCTCCGGTGCGGCTATTAATCAACACAGCTCGTAAAATCCCTAGAGGATCAACCCCAAAGTGCCAGTAATAACGACTATCTTCTGAAGCCACTACCGCAGCAGGCAAATAAGGGCCAAATTCCTCTAATCGCTTCATGTCAACATGAGAAATTGTCCGAGGTTCTCTCAGGGGAGTGGCTCCATCACGGGCGTAAACAACTACTGGGGCGCGTGTCGCTGTCGGTAGAGGTCTGACTGAAAATTTCAGCCATTCTACGCCAATCACTAATGTTAACAGGGCACTGACACCACCAACTCCATAAGCTGTCCAACTTGCAGCTTTGACATACCATGCTGGTGGATCGACATATTGCAACCGCACAGAAGCGGCGAGTTCTGGGGGGCCCAGAGTTAGAATATCGCCGTGACGCAGTTCTAGGGAGCTAACACGACGCTTGCCACGATAAATGCCATTGGTGGAGTTTTCGTCTTTGATCGTGAAAATTGGTGTGCGTTGAGTAGAATTCCGCGATAGTGACAGGTGAATTTGGCTGACAACAGGGTTACGGATGACGATATCACTGGATTTGGAGCTACGACCGAGAATATAGCGATCGCCCAACAGTGGATATACCTCTGCTTTATCCGCCCCCGCATCTTGCACCCAAAGTTCTGGTACTTTGGCATTAGGCTTGAGCGCCAATTTAGAAAAATCGACCCTAGCTTGAATCGTATGTACTGCTTGAGTCAGTTGACCTAGTAACGTTTGTGGCTTGTGAGGGGGTTGGGGAGAACTCATCGGCTATTCACATCACAGTTTTTAATGAAGAATCGGGCGAATCACAATTAATTTAGATGTTAGTCTTTCATCATTTTACTCATAAGCCAAAGCAGAAATTGACTATACGGAACTTTTTGATCTAATTTATACTTTAATTTATATTAAATAAAGAACTGATTTGTGATTTTAGTCACTTATTTATTGAAGGTAAAATTTTTTATTCCTTACTAAAGGCTTATCTTGGCTAGTATTAATAGTTCTATAACTAAAAATATAATATTTTTTTGTATTTTTTAAGACTAGTTATAAATAAACAACTGATTTAAATTTTACCAATTTTACACATCCACATATATTGAAACTATTGAAAAAAACCTAAATATCTTCATTTAGGAAGATTTTCTAAATCTTAATTATCTGCTTTAATAGGGCGAGTGTTCCGTTGAGGTTAATTACAGTAATGTTGGGAAAATCTCTGACCCTGATTGGTACAGCTTTATCTTTGGCACTTACCACTAATATTGCTGTAGCCGAATCCAGTAAATCCCCCATAGCCCAGTCTAGTAGCGACTCCACTAGCACACCAACGGAAATCAAGTTGTCGCCAGAAGGTAAGAAAATTCTGTGCGAGCATTTTCCGCTTAACTCTCGCTGTCCCGGCGGCACAGCAGCCACCCCTAGTGCTCCTGGTAGCAATACAGCACCAGCAGAAACAACAACGCCAAATAGCACCACCACTCCTGATAGTACAACTACACCAGGAACCACGCCTCCTGAATCTGGCACTCCTGAAACTACTCCAGCACCAGGAAGCGTTACTCCAACCACTCCTGAAGGCGCACCTAGCAACTTAACTCCAGCACCAGGAAGCTCAACCACTCCTGAAGGCGCACCTAGCAACTTAACTCCAGCACCAGGAAGCGTTACTCCAACCACTCCTGAAGGCGCACCTAGCAACTTAACTCCAGCACCAGGAAGCTCAACCACTCCTGAACAACCTGGCACCCCTGGTAGCACTACCGACCCAGGAAGCGCAACCCCACCTGAACAACCTGGCACTCCTGGCACGCCTGGCAGCAGTATAGAACCCGCACCCGGCAGCTCTCCCAGTACTCCCGGCTCTAGTTCGCCAAAAACTCCTACCACAGGTAATTAAATTAAAAGCTGGGGCATAATCTAAATAATGGTTTGCCATCAGTGATCATTGGTGCATCTTTCTTGAACTCTTGCACTAGTTATGCAAACTGGTGTCAGATGACAAATAAAAATTGATAAAACCTTATACGTAAAGTCTTCGCATATAAGACTAAGCAAGGGTTTCACTAAGTCAATAGCCTGGGGCTAATTATCCCAGGCTCAATAATTTAATGGGATCTGCCAGTTGGAGTTGGTGTTTTTTGCAAGGAAGCAATTAACAGGCAAACAATACCGATACTAATAAATGAATCTGCCACATTAAATACAGCAAAGTTTATTAAGCGAAAATCAAGAAAATCAACGACATAGCCTAAAACAAAACGATCAATACCGTTGCCCATAGCTCCACCTAAAATCAAGCCATAGCCTAACTGATCCCACAAATTTAATGTTGGGCCAATTAACGCCAACGCTATCAATACTAAACTCACTCCTAAAGATAGCCAGCGCAACCACTCTACTTTCCCACTTAACAAACTAAAAGCCGCACCAGTGTTAGTAACATAGGTGAAGTGAAATATTCCAGGTAAGAGTGGTAGTGTCTGCCCCAAGCTAAAGCTTTGTACTACCCAATACTTTGTTATTTGGTCTAAGAAAAAAGCGATGAAGGCAGCGATCCAGAAAAGACGATTTTTTAAACGCATGGCAAATTAATCATTGGTCATTGGTCATTAGTCATTAGTCATTGGTCATGAGCTTTTGACAAAGCGCAAAGTCGAGCCAGTCGCTTGGGCGGGTTTCCCGACTTGGGCGAACTGGCGTTGAGTGCCGGCTTCCGGCGTTGGCGCAGCCCGCCGTAGGCATCAGAACTTTGTAAAAGAGGATAAAGGACAAATAACAATGAACTAATAAAACATTAAGTGACGCAATATATATGCTATTACAGTAACCGCACAGACCACAGTTAGTTGACCTGGTAGTGCAAACCAAGAGTATCTAAGGATTGCTTGCATCAAGGATAGATTTTCTGTGCCTTTCCACTGAAAAAGATAGCTAATAATCAAATAAGTAATACCGCAGATGTGGAGAGTTAACAAGCCACAGATGCAACTAAAGGCAAGAGTTTCTAGTCGAGGTCTGGCTTTAAAGGCAACTAAGCCACAAATCCAAGCTCCAGGAATAAAGCCTAGTAGATAGCCAAACCAAGATAGCTTGACATAACCAATACCGCCGCCATCGGCAAATACTGGTAATAAGGTTAATCCCATAACTAAATAGGCAATTTGTGAAAGTGCACCCGCATTTTTGCCCCCTAAACAACCCACCAACAATACTGCGCCAATTTGAAAAGTGACACCTAAAGGAAAAGTCTGAATTCCTTGCTGACTCCAAGTCCAAGGTAAGGTGATGCCATAAACTTCTAAGAAGGTACCACCCATTGTCAGGAGTAAGCCGATCATAGACCATAGTAATTGATTGGAAGCAGCAAACATTTATCAGGCAACCAAGGAAAAGCAAAAAGGAAAACCAACAGCAACTAGTATATTCATTAATATTGAAATGAAATTTGTGCTTATATCTTAAGAACTAGCATATTTTCTTTTGCCTTTTTGCTATGTAATTGTTCAGTTCGATGAATTGTAACTAAGGCGTCTATTATCTAATTTTCTTAGCTGAAGCCTGCTATGAATTCTAGTATTTAGCCTAAAACATAGTAAAATCAACATTTATTATTCATATTGGTATTTATACTAGTTAGTTTTGCAGAGCAGCGCCTAAATTTGGCTCTAAAGTGTTTAATACTTAATCTTAATTAAGATTAATATACTTTTTTATAACTTGACCAACGAAAGTACACTAACAAAAAAATTTTGTCAATGAGTACAACAAACTTGTAGTCATATTTTTATCTGAAACCTAAAGCAAGAGTATAAAATTTATCAATCAAATCTAGAAACAAGGGTTTGTTCTTTATCAAAAAAATCAAGTATCTTTTTGCTTTGTTAACCTTTCGTTAATCTCTATTGTTGTCCTTTGGGAGTATCTTAGAAACGCTCACCTGAAAAGTTACTAAAAAATTGATAGCGATGCTCTCACGTCTTAGTGCAATAAAAACTCATCGCCTCACAGGTTCAATTTCAGTGTTAGCACTGACAATCAGCCTAGCAGCTTGTGGCGGACAGCAAACACTAGATAGTACAGCTACCAAAGATACGACTTCTGGCACTGCTACAGATACTACTGCCTCTAGCCCAGCTAAATTAGACCTTGGCGGAACCTTAAAGTTAAGCGGGGCTGGTGCGTCTTTTCCGGCACCACTGTATGATACCTGGTTCACAGATTTAAACAAAAAATATCCCAATCTGCAAGTTGACTATGCATCAGTTGGTAGCGGTTCTGGAGTTGAACAATTTATCAAAGGTACTGTAGACTTTGGTGCCAGCGATGTCGCAATGAAGGATGAAGAAATCCAGAAAGTACCAGCAGATAGAGGTGTTGTTTTACTACCTGTGACTGCTGGTAGCATCGTGTTGGCTTACAACTTGCCTGATGTTCCAGAACTCAAGCTCCCACGAGCCGTTTACGCCGATATTCTACTAGGCAAAATCACGTCTTGGGATGATGCCCAAATTGCCAAGGCTAACCCAGGTGTAAAGCTTCCGAAAGAGTCAATCACAGTTGTTTATCGTTCTGATGGTAGCGGAACTACGGGTGTGTTCACAAAACATCTCAGCGCTATCAGCCCTGAGTGGAAAAGTAAAGTTGGTGAAGGTAAAACTGTCAACTGGCCTAAGGGAGTAGGTGCTAAAGGTAACGAGGGTGTTACTGCCCAAATCCAACAAACTCAAGGTTCTATTGGTTATGTCGAGTATGGCTATGCCAAACAAAATAGTCTCAAGTTTGCTGCTTTGGAAAATAAAGGCGGTAAGTTTGTTGTAGCTAGTGAGGAGTCAGCTTCTAAAACTCTCGAATCAGTAGCTCTACCCGCAAATCTCCGCTCTTTCATTTCTGATCCCGACGGGGCTGATTCCTATCCTATCGTCACTTACACCTGGATTTTGGCTTACAAGAAATATCCCAATGTGGCAAAAGCCAAGGCGATTGAAGCTGCGATCGAATACGCTTTAACTGATGGACAGAAGCAGGCTAGTGCATTAGGATATGTTCCTCTACCGTCAAATGTGATTACAAAGGTGGCTGCTGCTGCTGACCAAATCAGCCCAGAATATAAAATTTCTGTCGCCAGTGGTAGTAGCGCTAGCAAGTAAGCAATCAAACACGCTTATTAAGTAGTAACTTTGAACATTAAGTTACCATTGTATTAGTTGAAATAGATGATGAGGCGACAATTTTACTAATCTGGTTGCCTCCCATATTCTTCTCTGATTTAATTCTGAAAATCAGTATTCATGACTACAAATTCTCAAATTTCATCAGCGATGAAAAATCGCTCTGATGCCGAAAAATCCTTAGATTTGGGTTTTATTTGGCTGACTAAAATATTCGCTTTTGGGGTTGCTGGAACTTTATTATGGATTGGGTCGCAGGTTGCAATTGCCTCTTGGCCTGCCATCCAAAAGTTTGGTGCTGGCTTTTTAGCCAACACCACTTGGAACCCGGTTAATGATAGCTACGGAGTTCTACCTCAAATTTATGGAACTCTCTTGAGTTCTTTTATTGGTCTGCTGATAGCAGTGCCTATTGGAGTTGGTACTGCTATTGTACTGAGCGAGGATTTTTTACCCGCTAAAGTGAAACTGGTACTGGTTTTCGCAGTAGAATTGCTCGCAGCTATTCCCAGCGTTGTCTACGGGGTGTGGGGGATTTTCGTTTTGGTGCCAATCTTAAACAACTTGGGAAAATGGCTCAATGGTTACTTTGGCTGGCTGCCATTTTTTAGCACTTCTCCTACAGGGCCAGGAATGCTGCCGGCAGGAGTCATCTTAGCGATTATGATTTTGCCCATCATCACAGCCTTATCCCGTGATGCCTTGATTTCTGTACCCTCAAGTTTGCGCCAAGCCTCTATCGGACTAGGAGCAACACGCTGGGAAACGATTTTACAAGTTCTTATCCCAGCAGCCTTTTCGGGTATAGTGAGTGCTGTGATGTTAGGACTTGGGCGGGCAATGGGAGAAACAATGGCTGTAACGATGTTAATTGGCAACTCCAACAACATCAGTCTTTCTCTTTTAGCACCAGCCAATACGATTTCTTCTCTACTAGCAAATCAATTCTCAGAAGCGAGTGGTTTGCAAGTTGCGGCTTTAATGTACGCAGCTTTAATTCTATTTTTTTTGACACTGGTAGTCAATATTCTGGCAGAGTTGATCATTTTGAGAGTCAAGCGAATATAGCTTAGTTTTGGGTTAAATTATGACTTCTAATTTTCCAGAGCGCAGTTTAACTCGCTCCCCCACGTCTCAAAGGACACTGTTTAATACAGTAATGACTGTAGTCGCATTTATCTGCGGAGTATTGGCACTTTTACCTTTGCTAGCAGTGCTTTCTTACGTGATTATTAAAGGCTTTAGCAGTCTGAATCTAGCTGTGTTTGTTGAATTGCCACCCAAAGCTCTCCAAAAGGGAGGAGGCTTTGGTAATGCAGTTTTAGGCACGCTGCTGATGGTAGGAATTGCTGCCTTGATTAGTATCCCCTTTGGAGTTTTAGGGGCGATTTACATTACAGAATTTAGTTCGGCGAAAGTAGCTAGATGGGTGCGTTTTGCGGCTAACGTCCTTAGTGGAGTACCCTCAATTATTGCTGGGGTATTTGCCTATGGGATTGTAGTTTTGACAATGGTAAAGTTGAACTTAGGATCGTATTCAGCTCTAGCTGGAGGGTTTGCACTGGCAATTTTAATGTTGCCAATTATTTTGCGAACTACTGATGAAGCCTTGCAGTTAGTATCGCAAGATTTGCGACAAGCATCTGTAGGGTTGGGAGCGAATAACTTTCAAACGGTGAGTCAAGTAGTCTTACCAGCAGCTTTACCAGCTATTATAACTGGGGCAACCTTAGCGATCGCCAGAGCATCTGGAGAAACCGCTCCTTTGCTATTTACTGCTCTATTTTCTAACTTTTGGCCAGATGGTTTATTCCAACCAACAGCTTCTCTGGCTGTTTTAGTTTACAAATACGCCATTTCTCCGTTTAAAAATTGGCAATCTCTAGCTTGGGCAGCATCTTTAATTTTGGTATTGATGGTTTTAATCACAAGTATCATCGCTCGCTGGGCAACTCGCAAAAAAGCTTAGTAAACAACCATACACAGTGCAAATTCTCATCGCTTAAACTAACACTAGATTTAATTTATGGCTACCAATATTAGGACAGTGAATAACACTGAAACCGTTTTA
Source organism: Nostoc sp. (assembly GCF_036917515.1). Classification (GTDB taxonomy): domain Bacteria; phylum Cyanobacteriota; class Cyanobacteriia; order Cyanobacteriales; family Nostocaceae; genus Nostoc. The sequence goes on along the minus strand of NZ_JBALDE010000112.1, from coordinate 16,970 downwards.
CGCACTGAAAATCTCAACGTTTACTATGGCAAGTTTTTAGCCTTACAAAATATTTGGCTAGATATACCGAAAAATCAGGTGACTGCTTTTATCGGCCCTTCTGGTTGTGGTAAAAGTACGTTGTTGCGATGCTATAACCGTCTCAATGACCTGATTGAGTCATTTCGGGCAGAAGGTAAAATACTTTTTTACGATAAAAATTTGTATGCATCCGAAATCGACCCTGTAGAAGTGCGTCGGAGAATTGGGATGGTGTTTCAAAGACCAAACCCATTTCCCAAATCAATTTATGACAATATTACTTTTGGAGCCAAAATCAACGGCTATAGAGGTAATTTGGATGAATTAGTAGAAAGTAGTCTCAGAAAAGCAGCTTTGTGGGATGAAGTCAAAGATAAACTACAGCAAAGTGGCTTGTCTTTATCTGGTGGACAACAACAACGGTTATGTATTGCTCGCGCGATCGCAGTACAACCTGAAATTATATTGATGGATGAACCTTGCTCCGCTCTTGACCCCATTTCTACCTTGCGTGTTGAAGAACTGATTCACGAACTTAAAGAGCAATATACTATTGTCATTGTCACCCATAACATGCAGCAAGCAGCGCGTGTTTCTGATAAGACAGCCTTTTTTAATGTTCGGACTTCTGAAACAGGAACCCGTAATGGCTATCTGGTAGAGTATGATGCAACAGAAGTAATTTTCAACAGTCCTCAGCAGGAAGATACACGAGATTACGTCAGCGGCAAATTTGGATAAAAATAAATATTTCACATAGTTTATATTAAAGCAATGAGGGATATTCGGAAATTCAAGCTGTGCGATATTCCTCTATGTTTTTTATTTGAAGAACTTTATTTCCTCCCCAACAAATCTCATCTCCATGTTGTCTGAAGTTTATTATTTGGTGCGTTCAAAAAGTGACGGAAATTATCTTATAGCTCGTCCTGATGCTGAAACATCGGGCTATTTATTGCTGTTTCAAGAAAACTTTGACGCCCTTAGCTATCTCAACGCCCATGCAGCAGAAGTGGCAAATCGCTTTGCTGTGGAATCTATTGCGCGTACACAGTTGGGAAACTTGCTCAAACGCTGGAGTTTTAGTGGTGTGGGTATTGTGACTGACCCGTTATTACCCAAAGTTGAGTTTTTACAGCACAATTAACTAATTCGTAATTCGTAATTTTTATTAATTAAATAGTTGTGCGCTCGCACAAGTAAAATCAGGCAATATAGATGAACTCAATTCATCACCAATAAACAATGTAGCAACTAACTTTAAACTTGCTTGTTCGCGTCTATATACAGGATTAGATACATTGCAAGGCTGGATTAACCAGAATTGGTTATTGCTTTATAGAAATGAACCCAAAAAATGGGAAACTCAAATTAACAGTATTCTCTAAGAACTAGCTGATTGCCTGCAAATATCTGAACTCATATCTCAACATCTCCAAGGAATAGAATAATTAATTTTAGTACCTCACCTGTTATTACATCAGATTCCCTTCGTTGCTTTACCTACAGGAGAATATCAGGAATATTTAGGAGATAAATTTCTGATTCGTTACACCCCAAGTTGCCAAATTTTAGAGTTCTGTCAACAACGTGACACTGTAGATAAAATGTCTTTACAATATGGCACTGTAGAAGATGCTGAAGATAATCTTCTACAGTGCCAGATTTGAAAGCGAAAAATTCGCCCAAATATACAATATTCCACGAGAAAATAGATTAATTGGTAGCAGTCAAGCCACCGCTAACAATTATCGACAATTAGCGCAACAAGTTCAAGTACTTCATTTCTGCTATCATGCCAAATATTGTCGCGATAATCCTTTAGAATCACAGTTAAAATTAGCTGATGGTAGCATTACCTTGGGACAATTGATGACTCCAAGCCGGCGTTTACTTCAACTTGTAGAAGTTTTTCTGTCTTGCTGTGAAACTAATTTAGGTACTCCTTCGTTCACTGATGATATTCTTACTATCTCCACAGGATTTTTGTGTGCTGGTGCTAGAAGTGTAGTTAGTACTTTGTGGTCAGTTAATGATTTAGCCACAGCATTATTTTCGATTTTTTACTACCAGCAGCGACAAGAAGGTATAAACCGCCCTGAAGCATTACATAAAGCCCAAATTCAGCTACGAGAATTTACAAAATTAGACCTTAATAAAATATTCCAGGAAGTTGAAGTAAGGGAAAAAGAACTGATAGGAAATAGAAAAAAATATCCTTTAGATTCTATCGAATATGAACAATGGAAGCTTGAATATAATATGTATACTAAATTGAACAGACGAATTAAAGAAATCGAAAACTCTACTCAGCAATTTCCCTTTTCAAATCCTCATTACTGGGCTACTTTTATTTGCCACGGTTTACGGTGAGAAAATAATAGTATTGGGGCAATTACTCGCCCTGTTCATCAACCTGATTAACATTTGGTAAGAATTTAGGATTTAAAGTTTGGTCTAAAGTGTAGTCCCACTGTTGAGTTTTGAGCAAGCTAACCTGCTTTTGCGTCCAATCATAGAAATCTGTTTCATATAAATGAGATGTGTATATTTTTTCCACTTTATTTACACCTATTTAATTACCTACCCTGCGGTAATGCTTGCACCAAAATCCAAAATCTAAAAACAAATATTGGGTTTAGCGATGCCTACGGTAGCAAGCTACGCCAAACCCAACCTCAAATAATCTAAAATCTCAAAACTAATTCGCTACCTCAGCCACCTCAATGACTCGCCCTTCATAGTCCTTGACCAAAAAGTTCAGGGGTTTGTGGTTACGAATCTTTAATTTCAAACCGCGCATTTCAACTCGCATTAAAATCATTTCCAAGCAGTCATGGTCAAAACAAACGTGGCGTTGCTGATTTTTGCTACCTAAACTTGCACCAGTAATCACGTGTAGCTGGGTGTTCTTCTTCAATTGATACCACAACCCATCGTTAGCATTATTCATCATTTTGCTAGACAAGCTCGGCCCAGTAGACATATATAACGGATCGATGCCAGTTGCGCCTATCGTTTGTTCGTAGTTGTAGTAGTAGTGCAATGGCACCTCAGCTGCTGGCAAATCTAGCAGCCCTTCATACAATTGTCGGGCAATCTCCAAATCTGACACCATTACAGTGTGTACTTTTGGGGCACTGGTAAGAAACATCCACATGGCACCAGCGTAAGCTGCTAGCAGCATCACCATAATGCCTTGGGTGGAGAACAGACTATCTAAGGGCAGGGAAGGCAGAAAAGAGCCTAAAGTAAGGGGACTGAGCAGGAACGATACCACACTAACTTCTATAACCATGAACAAATAAGGATTCTTTAAGAGAGTTGATTTTATGATTGTCGATTAAGACTAAAGTTAAGTCCTTGTTTTTAGTTTATCAATACTCAAGTAATCTGAGTTTCATCTACAAACTGAGCAACACCAAGATATTATGCGATTAACTAGGGGAATGCAATTCCCAATACTATTTTAACAACTATCAACTCCAAGACTTGTGCAAATTCCTCATTTTCCCGAAGCTAATCACCCGCTGGTGAAGTCGCTGTTCCATCACAGTGACCATGAATTACTGACTCTGTTTCAGCGCTATCCAGATGCCGGAAAGTACTTTACGGTGATTTTTTGTCGCTATAGCCCCATAGTCTACACCTTAATTCGGCATTCGGCGCGATCGCCTGTGCAGGCAGATTATCTGTTTGCCCTCACCTGGCGACATATTTATTACGAACTCGGTGGACTAAAGTTAACTGACTCTGAATCAGGTGAGGAAGCTTTGACCATGCAGAATTGGTTAATTAATATGACAGCTTTTTGTATAAATGAGATTAAACTACCACCTACAGAAGCAATTCATTATTCTCTGCAAGCGACTTCGCCGCCGCTATGGTGCTATGTAGAACAAGCATTAGACCAACTACCACCAGTTTTACGATTAATTGTGTTGATGGCTCAAACTTTCCACTGGAGCGAAACTAGAATCGCTGCTTATCTACAAGCTGAAGGAGAAGCGATCGCTCCTAATGAAGTAGCCAATTTTCTCCAAGAAGGCTATCGTATGCTAGAGGACAAATTGCCCATAGATATCCGCACCATATACTTTGGGGAAGATTTAACTCCATCAAAAACTTAAGTGCAAACGCGTATATTGATTGTCTTAAAATTAAAAACTAAAACTTCTTCTTAGACCTTCTACTTAAACCCGCAACTTTACGGGTAATTTTTCTGAAACAACGGCTTGTATCTCCTTGGCAAAAGGTAGGCTTAATCTGTGTAGGTGCGATTTCTTGTCCCCAGGTACTTTTACACAGCTTTTTCCTGTTAGCTTTTTTGTTGAGTCCGGTAGCGGGTGTGGTTGATATTTCCGAACAACTCCATCGCCCTTTAAATAATTCCGTTGGGCGACAATCAAGAGATGAAGCAGACGGTTTCCTGCGTATTGGTCAACAAGAATACGCTTCAGGACATGCCGACAAAACAATTGCGTCTTGTTTGCAAGCATTAGAACTATATCATTCCATTGGCGACCTGAAAGCACAAGGTCTGACGTACAATTTGCTTGCTAAGGCTTATGTGCAGCTTGGTAGTTCAAAAGAGGCGGAAAATGCTTTCAGAAGAGGATTAGCGATCGCTCGTGATATTAAAGACTTGCAATCTCAGATTTTTGTGCTGAATAATATCGGTACATATCTGCTGCAACAAGGCGAATCTGCTGCTGGTAAAACAATTGAAGATGCACTCGCAATTGCTTGCGGTGTCAAAAATCTTGAAGGTGAAGGACTGTCTTTGAGTAATTTAGGTTTAGTAAGTGCTAGGTTGGGAGATTATAACAAGGCGATTAAACTGTACGAAAATGCTTTAATTTTCCGCCGTCAGACTGGCGATGCCATCGGTGAAGCAAATACCTTAAATAATTTAGGAGATGTTTATTTAGCATCTGGAAATTATCAAGATACCATTGCTACTTATGGTGAAGCAGTGTAGACAGCTAAAACCAACCGCGATCACACTAATCAATTACGGGCAATTGACGGTTTAGTTATGGCTCACACTGCTGTAAGACATTACGAACGCGCCTTTGACTTACTAGAGCAGCGTTTAGCAATCGCTAAAGAATTACAAAATTTACGCGAAGAATTAAAATCTTTTGAATCTTATGCCCAGTTATATAAGCAACAAGGTAACTATTTAACTGCCTGCAATTTTTACGAAAGGGCAATTATAGTGGCGCGGACATTGCAAGACAGCAAGCAAGAAGTGCAACTGCTGGATCAGTTAACTAAAATGCTTCAGCAAAAATAGTTAAAAGGGCGGTTGGAAACCACGTCTACACAGGCAAAATTGACCTACGTGGGTTATAAAAGCTAGATTTTCTTTAGTCCAAGTCGGTGTAGCTCTTATTTATGTAGCTGTGAATGACCTTCGCCCTAGTTCTAAATTAATTAATTTAAGAACACTGAACCATTTCGTTCAATTCTCATTGTACTTCTACCCTGTGTTGCATTAGTGGCTTCCTTAAATGTAACTTCCAAATTTCCTGGCTCTGAAGCAGCTTGTGGAGTCACTATCAACTGTCCGCTATCTTCTCGTTCAAATGTTACTGTTACTGGTGCTTTTAAAGCTTGGAGTGTTACATCTGACTTACCTTGTAGCGATCGCGGTGCCGTATCGCCAATCACTTGGAAAGTTATATTAGCCGCAGTATTATTAACTAACTTGATATTAACAGTGCCATTAGTAATTGCAATCGTCGCATTGGGGGTTTGCCGTGGTTCTACCAGTGGTTGTTGGTCAGTAGAAGCCGCAGGTGGTGAAGGCTGTTGAGTTCGATCACCAGGAACTGGGCGTAATCGTCTAGCACCTGGTTGCGGTGGTACGGGAGACATTTGCCCTTCAGCCGGGGGAACTGGTTGTGGTGGTACGGGAGACACTTGCCCTTCAGCCGGAGGAACTAGCCGAGATGGTGTGACACCTGATTCTGGTGATCCGGGAGCTTGAGAGCGGTTGTAGGGTGGTTCGCTAAAAATGCTGGGACTTGGGTTTAGTGTTGAAGAACTAGCTCCTGGCTGTTTAACATTAGGAGTAGATTCTTGTGCGAAAGTTTGAGGAATTGCTGGCATACTAATCAGCAAGCCTCCACAAAGAGCGCCAAATAACTTGCTAGACTTACGGAAATTTTGAAACTTCATATTTTTTATTAACTCCTAACAAAACTTCAACTTTTTTATTACAAAAATTTCTTCAACCGGAAATCAAATTAGGTTTTATCGGTCGTTGAGTATATCTAAATATCTAACAAATGATTCAATTTATCGTATCTAGCTAAGGATACGGAAATTATCTAAAAAAATGAAAAGATTTCATTCTCAAGATTGAAAGTCTTAATCATTGTCATTAAGCACATTTGTATAGCAGTCAAATTCAATATACTGCTAAAAAATTAATTTTCTCGCTAATAACTAAAGTCAATTTGAATAGGCTAAAATCCTACATCTATCACAGGAAAGAAAAATTTATTAGCGAATTAAAACTCAAGAGTTATTGGTAAAGTGATAATAAAGGTAGTGCCAGTGCCTTGGCTACTTTCAACTTGAATGTGACCGTGATGATGTTCGACAATAGCTTGAGCGATCGCTAATCCCAATCCTGAACCAGTAGCGTTGGCTATCGCCATATTCCCCGTCCTATGAGTACGTGCTGGATCTACTCGATAAAAGCGGTCAAACAAGCGTGGTAATGCTTCGGCTGGAATTCCAATTCCGGTATCACTCACCTTAACTTGCAACTGGGCACTGGTGTTACGTAGTCCAGAAACACGATTTATTCCTTCTATCCGCGCCAATTCCACTTTCACTTGTCCACGTGCTGGAGTGTAATGCAAAGCGTTAGCAATTAAATTTGTGAACAACCGCACCAATTGATTCCAATTACCTACAAGAGTAAACCAATTTTCCAGTAATTCGGGGCTAGTTTCAGAAATAGGAGGATCAACTAAGTCTAGAGAAAGGGCGATTTCTTTTTCAGGGACTAACAATTGTTGTTCCTCAACCACCTCTATTAACAAAGCATCCAACGGACAAGGTGAAAAAGTATCTTTGCTAATACCACTATCCTGTCGTGCTAAAAAGAGTAAGTCATCGACTAACTTACCCAAGCGCTGCGTTAACCGTTCCACCACCTTTAACTGTTGTCGATATTGCAAAGAAGTAGTCGTTTCTGTTTCTGCTAAATCCAAGTCAGCAAGCGTAACTTGCACATTAGTTTGAATCAAAGTGATAGGACTTCTAAGTTCGTGGGAAGCATCAGCAGTGAATTGTTTAAGACGTTGATAAGATTCACCCACCGGTTCCATCGCTTTACCCGAAAGAAACCAACCACTTGCACCTACGGAAAGCACCATTAACCCAATACCTAATGCCAAATCAAAAATTAACTGGCGACTAGGTTTAGTAACTTCAAACCAGGGATGACTAACACGCAGATATCCTAATACTTGTCGTTTCATTTCTACGCGTTGGGTGACTTGTCGTAATAAGAGTGGGGAACTAGGAATTTTAAATTTTGAATTTTCCCTCTCTCCCTTGACTACGCGCACAGTTTCACCAGTGCGATTGACACGAATGGGAATATTTAGGGGTTCAGATAACGTTGACCAAAGTAATTTACCAGTTGGACTAAACCATTCTACGTCGATGTGGTCATCTTCTACAGTATCGGTATTATCACGAAAACTGGCTTCTATATTAATGCGAATTTTATCTGCATCAGTATTAATTGGCTCAAATATGAGCGTAGATGCACAACCACTATTTATGAGGCAACGCTCCACTATTTCCACTACATGGTTAAGGGTGTCATCAATCCGCTCAATCAGTGTAGTACGAACGTATAAATAAACGCCACTGGCAAACAGTAACAGTAATACAGCAGTGACGGCAGTGTACCAAATTGCAAGACGGCGGCGAGTAGCCTGAAACATATTTTTACTTGCTTCTTTTAACTGAATATCATCAAATTACACGTTAATAATAATTAAAAACTACTTTTTATTATCAATAGTTTTATCCAAAATCATACTAATTAATTTTTTTGATTGCATCAAGTTTTAACAAGCAAAAAAATTTTTTACTTTGTCTGCAAAATAATATAAATATAACTTTGATTCAATTTGCTGAAGGGTTAAATAAAAATTTTAATCCTTATATCTGGTGAGTTTATATAAGTCTTATACAACAAAAGGTAAGGACTTTTCAAACCTAGTTTTTAGCCAGAAATTATACCGATTTTAAAAAAGAATGTGACAAATAGACCATTTGTAAAGACGCGATTTATCGCGTCTTTACCTAAGGATGTGTTGCAATCATTAATCGAATTGGTATAACAGTTGAGTATTTTTTATCTGCAAATCACTTGAATACAAGATGCTGTACGAACGAATAGTACCCCGTTAGCTAGGAACGAGCATCTAAAGAAGCGTTATTACGAATTACATGATATTAAACCTCTACCAAAACAGTCTCCCGCAGCTTGCCAACCACATCACTCAGATTACCCGTATTCAGGCGGTAACTCAGAGGATGGGCAATCAACCGCGCCGTGCTTTGATATAGACTAGCAATTTCAATCAAACCATTTTCGCGCAAAGTTCGCCCTGTAGAAACCAAATCTACGATCGCTTCTGACATTCCAGTAATTGGGCCTAATTCCACTGAACCATACAACGGCACTATTTCCACAGGTAAATCCAGACTATGAAAATATTCACGAGCGCAATTTACATATTTTGAGGCAACTCTACCATGCGGTGGTAAATCTAAAGGCGCTCGGTAAGAACTTGATGTTTTTACCGCTACTGACATTCGACAATGACCAAACTGCAAATCTACCAAGTGGGCAACTTGCGGCTGCTTCTCTCGTAACACATCGTAACCAACAACCCCCAGTTGTGCTTGACCATATTCCACATAAACAGGCACATCTTGCGCCCGTACCAGTAGAGCTTTCGCAACTCCCTTAGTATCAAGAATTTGAAGTTGGCGAGTTCCTGAATCTAAAAAAGCACTAAAATCTAATCCGACAGCTTGTAGCAAACGGATGCTATTTTTAAGTAGTTCCCCTTTTGGCAATGCAACAGTCAGCATTTTTTTTATTGGTATCCTTAGCGTCTTGGCAATTGAATAATATTGAGAATATCTCTATATGCTTACCACAAGCAGCATGAGAATTTTATTAGTTGATGATGAAGTTGAACTAACTCAACCCTTGAGCCGCTTGTTAACTCGTGAGGGTTACGCTGTAGATGCCGTTTATGATGGGACATCTGGCAACGAACTTGCACAAGCAGGCAGTTATGACTTACTTATTTTAGATTGGATGCTGCCAGGAAAAACGGGGCTGGAGATTTGTCAGGAATTGCGGCGTCAAAGCAAAACCACTCCTGTTTTGTTTCTTACAGCTAAAGATACTCTTGATGACCGCGTACAAGGTTTAGATGCTGGTGCTGATGACTATTTAGTTAAACCTTTTGAATTGCGGGAGTTATTAGCAAGAGTCCGTGCTTTATTGCGTCGTTCCGGTTCCCAAACTTATGAAACCACTACTGGACGTTTAACTGTTGCTGATTTAGAACTCGATAGTGAAAATCAAGTAGCCTATCGCCAAGGACGAATAATTGAGTTATCACAAAAAGAAAGCCAGTTGTTGCAATACTTTATGGAACACACTGGACAACTTCTGACTCATGCCCAGATTATGCAAAATTTGTGGCAAGAGTCAGAACAACCTAGTAGTAATGTAATTGCGGCATTAATTCGTTTGTTACGGCGTAAAATTGAGGTGGGTAAAGAAACTACGCTGATTCACACAGTCTACGGCAAAGGCTATCGTTTTGGTGCTTCCTCAGCAGAATCAATTTAGCTATCTACTTCAACTCACAATGATATCGTTAATTGATAAGTTTTGCTTAAGCTGTGATAACAACAATATAAGCATTTGCCACAAATAGATAAGCATTAGTAACGAACGCATAAGTTGTCGTTACTAACGGATAAGCATTGGTAACAAAATAGGTTGCATTGCTAATAAACGGACAAACTGTGGTAATAACAATAACTTTATTCCTAACAACAGCTTCTGTGTTGTCAACAAATAAACAAGCTGTTGCGATCGCAAAAACTTTATTTATAACGTCGCTGCTGCAAAAGTATAGTGGCGATCGCACTCACAACAACCATCAGCGTCCCAGATTCCATAAATGCACTACAAACTTACAATAGCTTTCATTTAATTGAACCACATTGTAAATCTGTTATATTAAAATTTACCCAAAAATTGATTAATTTGAAGTTGCAATTTTTCTCGTAATTGTTGCGCCTGCTGATAGGCTGCTGCACGCCCTTTCTTTGAGTGGTTATCTAATCCTGCTGGTTGCAAAGGGCCAATAAAGTAACGCAAACGAGTTCTCATTGCCCAAACTCCCATTGAGGGAAACAGAAACAAGGCAAACATCAAAGGCGACAAAGGTAAGAATGGTAGTTTGACTAGTCGTTGCAATTTAGTAAAATTAACAGCCCAAGGATGCAAAAATTCACTACCGATGCAAACTACTGGCAGAATGGGAATATGATAGCGATCGCTCAATTGAATAAAACTCACATCAAACTTTTCTAGTTGATAGCGTCTTCTCCAACCTTTCAAAGGCCCGCGAATACCTTCGGGTGCATATAAAAGAATTTTACCTTGAGCAAGCGCCCCCTCAAAATCATCTAATTTGGCTCGCACACCACCTAAAACCTGCGACCATTGAGATGGTAGCCACCAAATCACCCAAGGATGCTCAAATAATACTGGATTTGCTATGGGTTGTACAACCCATCCTTTGGCTTCACTTAATAAATAACCCAAGGTTAAAAAGTCCCAAGGAAAACACATTCCGGCGTGATTCATTGCCACAATTAATGGCCCTGTTGGCAGCAAGTTTTCAACTTGTTGCAACTCTCCCCGAAAATAGTATTTCACTATAGGGCCCAGAAGTTCTTTGCGAAAAGCTTGTTGATATTTGGAATCGAATTCACCAACTTCTTTTCGAGGTGAACGAAAACCCAGACGCAACCAGCGACTCAGCAAAGCTAGATAAAATCCACCAGGAATTAAAAATAATCCATATTCTAGCCAATTCCAACCATCTGGATCTGTGTGATAGTGCTGCCAATGGCGATTGAATAAAATTAGCCACCCTGGAGGATACCAAAGACAAAACCAATCAAACCAGTTAAATATATAGCCTTCACCTGGTGCATTTTCCTGTTGACTGTTTAATAAGTTTTCGGAGTATTGATTAATCAAAACTGTTAAAGATTAGGATTAGGCAAAAGTTTTATTAATAGCGGATCTTCAAAAGATAGGAGGAACCAATGTTTTTTAACATGGTACTGTAGCAAAGACGCTTTATATCTCGCGGCACTTTCTGCTTGATATAACAATTCTAAATGAGATTGTGAAAATTTTGTTATGGTCGTCTTTTGTCATTTGTCTTATCCTGCGGTCAGCCCCTTCAGGGAAGTCAAAAGTCAAAAATTTACCAAGCCCATAAATAAATTTAGCGCAAAGTCTGAGCGGAGGTTTCCACCGGAAAGCGCAGCCCGCCGCAGGCATTCCTATCTTTGTAAGAGAGGGGCTTGTACCCTTTTCTTTCTGGTCATTTAGTCAATTTGTGATTACAAAGGACAAATGACTAATGACTCATGACAGCCAACTCCAACAATATTTTACAAATGATTTAGGACTGCTATATAGATAATTTATATATAACAAATTAATTTCGATTATGAATATATGAAAGTGTAACGCATCACAAATTTTTTGGTTGTGTGCAATGTCCGCTCGTAATTAATTAAATTGCTTTCAATAATACTATTGTGATATTGCAGATAGAACAAAACTTAATGTTTCTTTTAGATATACCTTGTACAGCGAACAGTCAGCCGCGAACACTGATAACTGAATATTGATATTTCGCCAAAAGATGAAATTGATAATGACTAATGATTATTTAAATTCTTCCTCAAGTTGGAGCCGAATGGCGAGACATCTGTCTTACTCTTCAAACTATGGAACTAAGAAAGCCACTCAAAATTTCAGATTTAATCCGTCAACTTCGGCAGCAACTCAATCTCTCTCAAGAAAAGTTTGCAGCTAAGTTAGGAGTTTCCCTACGAACAATCAATCGCTGGGAGAACGGATCTACAGTGCCTTCACAGATGGCACTAAAGCTGATTGAAGAAATGTTAGAAAAGATGGGCGAAGCAGGCAAAAGATTAGTGAATGAGTATCTCCCAAAATCGAAGCAACGGGAGGACTCTTAAGATGATGGTGAAAGTACCTGAAAAAATTTTGATGATGCATTCTCGGTTCATAGCTTTTAGTGTGATGATTCTGGCAGTCATTGCGGCACTGCTGTTGACGAAAGTCTTACTACCAGTTTTCGATCCGAGCATATTTACATTATTTTATGCTGCGGTGGCAGTTAGTGCTTGGTATGGTGGTATGAAACTTGGAGTGTTAGCGATCGCTTTATCTGTGACAACTGCACTCTATTTTTTCATCGATCCAGTCTACTCTTTCGATTTCCTCAACCTGAAAGTTCTGGTACGATTAACCACATTTTCACTAGTATCCTTCTTAATTACTGCACTGTCTTCAAAGTTGCGAACTACTAGATGTAAGGCACAGACAAGCTTCAAATTGTTGCAAAATAGCGAAATGCGGTTTAGCCGACTGGCAGAATCCAACATCATTGGAGTCATCTTCACTGATTTGAACAACGGCTGTATCATCGAAGCCAATGATGCTTTTCTGAAAATGATCGGCTATACGCGAGAAGATTTTTCTACTAACCAAATAAACTGGCGCGAGATTACCCCACCTGAGTATCTTCTTTTGAGTGAACGTTCGGTGGAAGAAGTAAAAACTACTGGAGTATGTAAGCCTTTTGAGAAAGAATACATTCGTAAAGATGGCGATCGCATTCCTGTTCTGCTCGGTTCTGTAATGCTGGGTAACACTCAAGAAACCGTTATTGCCTTTGTTGTTGATTTGAGCGAACAGCAAGCTGCGTTGCACGAACGCAAGCAAGCAGAAGCGGCATTACAGCAAGCCAATCAGCGGAACACATGCACTTTAGAAAACATGAGTGATGCATTTATTACTCTAGATCGGGACTGGCGAATTATCTACCAAAATGCTGAAGCAGAACGAATTAACGGCAAATCTCGCGCAAAAGTCATTGGTAAGTCATACTGGCAGGAATGGTCTGCATTAGTAGGCACTAATATAGAGCACCAGTACCGACGGGCAATGACCGAACAGATTCCCGTCCACTTCGAGCATCACTACTACTTACCATCCAAGTATGACTTGTGGCTGGAGATTCACGTCTACCCTTGTGAAGATGGTCTTGACATTTTCTTTCATGACATCAGCAAACGCAAACAAGTAGAACGAACTTTGCGGGAGAAAGAGGAGCGTCTCAAGTTAGCTAACGAACGGTTTGAGTTAGCAACATCTGCGGTAAACTGTCTGATTTATGACTGGAATATAGAACAGGATAGTGTTGAAAGAACTGATGGGTTAACCCGAATTTTAGGCTATTCCCTCGCAGAATCTGAATCAACTAGTAGTTGGTGGCGTAAGCTTGTCCATCCACAGGATTTGCAATACGTACAAAAAGAGGCGGGAGTTGCTTTGGCAAATAGCGATCGCTATGCTGCCGAGTATCGAATTCGCAACAAAAACAATCAGTACATCTATGTTTTGGATCAGGGAATAGTGGTGCAACGGGATGCTGATGGAAATCCAGTACGTTTAGTTGGTAGCACTACAGATATTAGCAAACGCAAACAAACAGAAGCAGCAATCCAAGCAAGTGAGGAACGGCTCAGGAGTTTTGTGAAAGCGAATATAGTTGGCATTCTCTTTGGTGATGTGAATGGCAGCATCACTGAAGCCAATGACGAGTTTTTACGAATTGTCGGCTATACCCAAGAGGATATCCAAGCAGGTAGATTACGGTGGACTGATATTACGCCATCTGAGTATCAATATTTAGATGAACTGGCTATTGCCGAAGCAATAGCGAAGGGAACCTGTACTCCTTATGAGAAGGAATTTATTCGCAAAAATGGTTCCAGCGTACCAGTTGTAGTTGGCTACTCCCTTTTAGGAGAATCTCGGCACAAATCAGTTGCATTCATTCTGGATATTAGCGATCTCAAACAAGCTAAAAAAGCGCTGAGTCAGAGTCAAGAGCAATTTCAAGCTTTTATGGACAATATTCCTGCCGCTGCATGGATTACGAATGCAGAGGGACGTGTACTTTACCTCAGTCCAACTTATTTCAGCACGTTCAATGTAGCAACAAAGGCGATCAATAAAAACATTTTTGACCTATACCCAGTCCAAATTGCTCAACCCCTCCTAGATAACATTAGAATAGTTGCCGAGAGTAATCAGGTTGTTCAAACAATTGAGTCTGCCCCACGCACAGATGGCACCCTTGGCGAATTTTTGGTCTATAAGTTTCCCATTGCCGATGCGTCTGGCCAACGCCTGGTAGGAGGGGTTGCAATTGATATTACCGAACGCGAACGCGCCCTTCGGGAACGTCAGCTTGCAGAACAAGCGTTACAAAAGCGCAGTGAAAGACTTAAATTGCTTTCGGAAACAACCAGTGATTTGCTTTCAACCGAGCGCCCCTTGGATCTAATGAACAGCTTGTTTAGCAAACTCTCGGCGCAAATGGATTTGCATTGTTACTTTCACTATTTAATTGATACCCACGAAAATAAGCCAAAACTTCGGTTAGTAGCTTGGAATGGTATTACTGATGAAGTATTTCAAACAATTGAATACGTTGACTTTAATCAAGGGATATGCGGACTAGTGGTGCAAGAACGCCGTCAAATCGTTGTCAATAATGTGCCGCACTCTACCCATCCCCATGCCCAGATTCTCCATGCTTTAGGAATTACAGCATATACAGGTCAACCGTTAATTGCTCAAGGAAAGCTGCTTGGTGTCCTCTGCTTTGCTAGTCGCACCCGTACCAATTTCACTTCTGGAGAAATAGCTCTATTACAAGCAACTTCCGATCAGGTGGCGGTTGCTCTAGAACGCGCTCAGTTAATGGCTTCGTTACAGCGACGCAAAGAAGAATTAATCCAAGCTAATCGAATCAAAGATGAGTTTTTGGCAGTGCTTTCCCACGAACTTCGCACGCCGCTAAACCCGATTTTGGGATGGTCAAAGTTACTGCAAACGAAAAAGTATGATCAAGCAACCACTACTCGCGCTCTCGAAACCATTGAGCGCAATGCCAAGCTTCAAACCCAATTAATCGAAGATTTACTGGATGTCTCTCGTATTCTGCAAGGTAAGCTGAGTCTGAATATTGCTCTTGTGAATCTAGAAACTGCGATCGCCGCAGCAATTGAAACTGTACGTCTAGCCGCTGAAGCCAAATCGATCGATTTGCAATTTACGATTTTAGACTTCGACGCAAGCACTCAGTCGAACAATTTTGGATTAGAAAATTCTCAAATAAATTTAGACTCTATCGATTTTAATAAGCAACCTAACAATTTAAAATGCCAAACTTCAAATTCTAAATTTTTAGTCACAGGTGATTCCAGTCGCTTGCAGCAAGTTATCTGGAATCTACTTTCCAATGCTATTAAGTTTACACCCCAAGGTGGAGAGATAGAAATCAGTTTAGAGTTTATTGGTTCTCAGGTTCAGTTGCGAGTCAGTGATACAGGTAAGGGAATTAGCCCTGACTTTTTACCATTCGTCTTTGACTACTTTCGACAAGCTGATGGCGCAACCACCAGAAAATTCGGGGGACTGGGCTTAGGATTAGCTATTGTTCGCCACATTGTCGAGCTACATGGCGGCACAGTTAAAGCAGAAAGTTTGGGTGAAGAACAGGGAGCAACCTTTACAGTCATGCTACCGCTAATCGAGGTCGATTTAAATAGTCATCAGATTACCTCTCAAGCTGATGATTTACCCGATTTCAATGGGTTGAAAGTTCTGCTTGTAGATGATGAGCGTGATACGCGAGAGTTAATTGCTTTCATTTTGGAGCAATCTGGTGCAGTAGTAATCCTGGCTGCATCTGCGATCGAAGCACTACGAATTATGTCTCAGTTCCAGCCAAATCTGCTGTTAAGTGACATTGGAATGCCAGAAATAGACGGGTATATGCTGATACGTCAAATTAGAGCTATGTCACCAGAACTTGGAGGAAATATTCCCGCGATCGCCCTTACAGCTTATGCTGGTGAGGTTGATTATCAACAGGCAATTGCCGCCGGATTTGGGCAGCATATCACTAAACCAGTGGAGCCAGCTAAATTACTACGAGCGATCGCTGACCTAATTTATAGTTGAGCTTATATCATTTCACGAAAGATCTGATGACAAATAATGCATCTAGAATAAAACCCAAACCTGTAATATCAGCAACAATTAATGTGTTTAATTTCTCAAGACGTTGCCAGATAGAGGTTCTTAGGTTATCCAAAGCATTGCCAACTTAAATGCCTTTTAATTTTCTCCCATAAACGTACCCTTCGGGAAGGCTTAACCAATACTGACTCAAATATTTCTACTTACAAATATTTCTACTTAAGTGACTCCAGCCATTTTCGCTCGTTTATATTTATTCCTTAATTATGTTTATCATTTTTTCGTGAGATTGATATTAGTTAGAACTCACTAAAAGCCTTACCACAAGAAAGAAGGTTTCAAGGATTTTTGAGCGATTGTTTGAGCTTATTGCATTACCCAACAAGTCTAACAAACAAAAAGCCCCAAACTGTGATGTGAGCTTGGGGCTTTTTGTTTGTATTAAAAACCTGGCATCGAGCTATTTTTGCGTAGGGCAACCCCTAAA
>NZ_JBALDE010000111.1:0-19314 GCF_036917515.1 Nostoc sp. | reverse complement strand
GCAAATTAACCAAACCAATTATTGCATCTATTGCCCGAAGGCAATATATTTTAGAGGCACTATCTGTAGCCAGCTTTTAGAGAATTGGTATAATTTCCGCCAATACACGAATTTAGCAAAAATACCTGTAGTGATTCTTACTTCTCGCAGCACTGAAAAACATCGCCAGCTTGCTAAAGAATTGGGTGCAAAAGCTTACTTAACTAAACCTTTTTTAGAACATGAGTTGATCTCTAAAATTCAAGAGTTAATGAATAGTAATGCAGATGATTTAGAACATTTAGTTATGGTGAAAAATAATTCGTAATTTGTAATTACGAATCACGAATTACCAGGTAAATTATTTGGATCTACACCTAGAGAACGCAAATACTGCGCTAATTGTTCAGCCCGCGAACGCTCTTGTTGTGCCTGTTCTGCATCTGTCAAATAGCGGTTTCCTAGCTCATCATACCAACATAAAAACTCCTGTTGTATGCCGCCAATTACAGCTTGGTGTCGTCCAATACCTAACCCTACCTCTGGCATCAAATAGGGTTCACCTATTTGTAGTTGGTAGTTTTCATCGATCAACTTATATACTTCAAAGGGTTGATGTTGGTCGCGTCGCCAAAACTCAGGGTTATAAATTACGTAGTACAATACACCGAGTTTTCTATATATATCTAGCTTTTCGTCGTATTCACCTCCTGGAGTATGGGATACCATTTCTAATGTGAATATTGGAACTATCCCATTTTCTTCCCAAACCGCATAACTTTTGCGTGATTTTCCACCCCTTCTGCGTTCTACTCCCACACTTAAAAAAGCATCTGGCACTACAGGTACTCTAGGATTTACTCCTGTGGTGTGATACACTGCCATATCTACTCCGAAGTACCAATCCATGCGATTTGCCCAAATGGAGTTAAGTAAGAAGAGTAAAATATTGGGCAAAAAGTTTTGGTCTTCGTTATCCACTGGTGTATCGTCTGAACAGGGAAGTTCATCGGTAGTTGGTAACGCATTTTTGAGATCGGGTGAGAGCATAACCGTTGTCTCGCTGGCGTTTGATGCCCTTATTATAAATGAGTGACGAAAAGTTTAGCGCTTGGGTGTAGCTTCACCAAACTTAATCAAAAGTGCGATCGCAATACTAACAAGCAAAATTAACGTCATACTCAAGGCTGAACCAAATCCCCAATTTTGCGTTGCTCCAAGAAACTGGTTATAAACTAACCGCGCCGCCGTCATACTAGAAGCACCACCGAGTAATTCTGGATCGACAAAATCCCCCAAGCCTGTGATGAATACAAGCATGGAAGCAGCCGCAATTCCCGGAAAAATTTGCGGTATGGTTACTTGGCAAAAAGTTTCTACCGAATTTGCACCTAAATCAGCTGCTGCTTCTAGCAACCGCTTGTCTAGCTTTTCAAGAGAAGCATATAAAATCAAAACCATATAGGGTAACAAACTGTAACTCATGCCAATCAATACAGCTTGACTATTGTTAAGTAATTCCCAAGTAGGCAAGCCTAAATTGCTAAGTAAACTGTTCAATAAACCAGTAGGACGAAGAATTGTAATCCAAGCATAAGAACGGAGTAACGAAGAAGTCCACAAAGGTAGAACAAAGCCTAATAGCAGCAAATTTCGCCAACGCTGTGGTGCTATCTGAGCAATCCAATAGGCGACGGGGAAGCCCAAAATTAAACAAATTATCGTAGTACCAAACGCAAAAAATAGCGATCGCCCAATTACTTGCACGTAAAGGGAGTCAAATATTCGGATGTAGTTTTTGAATCCGTTGGGATTGACTAAATCTCCCGGTCGGATGTCTGCAACCAAACTTAACTCGAAAATTATCAAAGTTGGTAGCACCAACAAAAGTAATAACCAAATCCCAGATGGTGCAAGCAATACTAAAGGTTGGAGCCAATTTCTGACGGGGTGCTGCAATTGTTCTATTTTGGAAATCTCATTTTTTTGAAAATTCATCATTTATAACTTTACAAATTTTATACTTTTAATTTTTGATTTTGGATTGAGTTAAAAATCTCAAATCTAAAATTTATTTAACTGCTAGTTAATTGAGTCCAATAGCGATCATAAACCTCTTCAAATTCTCCTACAGGTCTAACACGTTCACAATTTTTTAACAGGGACTCTGGCGGAAACAAATTAGCGTTGTTTTGGATTGTTTTTGGCAATTGCTCAAATCCGGCGTTATTCGGCGTAGAAATATTCAGGCGTTGAGTGAGTTGGGCTGCTATTTCTGGTTGTAAAATCATGTTAATCCAAGCATAAGCTCCAGCTTGGTTGGGGGCTGTTTTAGGAATTACAATAGTGTCTGTCCATAATGAAGAACCACTGCGAGGAATCACATATTTGAGTTTAGGATTTTCTTGAGATATTTTCACTGCATCTGCTGAATAACACATTGCCAGTAGTAAATCTCCTGCCAGGATTTGATTTTGCCAAGCGTCAGTGTCAAAACGGGCGATCGCAGGTTTTAGCAGCTTCAATTTTTCATAAGCTTGTTTGATTTCTTGTTCATTTTTTGAGTTGTAAGAATAACCGAGCATTCGTAAGGTTGCACCCATAACTTCTCGAACATCATTGAGCAAGGTCATCCGCTGATTAAGTTGCTCTTGATTTTGCCAAATAAAATCCCAATTTTGGGGTATATCTTTGATTTTTTCGGAATTGTAAAGTAAACCTGTTGTCCCCCAGTTAAAAGGGATACTGTAGCGGTTATTGGGGTCATAACTAGGATTTTGAAACCGGGGAAATAAATTCTCTAGACCGATTAAGCGATCGTGATTTATTTCTGTTAACAAACCTTTATCTACCATCTTCTGCACCATATAATCAGATGGGTTGATGATGCTGTAAGTGCCACCCCCTCCAGCTTGCAATTTAGCCAGCATCACATCATTGGAATCATATACATCTGCTAGCACTTTCATGCCAGTTTGGGCGCTAAAAGTTTTCAATAATTGGTTGTCAGTATATTGCGTCCAGGTAAAGATATAAAGTTGGTCACGCTGACCATTCGTATTAGAATTAGCACGTACTTCAGCCAGCCTCCAGCCACAACCACCTAAAGATAAGCTAGAAAGTGCTGCCACACCTTTTAAAAATTGGCGTCTGTTAGTCATTAAGCTAATAGTTAATTATCTTTTGTATTGTTGTCGATTGACTCTAAATATGCCTTTAATTGGATTGTCCATAGGTAGTTTAAAGATTAACTTAAGTGTATCTATCTGTGCAACTGTTAATAAGACTTAGACAAAAAGTAGCCGTAAGGAGGAATCATACAAATGTCTAATTGGCAAAACTTGATTTTCTTTAACTCTAAACCTTCAAAATTTAAAGTCGTGGATCGATGGGTTCGCTTTCCAATGCCAGAATACCGAAAACACATTCATGCACGCGGCGCAGAGGGGTTAGGGCAACAAATCGCTCTAATGCCTCAACCCCTAAAGCAAACTCGCGCATAGCCAGAGAACGTTTGTGAGATAACCCACGTTGGCGCAGACGTTGCAGATTCTTTGGGGTTGAATATTCAGGGCCATAGATAATCCGCAGATATTCTTGTCCGCGACATTTCACCGCAGGCTGAACAATGCTGCGATTACCTCGAACGATAAAGTCCATAGGCTTGACAACCATACCTTCACCCCCGACTTTGGTAAGTTTTTCCCACCAAAAAACCCCCTCTGCTTGACTGCTAGGGTCAGTCAAATCTATTACTTTATAGGCAGTAGCTAGGAGCAAGGCAGGGTCTTGTTGGCAGATTCTGGCAATTTGCTCTATATGCCAGCGATGGTCTTTATCGATATGGACGGCTTTTTCTGTTGCCAGGATATGAAAAGGGGCTAACCTTAATCCAGAAATATCAGTGACAGACCAGCAGTATTGGCGGTAGGCACTGACGTACTGATGTGCCATATCTGCACGTTGTTGGTAATGATTGAGTTGGGTGTTAATATCTACGCCGCGATCGCTTGCTTGTTGTAAACAGCTAACAGCATCATTAAGAGCAAGGCATGATGCCACGCCAACAGGTGCATACTGTTCTCGTAGTAATCCCTGTGCTTTGGCTGACCACGGCATCAATTCACAGTCTAAACACACCCAGTCGGTTTGAAATTCTGACCAAAACCCGCTCTGGGAGAGGGCAAGATTCACCTGCGCCAAAAATTCTGTCTCTAATGCTAAATCATCGAAAAACCTCCGTCCCGTGCGCGTATAGCAGATACCAATTCCCTCATTTACTACACCAAATCGTTTCTCGGCAGCTGCTAAATCTCGGCAAATAATCACAACCGCCCGCGAACCCATGTGTTTTTCTTCGCATACGACTTGTGTAACTCCCGCATTTTGGTAGTAGGCAAAAGCTTCGGCTGGATGTTCCAAAAATCCTGGCAATAAAGATGTTCCCACGGGGGACATCGTGGGGGGTAAATAAATCAGCCATTTGGGATTGGTGGCAAAACGGCTCATCACTTCTAAAGCGGCGCTCGCATTTTCTTCCCGAATGGTAATGTTGGACTGAAGTCGGGTGTTAACGATCCGCTTACCCACAACGTCCTCAATGTACAAAACATCATCCAATTCCTGTTGGGATGTGCGTGTTGTGGTGTTTTGTACCAAAGGTTTCACAGGTTCGCAGTAGACGCGGGCAGCAGAAATGCTTACCAGTTCCTTTTCTGGATAACGGAGGGCGGTGAGTTTGCCGCCAAAGACGCAGCCTGTATCTATATCAATAGTGTTATTCAACCATTCTGCTTCTGGCACAGGGGTATGTCCGTAGACCACCATCGCTTCACCGCGATACTCTCCTGCCCAGTTGTAGCGGACGGGTAAGCCAAATTCATCAATCTCGCCAGTGCTTTCGCCATAAAGAGCAAATTCGCGCACAGCACCAGACCCCCGACCTTGCATTTCCTGTTTCATCCCAGCGTGAGCCACTACTAACCGCCCATCATCTAAGAGGTAATGACTGATTAAGGAATCGAGAAACTTTTGCAGTTCTTTAGTGAAAGGTTCGCGCACCTCATCGGGTAAAGCCTCAATCTCAGTCAAGGTTTGCTCTAACCCATGATTAACTCGGATATTTTTACCGCGTAGTTTCCGCAATAGTTTGTTTTCATGATTACCAGGAACGCAGAGAGCCGTACCTGCATCAACCATGTTTCGCACTAGTTTAACTGTATCTAAGATGCGCGTCCCTCGGTCTACTAAATCGCCGAGAAAGACAGCTTTGCGTCCTTCAGGATGGTAGTAGGTTGGGTAGTCCCAAGAAGAAGCAGGGGGAGATGAGGAGATTTGGTAGCCTAGTTGTTGAAGTAATGCTTCAAGTTCATCACAACAGCCGTGAATATCCCCAATAATGTCAAAGGGGCCATGTTCGTGTTTAAGGTTGTTCCATAAAGGCTGGCGCTCAATTTCGACAGATGCAATTTCTTCTAAAGATTTGAGAGTGTAGACATAACGAAAACCTTCCTTTTCTAAACCCCGCAGAGAACGCCGCAACATTTGGGTATGACGACGCACTACATGGGGACCAAATTGGCGATCGCTTCTTTGTTGATTACGTTCGTGGCATAATTCTTCTGGGAGGTCGAGGACGATGGCGATCGCAAAGCAGTAATACTGCCGTGCCATTTGCAATAAGGGTTTGCGGTCTTCCATCTGCACGTTGGTAGCATCAATTACTGTCAGTTTACCTGCTGAGAGCCGCTTGTCAGCAATGAAGCGCAGCACCTCAAAGGCATCTTTAGTAGCAGACTGGCTATTTTCCTCATTTGACACCAATCCCCGACAAAAGTCGGAAGACAGTACCTCAAAAGGTTGAAAGTGCTTATAGGCAAAGGTCGATTTACCGGAACCAGAAGCACCGATGAGGACAATTAAGGATAGTTCAGGAATAGTCAGCTTCATTAAGTTTGCTCCTGGCAATTATTTATAGCTCTTTCTAGTAAGTTATTATTTTTAGTCCACCACTGTTTTAATTGCATCAAAGCTGGATAAAGTCTTGAATCGGCGAATTCTTCTGCTGCTTCAACAGCAAGTACACCAACATAGTCAGACAATAATTCTTCTATCAATCGAGTTAATATTCGTGAGTCTTTTCTTTTGGCTAAACCAACTAATGCTTCTCCAGAAATTTCATAGTTTTCATCTGTATTTTCATTAATAAAACGCTGATAAAGTGCTTCTCGAATAGCTGTTGTATCAGTTTCAATTTGCGAACCTAATCCAAAAGTTGCCCAATTTCGCACATCTCCATCCCGATCTGAAGACAATTCAATGAGAGTGCTGATTGCTAATTCATCTTCACATCCCAGAAGACCAAAGACAACTCCATAACGCACAGATGGGCTGGGGTGGCTTTTCAGTCGAATTAATGAAGCGATCGCTCTAGGATCGTGTAGATGTCCTAGTGCAATTCCAATTGAGTTGAGGACATCAGTATTTTGCTCACATTCTAGCAATCTGATTAAAATCGTTAAAGACTCATTAGGAAAAGTCCGATCAGGTATCCCAAGCTGACCTAATATATCAGCACCTAATTGTCTTTCCCGTGGGTTTTGACTGTTGCACAACTTTGACGCAGCTGCAAAAACTTCCTGATTGCCGCGAAAGTGCAAAATTCTAACTACATCGTCATTTTCTTCTTTTAGAGCCAGTTCTATCAGTTCTGGGGTCGGCCGAGGGTCACTTTGCCAGCTCATCTTCTAAACACCCCCATTTGTGTAGGTGAACCGACTTCTGGATCTTCCGTCCCTATAGGTTGAAATTCCACAGTGTAGCCAAAGCCTTCTGCTATTTGGTTTGCCCAGCTTTGAAACTGTGATCGCGTCCATTCAAAGCGGTGGTCTTGATGTCGCAGTTTTCCCGCTGGGAGGTTCTCAAATTTGATATTGTATTCAATATTGGGCGTTGTCACCACCACTGTTTTAGGTTGGGCAAACTGAAACAAAACTCGCTCAAACGCTCCCAGTCGCGGCAAATCAAGATGTTCAATCACCTCAATTACCGTCGCCGCATCATAGCCACTAAAGCGTTTATCCTGGTAAGTGAGTGCGCCTTGAATCAGTTGTACGCGTTCCCACTGATTGCGCGTTAGGCGCAGACGGTCTAATCGTTCTTGTGCAACTTCTAGCGCCCTATAGGAAACATCGACACCTGTAATCTTTTCAAAAAAGCCGTCTAGTAGAAGTATTTTCAGCAGATTGCCTTGACCGCAACCTAAATCAATCACCTGTTTTGCATTGCTTTGTTTCAGAGCCGCAATCACAGCATCCAAGCGCTGCTGATTCAGACTAATCGGCTTTTCTACCGCCGCCTCTTCTTTAGCATGACTTTCTTCAACGCTATCGAGATCGGCATTGTTTTCTTCTACTAGTTGAGCTAAGGCTAGACGAGTTAAACGTTGCTGTCGTTTCAGGTAACGCCTGGTAATTTGTTCTCGTGCTGGATGGGTAGTTAACCAGCCTTCACCATGCCGTAGTAACTTTTCGATTTCTTCATCGCCTACCCAGTAATGCTTATCGTCATCCAACACCGGAATTAGGACGTAGAGATGACTTAATAAATCACTTAAAGGTAAGGTGTGCTGAAGTTCAATGGTAAAGTATTTGCTCTGACCCCAATCAGGGAATTTCTCATCTAAAATATGACCTTCGGCACTGACACTATAGCCCAACGGCTCAAACAATTGCCGCAGAAACTCTTCACCATCGCGACAAGGTAAAACCGATAGTTTTGCTACCAAAGGAATAGGCGTTTGCGCTAATTCTGGTAAGTCTTTGCAGCGACCTCCTAAAGCCGTGCTAAACACCTGAGCGATCGCTACACTCAAAAAAGAAGAAGCAACATAAGGGCGATCGCTTACATACTGTTCTAGCCTTGCACCGCGTCCCCGCACTAACTTCACAGGATCGACATCCAACAACAACGCTGCCGTACATCGCTCTATACTAGCTTCTGGGTAGAAGATGTGCGCCTTTCCAAAACTTAGGGCAAAGGACTGACAACGGTCTGGATGTTTATGCAACAAATAGCCTAACTCTGTGGCTGGGGAGTGTGTCGTTGTGATTGTCAGCAGCATTTATTCACTTGTAAAAAGGTTTAGGGTAAAAAAATAATTAATGAATATCAAGGATAACTCGGATTTCTCACAAGTGAGAGATCCGGGCTTAGTACCAATGACTAATGATTAAATTTTTGCTCTTGTTTATAAACAACTTCACTATATATCTGGGAACACTATATCTAGAAGTCTTAAAGATTTAGCAGTATGGTTAGTACGATAGTCAATATTCCCGGATATAAAGTAACCGAAGAACTCTACAACGGTTCTAGAACTCTGGTTTATCGAGGGTACCGAGAGACTGACTTATTACCTGTAGTGATTAAACTGCTGAAAAATCCTTATCCGAGTTTCAGCGAACTCTTGTCGTTTCGGAATCAGTACACCATCGCTAAAAATCTCAACTCACCTCTAATCATCCAAACCTATAGCCTAGAACCGTATCAAAATGGTTATGCGTTGGTAATGGAAGATTTTGGGGGGATTTCTCTCAAGGATTGGGGATTAGGGAGTGGGGAGTGGAAAGTTGGGCAAAACCTAGAATCCTTGATGGAGTTTTTAGAAATAGCGATCGCACTGTGCAACACCTTAGATATATTGTATCGCGATCGCATTATTCATAAAGATATCAAACCCGCCAATGTTTTAATTAATCCAGAAACCAAACAAGTTAAATTAATTGACTTCAGTATTGCATCCCTACTACCACGAGAAACTCAAACACTGATGAATCCCAATGTCTTGGAAGGAACACTTGGTTATATTTCTCCCGAACAAACAGGAAGAATGAATCGGGGGATTGACTACCGGACTGACTTTTATTCTTTAGGTGTCACTTTTTATGAACTACTTACGGGTAAGTTACCGTTCTATTCAAACGACCCGATGGAGTTGGTACATTGTCATCTAGCAAAACTTCCACCATCCCTTCGGGAAGTTAAAAGTCAAAAGTCAAAAATTAAAAGTGAAGAGATTCCGCAAGTGTTGTCAGATATTGTAATGAAATTGATAGCAAAAAATGCTGAAGACCGCTATCAGAGTGCATTGGGACTGAAATTTGATTTAGAAATTTGTTTATCTCAACTCCAAGAAACTGGTGAAATTAAGCATTTCCCAATTGCTCAACGGGATCTATGCGATCGCTTTATTATTCCTGATAAACTTTATGGACGAGAAACAGAAGTAGAAACTCTACTGCAAGCATTTGAGCGCGTTAGTACAGGTGCGACAGAAATGATGTTGGTAGCTGGTTTTTCAGGTATTGGTAAAACCGTTGTAGTTAACGAAGTTCATAAACCAATCGTCAAAAAACGCGGTTATTTTATCAAAGGGAAATATGACCAATTTCAACGAAATATTCCCTTTAGTGCTTTTGTGCAAGCCTTCCGCGATTTAATGGGGCAATTATTAACAGAAAGCGATGCTCAAATCCAGCAATTTAAAACCAAGATTTTAGCGGCTGTAGGTGATAATGGACAGGTAATTATTGAAGTCATCCCCGAATTAGAAAGAATTATTGGTCAACAACCACCTGCTACAGAATTATCAGGAACTGCCGCCCAAAATCGGTTTAATTTATTATTTCAAAAATTTACCCAAGTCTTTACCAGCGAAAAACACCCATTAGTGATGTTTTTAGATGATTTGCAATGGGCAGATTCAGCATCGTTGATGTTAATCCAGTCATTAGTTGCTGATACAAAACATCTTTTCTTAATTGGTGCTTATCGTGATAACGAAGTCAATTCAGCACATCCATTAATGTTGACTTTGAATGATATCCAAAAAACAGCAGCCGCAATTAATACGATTACTTTAGCACCTCTAAGTCAATTGCAAGTGAATGAATTAGTTGCTGACACACTAAAATGTACAAAAGATTTAGCATTACCTGTTTCTGAATTGGTATTTCAGAAAACTCAAGGTAATCCGTTTTTTGCTATACAGTTTCTCAAGGCATTACATCAAGATGGATTAATTGAATTCACCCCCCCAACCCCCCCTTACCAAGGGGAGCCAGTGCGTTGCAGTGAGGGGGTCGCAGTCTTCTCCCAAGGAGAGACGCTAAGAGCGATGGCGGTTCCCGTCGATTGCGTTAGCGAAGCGTTAGCGACGTTAGGAGCGTCACCCCCGAACCCGAAGGGGGGTCTCCCCCGTTGTAGCACCTGGCGTGGGGCTACGGGGGGGTGGCAATGTGATATCACCAAAATAAATCAGCAAGCGGTGATAGATGATGTTGTTAAGTTCATGGTATTTCAATTACAAAGACTACCTAAATCAACTCAAAATGTATTGCAGCTAGCCGCTTGTATTGGCAATCAATTTGATTTAGCAACTTTGGCGATTGTTTGGGAGTCATCAGAAATTGAAACAGCTGCTAGTTTGTGGAAAGCTTTACAAGAAGGGTTGATTTTACCAATTAGTGATGTTTATAAATTTTATCAAGATTCTTCATTGGTCATTGGTCATACCCTGCGGGAAGGCGTTCGCGTAGCGTCTCGTAGAGAAGCGCCTATGTCATTAGAAGAGAGCGAACTAATCACAAAGGATAAAGGACAAAAGACAGCTTGTTATAAATTTTTACATGACAGAGTACAACAAGCTGCCTATTCTCTAATTCCTGATAACCAGAAACAAGCAACTCATCTAAAAATTGGTCAATTACTTCTACAAAATTCCTCTCAAATAGAACAAGAAGAAAAACTATTTGATATTGTCGGGCATTTGAATTTAGGGCAAGAGTTGATCGCCCAATCAAACGAGCGAGAAGCTTTGGCTCGACTTAACTTAGCAGCAGGAGGTAAAGCCAAAAATTCTACTGCATACAGTGCAGCTAGAGCCTATTTACAAACTGGGATTGAGCTACTCACAGTCAACTGCTGGCAAGATCAATATGAATTGACCCTGAGTCTCTATGTTGCCGCCACCGAAGCCGCCTACTTAAATGCTGACTTTGATAGTATGGAACAGATAGCGGTACAGGTGTTGCAATCAGCCCAGACGATTTTAGACAAAGTTAAAATTTACGAAATTCAAATTGCTGCCGAGACTGCCCAGAGCAGACTATTAGAAGCGATCGCAGTCGGCAGAGATGCCTTAAAACAATTGGCAGTTGAGCTACCCATAGAGCCAAATAATGCTGAGATTGCTAAAGCTTTACAAGTCCTTGCTAGTCAACTTGCAGGCAAACGGATTGAGGAACTAGCTGACTTACCAGTGATGACCTATCCCCAAGCACAGGCAGCCATGCAACTATTAGGAATGTTGTTTGCACCCGTTTTCCAGGGAATGCCGGGTTTATTGCCCCTAATTAGCTCCACAATGGTCAGCCTATCGCTTCAGTTTGGGAATACGCCTGCCTCCACGGTGGGGTATGGGCTGCACGGAATGGTGCTGTGTGCATTTTTGGGAGAGGTCGAAGGGGGCTACGATTTTGGGCAATTGGCATTGAATTTGCTAGATCGGTTTAATGCGCGGGAATTCAAATCCACAATTTCCATGTTGTTTGGTGGCTTTATTCAGCATCACCGAGAAGCGCTCTCGGCAACGATACCGTTGCTGAAAGCTGGTTTTACCTCTGGTATGGAAACTGGCGATTTTTTACACGCTGGCTATAACGTATGTTGTTACAGCTATGCGGTTTTTTGGAGTGGCTCTGAACTTAGCAATTTGGAATTAGATATAACAAGTTACAACGCCGCCTTAACTCAGGCGAAGCAACATTCTGCCCAGACTTATGTAAGTATTATGCGGCAGGCAGCACAGAACTTCAGAGAAACCTGCATTCAGCCCGATTGTTTAAGCGGCAGTATCTACGATGAAACGGTGATGATTCCCAAACATCGTCAGGCTAATGAACTCACGGTGATGGCTGAGTTGTATATCTACAAAATGTTGCTTGCCTATTCTTTCGGTGATTACAAAGCTGCGATCGCCTATATTGACGAAGGGGAGAAGTATTTACTTGCGGTATCAGGATTGATTTTTATTCCGATTTCCCATTTCTATGCAGCCTTGACGTACCTAGCCCTATTTTCCACCCAGCCAGAAATTGAACTTTCTGTAATTCTCGCCCAGGTAGAAATCCATCAAACCACTCTGCACCAATGGGCGCAAAATGCTCCCACAAATCATCTGCATAAATGGCATTTAGTTGAGGCTGAGAAACAACGAGTGTTGGGCAATAAAGCAGAAGCCCTTGAAAATTATGATCGCGCCATAACTCTAGCCAAAGCCAACGGCTACATCCAAGATGAAGCACTTGGCAATGAACTAGTAGCCAAATTTTATCTCGATTGGGGTAAAGAAAAAGTTGCCCAAACATATATGCAAGAAGCATACTACTGCTACGCTCGTTGGGGCGCAAAAGCTAAAATAGAAAACCTAGAAAAACGCTATCCCCAACTACTCCAATCCATTCTGCAACAGCAACGAATCAACCTCAACTCTCTAGAAACTATTAGCTTTCGTAGCACTTCTTCATCTACTCGCACTTCCACCACTGGCAGCACTAGTATTTCCGATACACTAGATTTTACCTCTGTCCTCAAAGCTGCTCAAGCTATCTCCAGTACTCTAGAATTAGATCAACTCATTGTCAGCTTGAGCCACATTATTCTAGAAAACTCTGGTGCGAAAAAAGCTGTACTAATTCTTCCCCAAGATGATATTTGGCAAGTTAGGGCAATTACCTTTATCAATCATGGAGCAAATTCCCAGATTAATATCCAAACTATTCTTGAATTACAATCAATCGACAATTGTCAAGATATTCCTGTAAAAGTTATTAATTACGTTAAAAATACTCAACAAACAGTTGTTATAGACAATTGCAAAACAGATATTATTGGGTTGATTGGGGAATATATGCACCGAACACAACCCGAAAGTGTATTATGTACCCCGATTATTAATCAAGGGCGTTTAGTAGGGATTCTTTATTTAGAAAATAAACTGACGCAAGGGGTATTTACTAGCGATCGCCTTTCTATTATAAATTTCCTCTGCACTCAAGCCGCGATTTCTTTGGAAAATGCCCAATTATATAATCATCTTCAAGAGCGAGGAAAGTTCCTAAGCAGTATTTATGAAGGTGTTGGCTGTCTAATCTTTGTGAGTGATATTCGAGATAATGGTAGGTTTGAGTACACAGGATGGAGTAAATCTTGCGAATTAGCAGTTGGTATACCTGCTTCCCAAGTGCTGGGTAAAACTCCGCAAGAAGTAATAGGTGCTGATGAAGGTGCAGCAATAGAGCAAAAATCTCTGCATTGTTTCCAAACCGGAATACCTCTCACCTATGAAGAATGTCTAACATTTAATCACCAGAAAACTTGGTGGTTAACCACACTCAGTCCATTAAAAGATGAGACAGGCAAAGTTTATCGCATAGTTGGGACGACTATTAACATTAGCGATCGCAAACAAGCTGAATCGGCAGTTACAGAAAAATCTCAAGCACTCGGAACAGCCTTAGAAGATTTACAACAAGCCCAATTACAAATTGTTCAAAATGAGAAAATGTCTGCACTGGGTAATTTAGTTGCTGGGGTAGCCCATGAAATGAATAATCCTTTAGGCTTTATTGCTGCAAGTCTCAAACAAGCTAAACCCACGATTGCTGATGTTGTGCAACACTTGAAACTTTATCAAGAAAGTTTACCTAATCCGGGTGCTGAAATTATCGATCATGCAGAAGAAATTGACTTAGATTATAGTTTAGAAGATTTACCCAAGATAATAGATTCAATGGTGATGGCGTGCGATCGCCTCAAAAATATCAGCACTAGTTTAAGAACTTTCTCCCGTGCTGATAAAGATTACAAAGTACCATTTCAAATTCATGAAGGAATTGAAAGTACGATTTTAATTCTTAAGCATCGCCTCAAAGCCAATGAGCAACGTCCAGCAATTGAAGTAATAACTGATTACGGTAATTTGCCCCAAGTTGAATGTTTTCCTGGACAATTAAACCAGGTATTTATGAATATCCTAGCTAATGCCATTGATGCCTTGGATGAGTCGAATACTGGGCGGAATTTTTCAGAAATCCAAGAAAATCCTCAGAAGATTACAATTCAAACTTCATTGAAAGATAATCAGGTTCAAATAACGATTACTGATAATGCAAATGGTATGAATGAAGCAGTCAAACGAAAGATATTTGACCATTTGTTTACGACAAAATCTGTGGGAAAAGGGACAGGATTAGGGTTGGCGATCGCCCGTCAAATTGTTGTGGAAAAACACGGGGGTTCAATACACTGCAACTCTTTCCCAGGAAAAGGTACAGAGTTTGTGATCGCAATTCCAGTGCAGCAATAAACAGTGCTTGACTATTGACTAATAGCTAAACAATCAGTTTCTGCCCACCAGGCGTAAATAGGTGTGTCACGGTCGGGTAAAGTACCAAAGGTATTAGGTTGCAACACATTAATCCTAGTGCCATTTGTTAATTCCACAACATAATTAACGTGTGTGCCCAAATACATAACGTTAACAAGCCGTCCTTCAAAGCAATTAACTGGCAAATTAGGTGAATACAGCGAAAGCTGTATTTTTTCTGGACGCACACTCACTACTACAGCTTGTGATAATTCAGTTGGTGTATCTTCAGCGCGGTTAATAATAATTGAGAATCCCATTTTTGTTGAGATTTTAATATTAGAGGAGTCTACCGCGACGATTTCACCACTGAATAAATTAGTATCACCAATAAAATCAGCAACAAAAGATGTACAGGGACGTTCGTAAATTTGGCTGGGAGTGCCAACTTGTTCAATTTTGCCTTGATTCATCACGGCAATGCGATCGCTCAAAGACAATGCTTCTTCTTGGTCGTGTGTCACCATCACAAAGGTTAACCCCAAGTCTTTGTGTAAGTTTGATAACTCAACCTGCATTTCTTTACGTAGTTTTAAATCTAACGCCCCTAAAGGTTCATCCAGTAGGACAACGGTGGGATGGTTGACTAAAGCCCTTGCTAAAGCTACTCGCTGCTGTTGACCACCAGAAAGTTGATTGGGAAAGCGCGATCGCAAACTTTCCATTTTCACGAGTTTTAAAGCTTGTTCGACTCTAGCTTCAATTTTCGATTTGGGTATTTTTTTTAACCGCAACCCAAAGGCGATGTTATTCCAGACATTCAGGTGGTTAAATAGAGCGTAACTTTGAAATACAGTATTGACGGGTCGGCGGTAAGCAGGCACATTAGTCATGGACTGACCCTGAATAAACACCTTACCAGCGTCAGCAATTTCAAACCCAGCAATTAAGCGTAGTGTTGTTGTTTTACCACAACCGGAGGGGCCTAAAATACTAAAAAATTCTCCTTGTCTGACATCCAAATTAATGCCATTTACTGCTGGTTCTTGGTTAAAAAACTTGAAGACGTTACGCAGTTCAACATCAAGTGGCTGAAAACTTGTTATCCCCCTCTGATTTTGCATGACAATTTGAGCCATAATCCTCAGTAGAATGCCGTGAGCTTACGTTATTTTGTCAATTGCTCTAGTCTTTTGGGCAGACTATATTTGACACTTTGGTTTATTGTATCCGCCAAAAACAATTGTTCAAGAATATACTCGCCCGATTATTTCATACTCAGTAACAAAATAAGGATATAGTAATTTTATATACTTAAAATACTATTTGTAGATTCTGTGATTAAGTTAACATACCTTAAAATTGTATATTAGCAATTGCTAAAAGGCTGGCTGGAATTGCGTTTATTCATTTTGAATTTTGAATTTTAAATTGATACTTATGTCTTTATTCCCATCACTTGGCAGCAAAAAAGATACACGTACAGTTGGACGTGGTTTCCAATCAATATTTTTAATCGTATTTACCCTATTAATGACTACTGGGATTGAGGCTCGTTTAGCCTACTTGCAAATAGTTGAAGGGCCAAAACTCCGGGAACGAGCCGAAGCAAACCGAATTCGGATGATTGCCAAACAACCAGAACGGGGCAATATTTTTGACCGGAATGGCAAACTTTTAGCCAGTACTCGTTATCCTAGCTCTGTATATTTGTGGCCAATGGCACATACTAAGCCTTCCTGGTCTGTAGTCGGCCCGCGTCTAGCGCAAATTCTCAACATTCCCCAAGATGAGATGGAAAAGAAATTAGAACAAGCAGGTGCTAATTCTTCTTCACTCATCCGGGTTGCTCGCGATCTAAATGAAGCAGAAATTACGGCGTTAAAGGAGTATAAAAATGAACTCCCAGAAGTGGAAATCAATACAGATTCTGTACGTTATTATCCCCACGGTAAGGAATTAGCGCACGTACTAGGTTATACGCGGGAATTGACTGCCGAGCAGTTAAAGGGCAAGAAGGAGGAAGGCTACCGACTGGGAGATGTAATCGGCCAGATGGGTGTGGAAAAGGCTTATGAGAAAACTCTACGGGGCGAATGGGGCGGTCAGCAGGTAGAAGTGGATGGTGCGGGTAGACCAATCCGGGTTATCGGAGAGAAACAGGCAAAAGCTGGTAATGATTTGCACCTAACTATAGATTTAGATGTGCAAAAGGCAGCCGAAAAAGCTTTGGGAAATCACCGAGGTGCGATCGCAGCACTCGATCCGAATAATGGTGCTGTCTTAGCGTTGGTATCTTACCCCACCTTTGACCCAAATATCTTTTCCAAACAAAAACTCTCTCAAAAAGATTGGGAAAGCGTGCAAGGTAAAGATCATCCCTTGGTTAATCGTGCCCTAAGTGCCTTTCCGCCCGCCAGTACTTTCAAAATTGTCACTACGACAGCTGGACTGGAATCAGGTGAATTTTCTCCTGACTCAATACTACAAACCTTTGGTTCTCTTACCGTGGGTGGGGTGACATTTGGTGAGTGGAACCACGCTGGATTTGGTCCATTAGGATTTCCGAGAGCGATCGCTATGAGTAGCGATACTTTCTTCTATCAAGTTGGCAGGAAAGTTGGCGGTCCAACTTTAATCAAATGGAGTCGCAAATACGGATTTGGTCAAAGAACTGGTATTGAATTTCGTGATGAAGAATCAATAGGCTTGGTTCCAGATGAAACATGGAAGCAGAAAGTTTTGAAAACGCCTTGGACTGTTGGTGACACCATTAATATGTCAATTGGTCAAGGCGCTTTGCAAGTGACACCTCTGCAATCGGCGATTATGTTTTCTGTTCCTGCTAATGGTGGGTATCGAGTTCAGCCACATTTGCTTAAAGATAACGAAGAAGCAAAAAGTTGGCGAGAATCTTTAAATATGAAGCCGACAACTATCAAAGTTCTCCGCGAGGGACTGCGGAAGGTGGTGAGTGAGGGTACTGGTAAGCGCTTGGACGTGCCGACAATTGCCCCAGCGTCCGGGAAGAGTGGCACTGCTGAAGCCGGTGTTGGTCGCCCAAATCATACATGGTTTGGTGCTTATGCGCCCAGTAATAAGCCAGAAATTGTGGTTGTGGCCTTTGGGGAAAATACTGGCGAACATGGCGGTACTATTTGTGGTCCGATGGTTTTACAAGTACTAGAAGCTTATTTTCAGCACAAATATTCAGGTAAGTATCAAAAACCTCAGCTTGACCCATCAGAAGCTAAGACTCAGAATTCAGGACATAGCACTGGAGACTAGTGTGCAAAGTTCAAGGATTATTAATTTTGAATTCGGAGCGAAGTGACATGACTTTATTGAAACCATCTCCATTTGGCGGACAAAAAAATACACGTACTGTTGGGCAGAGTTTCCAGCCGATATTTTTAATTGTATGTACTCTATTGATGGTGACGGGAATTAGCGTTCGTTTGGCATATTTGCAAATTACTGAAGGAGCAAGTCACCGAAAACGAGCCGAGTCAAATCGAATTCGGATGATTCCTAAGCAACCAGAACGAGGCAATATTTTTGACCGCAACGGCAAACTTTTAGCCAGTACTCGCTATCCTCGCTCTGTATATTTGTGGCCGATGGCACATACCAAGCCAGCGTGGTCATTAGTGGGAGCGCGTCTATCTCAAATTCTCGACGTTCCCCAAGAAGAGATGGAAAAGAAACTAGAAGAAGCAGGTGCTAACTCTTCTTCACTCATACGAATTGCTCGTGACTTGAACGAAGCACAAATCACAGCATTGAAGGAGTATCAAACTGAACTTAAAGACGTAGAAATTCATACAGAAGCCGTTCGTTACTACCCCCACGCCAAGGAATTAGCTCATGTATTAGGTTATATGCGAGAACTGACGGGTGGTCAGTTAAAAGAAAAGAAGCAGGAAGGCTACAGATTGGGTGATGTAATTGGTCAAATGGGAGTTGAAAAAGCTTATGAGAAAACTCTGCGGGGCGAATGGGGTGGTCAGCAAGTAGAAGTAGATGGTGCAGGTCGCCCGCTCCGGGTTTTGGGGGAGAAACAGGCAAAAGCTGGTAACGATTTGCACTTGACCATAGATTTAAATATGCAAAAGACAGCAGAAAAAGCTTTAGGCGATCGCGACGGTGCGATCGTTGCCCTTGACCCCAAGAACGGTGCGGTTTTAGCAATGGTATCTCACCCCACCTTTGACCCAAATATTTTCTCGAAGCAGAAACTCACCCAAAAAGATTGGGAATTTGTCCAAGGTGCCGATCATCCCTTGGTAAATCGCTCCCTCAGCGCCTTTCCACCCGCTAGCACCTTCAAAATTGTTACCACCACAGCCGGTCTAGAATCAGGTAAATTTTCTCCTAGTACAGTCCTGCAAACCTACGGTTCCTTAAGTTTTGGCGGCACCCGATTTGGTGAATGGAATCACGCCGGATTCGGGCCATTAGGTTTTGTCGGAGCATTACAGTGGAGTAGTGATACCTTCTTCTATCAAATTGGTCGTAAAGTCGGCGGCCCAACTTTAATTGAATGGACTCGCAAGTATGGATTTGGTAAAAAAACTGGCTTTGAGTTTGCCAACGAAGAAGCAAAAGGTTTAGTGCCAGATGAGGCATGGAAGCAGAAAGCTTGGAAGATACCTTGGACTGTAGGCGACAGCATTAATATGTCAATTGGTCAAGGTGCTTTACAAACTACACCTTTACAAGTTGCCATTATGTTTGCCGTGCCTGCTAATGGTGGCTACCGAGTCCAGCCGCATTTGCTTAAAGACAATGAAGAAGCAAAAAGCTGGCGAGAATCGAATGGCACTAAGAAAAACCGAAACACTTGTGGGTTAAGCAGTTTGCAATTGCTTGCGTAATTCGTGGCGGGGTTTGGTCATTAAGGGGTA
>NZ_JBALDE010000110.1:0-12190 GCF_036917515.1 Nostoc sp. | reverse complement strand
AGCGCTTCTGACAACAACTCAGGTGGCAATTTGTCAGCTAAGGCATTTAAAGCAGAGGCACGATACCGCTCATCCTGAATCGTCTTAGCAGCAGCCAGCGCTTCTGACAACAACTCAGGTGGCAATTTGTCAGCTAAGGCATTTAAAGCAGAGGCACGATACCGCTCATCCTGAATCGTCTTAGCAGCAGCTAGTGCTTCTGATAACAACTCAGGGGGTAGTTTGTCAGCTAAGGCAGTCAAAGCGGAGGCACGATACCGCTCATGCTGAATCGCCTTAGCAGCAGCCAATGCTTCTGGCAATACTGATGAGTCTTTGTCAGCTAAGGCATTTAAAGCAGAGGCACGATACTGCTCATCCTGAATCGTTCTTGCAGCAGCTAGTGCTTTTGGCAATACCAATGGCTCTTTATCAGCTAAGGCATTTAAAGCAGAGGCACGATACCGCTCATCCTGAATCGTCCTTGCAGTAGCCAGGGCTTCTGGCAACAAATCGGGTGGTAGTTTGTTAGCTAAGGCACTCAGGACAGAGGCACGATTAGACTCATCCTGAATTGTCTTTGCAGCAGCCAGGGCTTCTTGTAACAAATCAGGTGGCAGTTTGTTAGCTAAGGCACTCAGGACAGAGGCACGATTAGACTCATCCTGAATTGTCTTTGCAGCAGCTAGGGCTTCTGGCAACAAATCAAATGGGAGTTTATTAGCTAAGGCACTTGGGGCAAAAGCACGATACTGCTCAGATTGAATCGCTTTTGCAACAGTCAGTGCATCTAGCAACAACTCGGGTGGTAGTATGTCGCCTAAGGCACTCAGAGCATAAGAGCGATACTGTTCAGACTGAATCGCCCTTGCAACAGTCAGTGCTTCTAGCAACAAATCGGGTGGTAGTTTGTCACCTAAGATACTCAGGGCCGAAGCGCGATACCGCTCATCTTGAATAGCCTTGGCAGCAGCTAGTGCTTTTTGCAATGCCAGTTTTTTGAGATTTGGGGGCAAATATTTGAGTAGCTCTGTAAGCAAACTCACTTTCTGAAATTGATTTGGGTTTTGTAGGATGTAAGCTAGTCCTTGTTCAGGAACCCACACATTGTTTTTGACCAATGCGATAAGTAGTTTTACTGCTATACTAGCTGCCAGACTATTAATGGATGCAGTAATTAGAGCATAGGCACACTGCAAACTTACAACTTGAGACAGGGTTGATTCAGTCCAATTGGCTTCTACTAATTCCCAGGCACGAGAAATATCCGTTATGTAACCCGCAGTTTGTGCCAATTGTTCTCGCACTTCATACCAGCCATTGCTTCCAGTTGCAGACTCTTCGCGCAATAACTGGTGAATCTCTTCTACCTGTCCAGCCTTTTCCAAATGCCAAACTAAATACTGATGGATGTAACCATCATTGGGTAGAGTATGCCATAAACCATTCTGGGTTTTCTGCCAATACTTCTTTAAAAAAGCAGCGTGAACATCAGCAAGATTTAAACCCAACCCAGCCAAATCTCCTGGGCGCTTTGGCATAGAGGGAGCAGTTAACAAATTACAAGCTAAATCGTGGAATAAGTCATGTAAGCGATAGGTAGGCATACCATCAGCAAGCGGTACTCCTGTTAATAGCAATGCTTTATTCCGTAAATATTGCAACATCTTGGCAGCATCACGCTTATCCATCTGCCACAGCGTTGCCGCCATCATCTTATTAATGTTGACATCCTCCGGCAACACCCCTAACCAAGAGAAATGCTGCTGCTTATCTGGTGGCATTCTCTTGACACTCAAATTTAATGATGCGGTTAAACTCAGGCGTTTTAAACTAGCCTCATCAGTAATTTCTTCGGCTTCCGGTCGGTCAAAACTTGTTAATCTAGCTACTTCTTGCTGAATATCTGCCAAGAGTTCATTCCAAGTCGTACCACAGGCAACTTCAGCGGCTGCAAGTTCCAATGCTAGGGGAAGATAACCAACACCTTTGGCTAAATTTTCTGCTGAGTGACGTTCTGTGCCTGTAATCTCGCGTCTTAATTTCTTCGTCAGCAATTCCATTGCCTGGTCTGGTTTCATTATATCCAGACTTTAGGTGCTGGCTGCTAAGGCATCGGCAATGTGACCTTCACGAGTAGTTACTAAAACTTGACAACGCGCCCCACCAAAATTAAATGCTCGTGCATCTTCGGTATTCCAAGCATCATCCACCACCAGCAACACAGCTTTGTCATAAAGCAGAGTCCGCAAATGCGAGGAAGTTGCTTCAACACTTGTAGGCTTAAAGCTATAGTCTCCTAATGCTTGCACCCAGCCACTAAGTAAAGCCAGCACATTGGGTTGTTGACCTAATGTTGCCCAAAGAATGCCATCACAAAAACGAGATTGTATTTCTGCATTATGGGCTAAAGCCGCAGCTAAAGTAGATTTGCCCACCGAACCCAAACCGTGAATCGCAGTAATTACTAAAGTGCGACTATCAGACGATGAACCATTTAAAAGACGAGTCTTTAAATCATCGCTATACTCTGGGCGTTCTACAAAGTATGTAGGTAAAGGTGGCGCTTGAAATAGAGTAAGTTTAATTTGGGGTACAGTAGCAACACCCTCATCTTGGGTGGAATTGGCTGCTAATTTTTTCGATTTCTTTGGTCTTTTCTTTTCCCACGCTTCATCAAACCCTTTCAGGTTCTTCTCTCTATCCTTTGACCATAGCTTTAAAGTAAAGCGCCAGTCATCAGAACCTTGAGTTTGGAGACGGTTATCTTCCAGAATCTTCAAAAAATCCTTCAGCAAATTCAGCGCTTCTCGAATTTGCGCTTTAGTTAACTTGCCAGAATATTTGTCTTTTTGCGTCAGCAACTCCAACACGACTAACGTAGTCTGCACAGTCAGCTTGGGGTTAACGCTGTCTGCTTCTTTCCAGTCGGACTCAATTTTAAAATTACCGTCCTCAAATTCTCCATCGACAAAACGAAGCAACGCCTCCAGCAGACGCTTGACTCGCTTTTGAATCTCAGGCCCATAGGTAGTTCGTGGCATTACATCCAAATTGAGTAAGAAGTTTGAGGCTACCCCATATTGAAACTACCACCCCAAACTCATGTAATCCAGATTCTAAGGCATTTTCAGCTACCTTGGGGTATTTGCTTAGGGACACAACCCCAAAGAGAACCTGTATCTATCAACTCTTTGGGGTACAAACAAATGCAAATTAAGCGTCATATTCTCAGTAAAACCATTGCTTTGTTGCTGGCAATGCAACTATTCTTAATTGGTTTACAAGCTAAAAGCCGAATCGACGAAGGTAACTCATCCATTGAGGTGTTGATTTGGATGATTCAACAGTATATTCCAGTGCTGGTTAAATTTCGCAGCTTGCGGGAGAAAAACGATTCTCTAAAAAGCAAGAGTAAAAGATGAACCGATTCCTTCCTTAAAAAGCTATGGTGTACACACAAGTTGCATTACCCCCCTTAATCCCCCCTTATAAAGGGGGGAAACAAGATAATCTAGTTCCCTCCCCTTTATAAGGGGAGGGTTAGGGTGGGGTAAAGTGTATACACAGTAGGGAGGGTTAGGGTGGGGTAAAACTATTAAAAAATCAAGACTCCATCTCAGCCAATTCTAACCACCTTTCAGTCGCCACATCGATCGCTTGCTTAAGATTTTCCACCTGTTCATACAATTTCTGGACTTGGCTATAATTCCCCGGTGAGACATTCGCCAGTGTTTTCTCGGTTTCTGCTTTTTCAGCCTCTAACTGGGCAATTTTACCTTCTAACTGCTCAAATTCCTTTTTCTCCCAATTGGATAATCTACGCCGCTTGGTATTCTCTCCATCCTTGGCTAAAGCTGCACCATTTTGGACTTCGGCATTTTTCGGCTTCTCTTTAGTAGTAGCAGCTTGTTGCTGTGCTTCTTCAGCCTTCTTATAGTCTAGATAAATCGAGTAATTACCTGGATATTGCCGGAGATTACCGCCTTCTTCAAAGGAAAAGATTGTGTCGATGGTGCGGTCAAGAAAGTAGCGATCGTGAGAAACTACAATTACACACCCAACAAAATCTTCTAAATAATCCTCTAATACTGCCAATGTCTGGACATCTAAATCATTTGTCGGTTCATCTAAAATTAAGACATTGGGCGCACTCATCAAAACCCGCAACAAAAATAAACGGCGTTTTTCCCCACCAGAAAGTTTATGAATTGGGGCATACTGCTGATTACCAGGAAATAAAAACCGCTCCAACATTTGCGAAGCAGTAATTTGAGTACCATCGGTAATTTTGACAAATTCTCCTTCTTCTTTGATGTAGTCAATCACGCGCTGATTTTCGTTCAATGCTGTCAGCAATTCTTCCGAATGCTGGTCAAAATAACCAATGTGAACTGTAGTACCAATTTCTGCATTGCCGGAATCTGGCTTAACCCGTCCAGTGATTACATCCATTAAAGTGGATTTACCAGCACCGTTAGCGCCAATAATGCCGATGCGGTCTTCTGGGCTAAATTCGTAGGTGAAATTCTTAATCAGAGTGCGTCCATTGTATGCCTTAGAAATGTTATCTAATTCAATAACTTTTTTACCAATGCGACGACCAACTGTGGAAATATCAACTTTACCCTGAACTTGTTTAAATTCAGTATCCCGCAGAGCGTGAGCGCGGTCAATTCTTGCTTTTTGCTTGGTACTTCTGGCTTTTGGCCCTTTTTTGAGCCATTCCAACTCGCGGCGCAACAAGCCTTGGTGTTTACGTTGACTACTTACAGCAGATTCTTCAGCTAAAGCTTTCTTTTCCAGGTAATATGAATAGTTACCTGTATAGGTGTAAATGTCGCCTCGGTCGATTTCAATGATCCGATTGGTAACGCGATCTAAAAAGTAGCGATCATGGGTAATTAGAAAAAGTGCGCCGCGATAGCGATTTAAATAACTTTGTAACCATTCTACAGAAAGAGCATCAAGATGGTTTGTCGGCTCATCCATGAGCAAAACATCTGGTTCTGATAGCAAAGCTGATGCTAAAGCAATGCGCTTGCGATAACCTCCAGATAAAGTACTTATCTTAGCATCAAAGTCAGAAATTCCTAATTTTGTAAGAATGATTTTGGCATTAGTTTCTAATTCCCAAGCACCAGTCGTATCCATCCGTTGCATCACCACAGAAAGGCGAGAGATCAGTTGATTATCATCTGGATAGTGAACCAATTTATCAGAAAGTTCTTCATACTCACGCACCAAAGATGTATGTTCGCCACTATCAGCGAAAACTTGCTCTAAAACTGTGTGATTTTCATCTAAATCTGGCTGCTGCGGTAAGTAGATAATTTTAGAACCAGAGTTGATTAAAATTTGACCGCTATCTATCGATTCTAACCCGGCAATCATTTTTAAGAGAGTTGATTTACCAGAGCCATTAGTACCAATTAATCCAACTTTATCAGTAGCATCAAGGCTAAAGCCAGCATCTTTTAAAATTTCCTTGATGCCAAAGTCCTTTTTTACTGATTGTAGTGTAATAATACTCATAAGATTGAAGTCATTAATTATTTTTTGTTAGTGAGTAGGCAAGGTTCATACCTTACCTACATTCACCGAATTCTATACAAACAAGTCCAAGGGAAGGTGCCCATACATTTCGTTGATTCCATCTTCGTCATAAGATTGGCAAGATACTAATACACCACGATGATGTCCATCATAGGAATCAAGATAACACAAGCCATTTTTACCATTTAGTTTGATATAAACTGGGCCTTCGGGTGTTAGTAAATTATTTGGTGGTTCATAACCCAAAGCCAAAGAATAGGTTTTCATTGCCAATATTCCTTCTTCAGCTGTATCAGCACAAATTCCTAAAATTTGGTAATCAGTAAGCTTGGTAAGCAAAATTAAGGCATTACAAATTACTACTTTTTCTGATGAGTTGAGAATAGGGGCAATGTCTAAACAGTTGAATTTGTTCAATAATTTCTTCGCTTCTTCGACAGTGAGATTTTGAGAATTGGGGGTTGACATAAACTTCGGCTATTATTTGTTTGGTTTTTCTGTGGTGTTTGAGTTGGCACTAGTACAGCACGGCGTAAAT
The DNA here is from genome assembly GCF_036917515.1 of Nostoc sp. GTDB lineage: Bacteria > Cyanobacteriota > Cyanobacteriia > Cyanobacteriales > Nostocaceae > Nostoc. The sequence continues at coordinate 6,117 of NZ_JBALDE010000110.1, read as the reverse complement.
AAACAGACTATTCAAAATGGCACAAAAGCCCGGAATACAATTCTTTTGACTTTTAACTTTTGACTTTTGCCTTGCGGTACTAGCCCAACTTATACCATTTTGAATTTTAGATTTTGAATTGGGAATAGTCCAACGTATCTTAAAATTTGTCTGAGGTTAGAGCAAATTCCATAACTTTAGACCCTGTTATTTCATCACCACTTCCCTTTTACGGTTGATTTTGGACATTCCCAAGGTTGAATATGAAGGGTATGCCATTTTTTGAGTCATTACCCATAACCAGGACTTTGGGCATCTGAGCACCGCCAGTCTTCCAAGCTTCAATTGCTTCTTTTTGCAGAACCAACTGTCCTCCTTGGGCTTTGAGTGTTTCTGCTAAGAGTCTTTGAGCTTCTGCCCTACCTTTAGCACGATTAATATCTGCTTGGGCTTCTTGTTCAGCTTCACGTGCTACGTAAACTGCTCTTTGCGCCCGTTGTTCAGCAATTTGTTTTTCTTCGACTGCTCTGGCAAATTCTGGCGAGAATGCTAAATCAACTACGCTAGTATCTAATACAATTATCCCATATTTATCTAAGCGATCGCCTAAGGCATTATCAAAGTCTTCTTTCAATTCACTTCTTTTGGTAATCGCTTCTTCTACTGTTCTTCTAGCTGCGGCAATTTTAAATGCTTCTTGTGTTTGGGGTGCAATGATTTTTGAGACAATATTCGCTAATGTTCCTTGTTTCCTTCTAACTTCAACTACCTTAATCGGATCGAGGCGAAAGTTAATTGCAAATCTCGCAGATAAATTTTGCAAATCTTTAGTGGAACTCTCCGCTGGTACTTCAAATTTTTGCACCGTCAAATCATACACATCTATCACGGTGATAAAAGGCGGTTTTAAGTGAATACCTTCTAATAAAGCGCCATCTCTCGCTTTACCCAAGATGCTGATTACTCCTGCTTGTCCTGGGTTAATAATGATAAAGGAATTTAGCCCGATAATCACTAGTATTGCTAACACAATTCCCAAAACTGTGGTTTGCCAATTACCCAATTGCTGATTTTTCAAATTCCTCTCTCCAATATTGAGTCAGTCATTTGTCATTTGTCATTAGTTATTGCTTATTCTCCCCCTGTCCCCCACTCTCCAGTTCTTGAATAAACTCAGTTACTAGTTTCTCATTAGTCTGTCTAAATCAATTTTCAGACTCAGGACTTAGGACTCAAGACTTTGTTCCGTGGTAATATCAGTCACACGAAACCGCAAAAAACCGTGGCAACTGTATTAAAATCTCATCAGGCATCAAGAAAACGTAAACATTCAACGTATCCTCTCCTGCGTTTGCTGAAGTATGGACACCAGTATCGCAAACAAATTTGGCTGGCGACTATTTATTCTATCCTCAATAAATTTTTCGATTTAGCACCACCCGGCTTAATTGGCGTGGCGGTGGATGTGGTAGTTAAGCAACAGGACTCCATAATTGCACAGTTAGGGGTACGCGATGTCTTTGGACAATTTTTGATTATTTCTTTCCTAACTGTAATCATTTGGATACTAGAATCGGTTTTTGAGTACGCGTACGCTCGACTTTGGCGGAATTTGGCTCAGAATATTCAGCATGACTTGCGTTTGGATGCATACAAACATTTGCAAGAGTTGGAATTGGCTTATTTTGAAGAACGCAGTACTGGCGGTTTAATGTCTATCCTCAGTGATGATATTAACCAATTAGAGCGGTTTTTGGATGGTGGAGCAAATGATATCATCCAAGTTTCTTCAACTGTTCTAATTATTGGCGCTGCTTTCTTTATTTTGGCTCCTAGTGTAGCGTGGATGGCTTTGTCACCGATGCCATTTATTCTCTGGGGTTCTTTTGCTTATCAACGACTACTTGCGCCTCGCTACGCTAATGTCCGCGAAAAGGTAGGTTTTCTCAATTCACGGTTGTCAAACAATATTAGCGGAATTACTACTATTAAAAGCTTTACAGCTGAAGCTTATGAAGCCTATCGTTTGGAATTAGATAGTGACGCTTATCGCCACAGTAATAGGAGAGCAATCACTCTTTCTGCTGCTTTTGTACCGTTAATTCGGATGCTAATTTTGGTGGGTTTTACGGCATTACTTTTATATGGTGGAATGGCCGCAGTTTCTGGAGCAATGTCTGTAGGTACTTACAGCGTATTAGTATTTTTAATCCAACGATTACTGTGGCCTTTAACTAGGTTAGGCGAAACATTTGACCAATATCAAAGGGCAATGGCTTCTACTAATCGAGTTATGAATTTATTGGATACTCCGATCGCCATTCATACAGGTAATGTATCTTTACCTGTGGATGAAGTGCGCGGGGAAGTACAATTTAAAAATGTTTATTTTGCCTATAAAGATAGATTTGCAGTAATTAAAAATCTGTCTTTGGATGTTCCGGCGGGAAAAACCATTGCGATTGTCGGTTCAACTGGTTCTGGTAAAAGTACTTTAGTCAAACTTTTATTGCGGTTGTATGAAGTGCAAGCTGGAAGTATTACTCTCGATGGCATTAATTTAGAAAGTTTAAACTTACAAGATTTACGTCGCTGCATTGGTTTGGTAAGTCAAGATGTCTTTCTATTTCATGGCACTGTAGCGGAGAATATTGCTTATGGTAGCTTCGAGACTACAGAACAAGAAATCATCACGGCGGCGAAGATAGCCGAGGCGCACGAATTTATTATTGAATTGCCCCAAGGTTATGAGACAATTGTCGGAGAAAGAGGACAAAAGTTATCTGGTGGGCAAAGACAACGAATTGCGATCGCCCGTGCAGTTCTCAAAAATCCCCCGATTCTGATTTTAGACGAAGCGACCTCGGCGGTGGATAATGAAACAGAAGCAGCAATCCAGCGATCGCTAGAACGGATTACAGTCGATAGAACTACAATTGCGATCGCTCATCGTCTTTCCACTATTCGCAATGCTGATTGCATTTATGTCATGGAACATGGGAAATTAGTAGAGTCGGGAACCCATGAGCAATTGCTAGAGAAAGACGGTATTTATTCCGGCCTCTGGCGTGTACAGTCAGGTTTGAGATAAGTTTCGCCTATTGTCTGTGTCTTCATTACGAATTATTTATGTTTTTTGGTAATAGTCAACCAGAATCAGGTGATAACAAGTGGCGTCGCCAGTTAGATAAGTTTGTCAAAGCAAATCAGCAAGAATTGGCGGCGCTGTTTTGGGGATTGTGGTTAGCAAATGGTGACAGTCAGGGTACTGTTGGTATTGATTTGCAACCAACGCCGCATTTTGTTTATTGTCCGAAAGAGCAGATAGAGAATTTAAATAATAAGGTTGAAAATCGGCTTCAGGAAATTTTGGGAATTGTGGAGAATCACAAGCCGGAAGTGGAAGTTGTGATGATTGGGATTGGGAAAGGGGAAATTAAGTTAATTCAGTTTGCACCGGAACCAGCACCACCGATTTGTTTTGAGCAAGTTGGGAAGGATGTAGATGGGTTATTGGATGTGCTGGAAGAGAGGATGAAGGAAGAGATTGTTTTTTAACGCAGTAAGGACGCTGAGGAAAGCACCATTCAAAATGGCATCCAAGTAGAGAGGGTTTTGAGTGGATATCGAGATTTTGAAGATATTTTTCACGAGAATCAGGACATCTAAGCGATGCCTTATCATGTCGAAGATGCTCAGCGTAGCTTGCTTCCCCGTAGGATACGGCAATGGCAAAGCCGAACGTAATTATATTCATCTCTCAATCTTCCCAGGCGACATCATTTTACAATTTAAGTCGAGCGTAGACGCTTGCGGCTTGTCGTCAAAAGTCAAAGGCGATCGCAGGCATTGGCTACTAGTTGTCACAGAAGACGAAACTAATCCTTACTAACTACGTAGCCATGTCTCCATGCTTTGACAGCATCTTTCAAAGATTTGATAATGTAGAAATTATTCTAACTGAAACCTATCGTCAAATTAATTTTTTAAAGTAGCTTTTTGACAGCGAAAATGTCAGCAATAGTAATGTTTTTACCTTTATTAATTACACAAGTGTCACACTTTTTCTGTAAAAATCGTCAAGGGTCAAGGGTGAAAAATCTTTGACTTTTAGCTATTGATTAAAAGACTTTGGACTATTGACTGTTAATATATGTGCCAGTTACTCCCGTATTGACCTTCTGCCTGCTTCTAGTATTGCTACTATCTCTCTATCGACCAATACCCTCATTTCTCAATCAAAGCTACACTACCTTTGGAAATTGCCAATATTCTGGGGTAGCAGCACATGATTGATCTCTACACCTTCACCACGCCCAATGGACGCAAAGCCTCCGTGATGCTCGAAGAAGTCGAATTGCCCTACAATGTCCACAAAATTGACATTACTACTCAACAGCAATTTACACCTGAATATGTCGCCATCAATCCCAATAGTAAAATTCCTGCCATTGTTGACCAAGAGACCAAGATTAAAGTGTTTGAATCCGGCGCAATTCTGATCTACTTAGCCGAAAAAACAGGCAAATTTTTACCAACTGACCAAAAAAGCCGTTTTCAAGTCCTAGAGTGGCTGATGTTCCAAATGGCAGGAGTCGGGCCAATGTTTGGACAACTTAACCACTTTAAACGCTTTGCATCCGAAAAAATTCCCTACGCCATCGAACGTTATGAAAAGGAAACTTTACGTATTTATGGTGTCTTAGAGAAACAACTGCAAGACAATGAATTTATCTGTGGTGACTATTCTATTGCTGATATTGCTACTTATCCGTGGGTAGCGATTTATGAATTTCAGGGTTTAACACTCGACAACTACCCAAATCTCAAACGCTGGGTGGACATGGTGAAGCAACGTCCGGCTGTGCAACGCGGAATGCAAGTCCCTTAAATACAGGAGAAGGGATGAGTCAACAACGGGGATGATCTAATTATTAAATGAGCCAATCCGTTCTCATTACTGAGGGGAGCAATGGGATGCTGCTCCCTCCAGCAGAAGCGTCCATCTGTATCACCAACAGTATTGCCACAATAACTTGAAATTGCGTCTGAGAAAAATTCTTTATACTCCGTTCAATTCCATTGATGTTAGTTGAGGGCAGATAATTGTCCCATTGGGTACAGTTGAAAAGTTGATTCACTGTACAATTTAAAACTGCCCTGAAGTTAATTCAGCGCAGTGTTTAATAGAAGTAAATTATATAGTAGGAGACTTTTAATATTGTCCCCAGTTTATTCATAGTAAATACTGTTATATAATACTATTCACCTCAATTTTCGTGCTTTACGCAAAAAACGAATAATCTTGACGTTGGCATTACAAAGGTTAGAAGTTAACATAAGCCAGCGCATCACAGAAGACATCCGTGATTTTAAGCAAATACCTTTATTTGTTTAAATTTACTGAAGAATTACAGTTTCGACTCGAAGAATTGTCTGAGAAAAAGAAAGCTGGATTGCGAACAAGAGAAGAAGATGCTGAATTAGCAGGTATAAGAGTTTTGATTTGCAATTTTTTTAACTGTAAAAGTGCGATCGCTCAAGAAAAGCTAGATGGAGCGTGAGCTTCACGCTCCATCTAGCTAAACTAATTTTTGAATATCACCATAGGCACGGTAGAATCCGCCAGTAGCGGATTCACGTATTTCTTGAACAAGGTAACGCGCACCTTCAACACGAATATCTTTGGGAAACTGCACTTTCCAGTTGTGGTTGTAACCATCACAAACAACACGAACTCTCAATTTACTTCCTTCTCGAAAGCATTCAACAATAACCCCAGAGCTTGTATTTGTAGTAGTTTCTAGAACAGATGACGGTGTTGCTCCCTCACCTAATGGTGCTTTAATAACTACTGCTTCGGGCACTGTACCCGTTTGAGCAGAAAGAATCGCTGTTTCATTAGCATCAATGCAAGCCAAATAACCATCTGTTGTAACAATATAAATATGGTTGTTGAAAAACTGCATAGATAAAGCCGAGCCACACCCCGTAGAAAGCTTCCAAAGACGCTCTCCTAGACGATCAAAGCAGTAAATGGAAGAACTATAGCAGTTCCTGCTTGAGTGCAATACAGTATGGGATGATGGAGTATATCAACGTCTAAGTGCCTGTAGAATGAAACCTTACTCCTGTGAT
>NZ_JBALDE010000109.1:0-3910 GCF_036917515.1 Nostoc sp. | reverse complement strand
GTCATTTGCTCACAAGGTGCTGATATCTTCAATCTTTCAGCTTAAGCCTTGTGAGTTTTCTTACAATAGCCCCTCACTTTTAAAACATCCTCTCAATAGTACCAGATATTGCTGTGTTTGAATGGCAAAGAATTCCCCTTGATGCTAAAGGTAAAATTGCAAATAAATTTGAAATTCCCCCAGATTGGATAATTGAAATTCTCTCACCGGAACAATCACCCAACCGAGTTATCCGCAAAATTACATTTTCTATTCAAAATGGAGCAAGGCTAGGTTGGTTGCTCGATTCTGCTGATGAGTCAATCATGATTTTTGAACCCAATAAATTACCAGAATTAAAAGAAAACCAAGATATTCTACCCGTTTTGAGCATTTTGGAAAATTGGCAATTAACAGTTACAAACGTATTTAGTTGGTTGAGTTTTGTTTGAATAAAGCATTTATTACAGCATAATTCAGGAGTCAGAATGGGCTATGCCCCGCTACGCTAACAGAAGTAAAACACGCTTTATTCCTTTCATAGAGTTAGTATGATTATTGACTAATCCCAGTAGTTTGATTTACTTGGCATTGACTACACAACCCAAAAAACTCTAGGGTGTGATAAAAAACTTTAAACTTATGGCTTGATTCTAACTGGTTTTCTAAATCATGAACTGGGCATTGATTAATCGGAATTGAGACACCACATTGCAAGCAAGTAAGGTGGTGTTTATCTTGCTGTGCTAGGCTATAAAGGGCTTCACCATTAGCCAAATTTCGCACTTGTACCATGCCTTCTAGTTTTAAAGCTTCTAGAGAACGGTAAACTGTTGCTAAACCCATACTCTGATTGGTATTACGTAGTTCTACGTAAATATCTTGAGCGGAAATGCCTTTTTTGATATTTTTCAGTAGATTGAAAATACGCTCTTGACTGCGGGTGCGTATGGCTCTCATAGACAATTATTTAAGTATGCCATTGTAGTTTGAGGCTGTTAAATGAGCTAATCGATCGATTAACTTTAACGGCTTCGTAATCTTATTTTCACTCAGTTGGAACAGAAAGTTATAGTATAGCTATCGCAGCATTCAGCAAAAGCCGTGCAAACCAAGTATCTAGCCAAAATTTTCGTGACCCTTCGTCCTTCAGTTTTAGATCCTGCTGGTGTGGCAGTACAATCCGGTCTTAAGCAACTGGGATACGATAACGTTGACCAGGTGCGGATTGGCAAGTACATTGAACTTACCATCACCTCAACTGAAGAGAAGAAAGCGCGTCAAGACCTTGATAACATTTGTGACCAAATGCTATCAAATCCCGTAATTGAAAATTACCGCTTTGAATTAATTGAGGTCGAAACTCAAACTGGGGTATTTTAGGGATTGGGTATAGGTCAAACAGGGCATTGAGAAGAGACAAGGAAGAGGGGGGAGACTGGGAGAGACTTGTTTAATAATTCCCCCTTGTCCTCCTTATCCCCTTGTCCCCTTGTCCCCCCTTATCCCCTTGTCCCTTTGTCCCCCCTGCTCCCCTAACTAATCATGAAATTCGGTGTTGTTGTCTTTCCCGGTTCTAATTGCGATCGCGATGTTGCTTATGTAACTAGAGATTTACTCTTACAACCAACTCGCATGGTTTGGCATCAAGAAACAGATATTGCTGATTTGGATGTCGTTATTATTCCTGGTGGCTTTAGTTACGGGGATTATCTGCGCTGTGGTGCGATCGCACGTTTTTCACCCGTGATGCAGCAGGTTGTGGAACACGCCCAAAAGGGTAAGTTTGTCCTCGGTATTTGCAACGGCTTTCAGGTATTAACTGAAGCTGGACTTTTGCCAGGGGTGTTAACCAGAAATCGAGATTTGCATTTTATTTGCGATCGCGTTCCCTTGAAAGTCGAGCGTACCAATTTTTTATGGACGCAAGCTTATACCAGTAGTGAAGTCATCACTCTGCCCATTGCCCACGGAGAGGGACGATTCTACGCTGATGCAGCCACTCTTGCAGAAATTGAAGATAATGGGCAAGTCGTATTTCGCTATGAAGGCGAGAATCCCAACGGTTCATTGAACAACATTGCCGGGATTTGCGATCGTCGGGGCAATGTGTTGGGAATGATGCCGCACCCAGAAAGGGCATCAGACGCAATGCTAGGGGGTAGTGATGGCTTGAGGTTGTTTCAAGGCTTGCTAGAGAAGGTAGCAGCATTAGCGTAGAGCAAATATCGGGCAAATAGATTGTCGGTTTCTCATACTTGAGCTAGTAACTGTTAAAATCTAGAGTTAGTGTGTTCTAATCTTTTAGTAGACTTACAAAAGTCCGCGTATACAAAAAACTTCAAGCCAGTTTTGGCAAGTTTTTAAGAACAAACAGAGAAACAAACTTATGGGACTTTTCGATCAAATTCTTGGTGCAGTCGCTAATCCCAATCAACAGGGGAGTTTAGGTCAAATAGGAAGTATTGTCAATAGTGTCCAGCAGTTGAGCGATCGCACAGGCGCAGACCCTTCTACTATCCAATCTGTTTTGTCTGTTGTGGGTGGTCAAGTACGTTCTGCTTTACAAGATAAACAAGCCACAGATGGTAATGAAGCTACACAAAATTTAGTCAGTCAATATGCTGGTACTTCTCCCAACCCTCAAGCCGTCAATTCGTTGTTTTCTCCTCAGATTCAACAGCAAGTAGCTGAAGTTGCTGCCCAGCGCACTGGGTTGGATGCTGGGATCGTTCAACAATTGCTGCCTTTAGCAGTTCCTTTGGTGCTAAACTTTTTGCAATCAGGCGCCAATGCTCAAAATCCCCAAGCTGGCGGAAATCCTGTACTAAATTCCTTCTTGGATGCTGATGGTGATGGTGATGTCGATATCGCTGATGCGCTCCAAATGGCTAGTCGATACATGAGACGGTAATACTTTTTCCTATTTCTTTTCTGATAAACCAGACATTAGTAACTATACCTTGCTAGATTTTTAGCTAAGACATAGGCTGAGAACATAAACTGTAAATAGAAATCAGACAGTCTATGTCTAAATTTTTTGAATCTATTACTGAGGAACTGCAAGACTTTATCGCTGCCCAACACCTATTCTTTGTTGGCTCTGCACCTTTGAGTCCTACGGGTCATGTTAACATGTCTCCTAAAGGTCAGGACTGCTTTCGTGTCCTGTCTCCCAACCGAGTAGGTTATGTAGACCTCACAGGTAGCGGTAACGAAACATCCGCCCATTTGCAAGAAAATGGGCGGATAACCTTCATGTTTTGTGCCTTTCAAGAACCCGCGTGTATCTTGCGTCTTTACGGTCAAGGAACCACGATTTTACCGAGTTCTCCAGAGTGGGACTCGTTGTATTCTCTATTTTTGCCGATACCTGGAACTCGTCAAATTATCGTCGCTGACATTGAAAAAATCCAAACTTCCTGTGGTTTTGGCGTACCACTCTATGAATATAAAGGTCAGCGCCAGACTTTAATAAACTGGGCTAGTAAAAAAGGTGAAGAGGGAGTTCGAGAATATCAACAGCGGAAAAATCTCGTCAGCATTGACGGTTTAGAAACACCACTGAGTAAATTACCCTAACTTTGCCTAATGGATTATTCTATTCATCTATATATTTAGATGTATGAGCAATTATTAGTGATTAAAGTAAAGGAGTCAGCAATCGAGAGACTCTTACAGCTAACTTGAACCAAAGAGGTTTTTTATCGTACTCATTAAGATCCACAGCAACACAGACAGCTAAATCATCCTCTAACATCTTTTTCACACTTTGGACAAACCCAGGCTCAGTAATAAAACCCATAACTTCAAAGTTGAGGGAAAAAGAGCGACTATCTAAGAGGATGTTTTAAAAGTCCAAGAAAGTAAAAACTCATGCGAGTCGTCGAAGCATAATACGTATCATCGCAATATAAATAAAAGTCTCGGA
>NZ_JBALDE010000108.1:0-52304 GCF_036917515.1 Nostoc sp. | reverse complement strand
CCGAGACTTTTATTTATATTGCGATGATACGTATTATGCTTCGACGACTCGCATGAGTTTTTACTTTCTTGGACTTTTAAAACATCCTCTTAGAAGGTAATTCTGGGAAAGCTTAATTTGTGAGAGTGAGAGGCTTTTCCCAGAAGGAACTAGAATTAGGAAACACCTAGCTGGGTTCTTCTGACTTTTGAAATTAGGAGTGCATGTGTGCCAAAATTCCCTAAATATTTGCTGATTGGATCGACCGAGACTTACAGCGGTAAATCTGCAACTGTTCTGGGTTTGTCTCATCAGCTACAGCAAAAAGGTCTGGATATTAGCTACGGTAAACCACTCGGTACGTCTTTCAATTCGTCTAGTGGAACCGTAATTGAGGAAGATGTCCAGTTCATCGCTCTTAGCCTCAATTTGCCGGAAAACCGCGTTGCACCTACAATGCTGGCTTTGGATGAACCGAATGTGCAAAAGCGCTTGCGGGGGGAAGACAAAACCGATTATCAGCAGTCCCTAATACAGCAATATTTGCATAAGTCTCAAGGAGATTTAGTGTTACTGGAGGGGCCTGGTAATTTGTCCGAAGGCAATTTGTTTGACTTGTCTTTGCTGCAAATGGCTGAAGTCTTGGATGCTGGCGTGCTGTTAGTAACCCGCTATAAATCGTTGCTTTCGGTTGAGGCGCTATTGACTGCAAAACAGGGTCTGGGTGATCGCTTGATTGGAGTTGTAATCAATGATATCCCTGTCACCCAACTAGAAGCGGTTGACATTATCTTGCGCCCATTTTTGGAACAGCAGGAGATTCCAGTGCTAGCAATGCTGCCGAATAGCGATTTGCTCCGCAGTGTCAGTGTTGGCGAACTAGTCAAGCAGTTAAAGGCTGATGTTCTCTGTCGCAACGATCGCATGGATTTGTTAGTAGAAAGTCTCGCAATTGGAGCGATGAATGTCAACTCCGCTGTGAAATATTTCCGCAAACGCCAGAATATGGCAGTGGTGACAGGAGGCGATCGCGTGGAAATTCAGCAAGCGGCTTTAGAAACTTCTACCCAATGTTTAATTCTCACCGGACAACTACCACCCCCACCATTCATTCTCAGTCGCGCTGAAGAACTAGAAATCCCCATTTTGTCTGTTGACTTAGACACCCTCACCACTGTAGAAATTGTTGATCGCACTTTTGGTCAAGTCCGTGTCCACGAGCCGATTAAGGTTCTGTATATTTGCCAGTTGATGTCTCAGCATTTTGACATTGACCGCTTGTTATCCAAACTAGATTTAACTCCGGCAGGGGCATTATCTTAGATTTATCAACTCAAACTATTAAGAGCATCAATGCTCAGTTATCAGTTAGAGGCTGTATATCTGGTGAGGGTACAGCTGGCTCGCCGTCACCTCCTAGGCGACGGCGTGCTGTTTCCTTCCGTCCCATAGCTGGCACGTGCTTAGTTGCAGCAGCTAATCCAAAAACAGGCATATTCCCGTAAATTGCCTCATATCTTCCTGGTTCTATTAAATAGGTTTCGTGCCAAATGCCGACACTGCCATCAGCACCAATAGCTTGATTAAACCTTTGCCAAGCTTTTAGATGTGCATCGGCTGGATTTCTGGCAAAACGCTCTAAATCCTCGAACGATCGCCAATACTGAATCAGTCCTACCCCTCGCCAGTAAACAAAAGTTTCTCCACCTAAAAACCCTTTTTCAGGATTCTGGTAAAGGCTTCGTAACATGGGCGACATTGCTGTTGCAGTCGGAATCCATTTGGAAAAAGCGAATAATTTATTAATTCGCATCCCAATCAGAAACACAACAAAGGGTTGATCGATTTGGGCTGAAAATCGTCCCGGTATGACTTGAGGCATATACCACTCCTTGTTCTTAAGTTATTATGCAACTAATTGCATAATAACTTATATATGCAATTAGTTGCATATATCAAGTGGTAAATTAAAAATCATGGCATTAGCGCACGCAATATTAGCGGCTCTGGTTGACGCACCCTGTAGTGGGTATGATTTAGCAAAAAGATTCGATGGCTCTGTAGGCTTTTTTTGGTCAGCAAGTCACCAGCAGATTTATCGGGAGTTGGCGAAGCTAGAAGATCAAGGATGGATTAGTTACGAGTCGATTCTTCAAGCAGGACGGCCAGATAAAAGGCTTTACACTGTTACAGACTTGGGAGAACAGCACCTCAAAGAATGGATTGCTCAATCTTGTGAACCCACACCGATTAAAGATGATTTACTGGTAAAAATTTTTGCTGGTCATATTGTTCCTAAGCAAATTATCTTAGCAGAGCTAGAAAATCACCAAAACGCCCATCAAAAAAAATTGTCTACGTATAAGGACTTAGAACAGCGTTACTTTCAAAATCCGCAAGAACTGTCAGAATCAGGCAAATTCCGGTATTTGACTCTTCTAAATGGTATTAGTTACGAAACACATTGGCTAGCTTGGTGTAAGCAAGTAATGGAGTTACTGAACCAAACAATCGAAAATTAGTAGCAATGTTTAACTCAAGTTTTCCTCGTATCTACACGCTGTTTGGTAGAATATCTGGGTCGTTTAATCTGATTTTCTCCATCTTTGAGCCAATCAACAGACCTTATTAACCTAGATACACTAGCGCAAGAACTAGCGACAATCCAGCAAACGGGTTCTAAAAGAATTGCCTTGCTGGGTTCTCGTCACGTCCCGATTACGCATCAGAATCTTATTGAAATGATGACTTATGCCCTAGTTTTATCGGGTAATCGAATCATCACTTCTGGTGCTACAGGTACAAATTCAGCTGCTATCAAGGGAGCAACGCGGGCTGATGCAAATTTGTTGACGGTGATTCTACCCCAAAGCTTGGAACGCCAGCCTTTGGAATCGCGCCAGCAACTAGAACAGGTAATGCATCTAGTCGAAAATTCCAGTAATGATAATCTGTCTCTTGCTGAAGCTAGTTACTTATGCAACAAAGAGATTGTCTCCCGTTGCCAGCAACTAATCTGCTTTGCATTTCACGACAGTGGCACCCTGTTACAAACTTGTCAGGATGCAGAAGAACAAAGAAAAGTGGTGACGCTTTTCTACTTTGATTAGTCATTTGTCATTTGTCTTTCGTCTTCTCTTACAAAGTTCCGATGCCTACGGCGAGCTGCGCTAACGGAGGAAACCTCCGCTCAGACTTTGCGCTTTGTCCTTTGTATTAGACTAATGACTGATGACTGATGACTAATAAACAATAACTAATAAGTAATGATAATTTTTTTGTACTCGATCGCTGCTGCTGCTTTTCTAATTTATGTGCCATTTTTGCTAGTAGCTTATGCCCGTGCGCGTATTGGACCTGAAATGTTTTCTACTCCTCGCGCTCTGTTGGATAAATTGCCACCTTATGCCCAACGAGCTACTTGGGCACATCAGAATACCTTTGAAGCGTTTATGGTGTTTGCGGCAGCCGCATTGATGGCTTATGTAACTGGTGTAAATTCAACTAAGGCACAAGTAGCTGCGATCGCCTTTGTGGTGGCTCGTTTGCTATACTCGATTTTTTATATTTTGAATATACCCCTTTTGCGATCGCTGATGTTTGCCATTGGCATTCTTAGCTGTGCCACTCTCTTTTTCTTAAGCATCATCCAAGCTACTAGTTAATTGGGGTATGGAGACTGAGGACTGGGGAAGATTCCCAATCCAAAATTGTTCGACTGAGCGAAGTCGAAGTCCAAAACCTAAAATCTAAAATATTTTATGGCTTCTACTTTTTCCTTTGACATTGTGAGCGACTTTGACCGACAAGAGTTGGTTAACGCTGTCGATCAAGTTATACGAGACATCAAAGGTCGTTACGACCTCAAAGACACTGAAACTACCGTCGAGTTAGTTGAAGAAAGCATTAACGTTAGTACTGACAGCGAGTTTACCTTAGATTCTGTACACACCATTCTGCGAGAAAAAGCTGCCAAGCGTAACCTCTCCCAAAAAATCTTTGATTTTGGCAAGGTTGAATCAGCCAGTGGTAATCGCGTGCGTCAAGAAATCAAACTCAAAAAAGGCATCAGTCAGGAAATCGCTAAACAAATTTCTAAATTGATTCGGGACGAATTCAAAAAGGTACAAGCTTCAATTCAAGGAGATGCTGTACGGGTTTCTGCTAAATCTAAAGATGACTTACAAGTTGTCATGCAGCGTTTAAAACAAGAAGACTACCCAGTTGCTTTGCAATTTACAAATTATCGTTAAAAGATTCGTAATTCGTAGTTAAAAATTCATTACGAATTACGAATTACGCCTGATGTGAATTAAAAACGCCTCTTAATTCCATAAGGGTTTCTAGAGTCGCCCAAAATCATTATTTTGGGACTACCTATGAAATTACAAGGGTTTCAAGACTTAATTCACATTAAACGTGAATTACGAATTACGAATTATTTTAAGTCCGTTTGGCAATACTTCTTTGAAATGCTGGACGCTCAGATAACTGCTTCATATAGTTCAATACCGCTGGATAGGGGCTGAGGTCTAGTTTCAGTATCATGGGAATATAATTCAGAATAGCCCCCACTGCCACATCAGCAACAGTGAATTTATCGCCAAGTAAAAAAGGTTGCTGACTGAAAATTTCATTTAACTGAGTCAACAAGCGGGGCATTTCCCGTTCTCGATTTGCTTCTACAAAAATCCCTGACCCAAGGGTAGCATTAGCAAACAACACCCATTGAGAAAATACAGCACGTTCCTCTGATGAAAGTGAACTTTTACTGTACTTATCAGCAAGATACAGCAAAATTGCTCCAGATTCCCAAAGTTTAAAATCCCCATCAACAATTGCTGGAACTTTACCAAATGGGTTAATTGCTAAATATTCAGGCTGGAGATGTTCACCCATTTGCATATCAAGCTTGACGAACTCGTAGGGAATTTCTAATTCTTCCAAATACCAGTGAACAATCGAGGCTCGACTACGAGCGCCACCGTAAAGTTTGAGCATGATTACTTAAAGAACTTTGTGAGTGTGAGAATGCTGTTTAATATTGTCTTCTTTGGTGACTACTCTAGCGGCGTTTAACACCCGTTTCCGCTCAGTGGAATACTTAAATTCAGTGTAGTTTGTACCTAATGGAATCAGGGATTTTGCAGATTCACGACGCTTGTATGTACGAGCTGCTGCAAATGCCCGTGGCACAAATTCCTCTCCAAACTGAGCCGACTCTGGGAAGCCATCTGGCAGCAGTTGCAAATCGCCATCCAGCACAGATCCCAAAGTTGTGGCATGAGCCAGCTTATAGGAGGTAGGAATGCCCTTTAAAAGCGCTTCCAAAGCCGCAGAGGGAATCGGCTCTATAACTTCGATTTGATAAACTTCTCCATCTTCTTTGACGAAGCAGGTTGCCAAGCCAATAACAATGTAATCATCGGTTGCTAAATCAGGGGCATTGGGATAGGAAATTGCAGTTGTCATCGGTAAATTTCTCAAAACTTAAAAATTGAATCTAGGGAATGGGGAATGAGCATTGGGCATTGAGAAAAGACAAGGTAGACAAGGAAGAGGGGGAAGATAAAGGAAAGACTTGTTCAATAATTCACCCTTGTCCCTCTTGTCCTCTGCTCCTTTATCTCCCCTGCTTCCTCATCCCCTCTTTAATAATGGCTTGTTGGCATTCTACCAATTTGTCGCTCTGACTACTTGACTAGTCTTTGAGATTGATATCTGCTATTTCTGGAATTCACCTTCAAGATCAAGTATCCATGATTAGGTTTGAGGAGCAATTGTTTATTTAAGACATAGATTTCTACTGGTGTGAGTAGTTTAAATTCAGTCTTGAGATGGCTTTCCAGTAACCATAAATACTTTAAAAGTAGACCCAATGGTAAAACACCAGAGGGAAAAAACTAGAATTTTATTTCACAAAGCATGGATTTAATGTAGGAAAAGATGAATATTCACTCATTTTTAGCTGACGATGACCAGCAAAGTAAACAATACAAGTATGTTCTAAATACTACAAATAAAGTTCCAGATCGAAGGAAAAGCGATTACAGCAAATCTATTTTCGAGGATAGCTACTTACGCTCTTTTGCTTTAAAGTTGGCTCAACAAGGAGATTATACTGAAGCGATCGCACTTTTAAGCCAACTAATCTGCCGCAATCCTCACAATGCTGTTGATTACAATAACCGGGGGCTAATTTATTTTCAAAGTGGTGAAAGGCAAAAAGCGCTTTACGACTATAACACCGCGCTCAAACTTAATCCCTGTTTGGCTAGTGCTTATAACAATCGAGCAAATTACTACGCAGCTTGTAGAGAATTAGCAGCAGCACTTGACGACTACGATCAAGCGATTGATTTGAATCCTCGTCATGTTAGGGCGTGGATTAACAGAGGCATTACCTGGCGTGATTTGGGGCAATATGAAGAGGCAATTGAGAATTTTGAGGTAGCACTGCTTTTCGGTCAACTAGAAGGTCATATCTGGGCCGAACGAGGCAGAACTTACCATCTTTGGGGCGACTGGAATTGTGCGCTCGCTGATTATCGTCGCGCCCTCACTCAACTGCCCTCTCTTGACAATAGTAAGGATATTACTGGTTGTCGCTTGTGTTTACAACTCGAAAATTGGCTCAACGAGTTACTTTTGAATCAGCGTCCTAATTGGTAGATTAATTTTTTCTGGGGGATTTGAAATTCAAAATAATTGATTAAATTTTGAATTAGAGTTTAGTGGCGCTGTATCGCTAATGACTAATAGATGATAACTACATAGCTATTCAAAAATTAGCTATTAACCACTGTTTATTAGCAATAATATAAATTAACACCCGGTTTATACGTAGCCTGAATTACAATAAACCTAAATAATCCCGAATTCGCCATTTGTCTTATGGTAATGAGTCTGTTTGCTCATCTTCTCGGCGATCTTGATTCATCAACACCACCCGACGCTGGCTGGGATCAAATCGGTATCCTTGTTGTTGCCTAATACTTTTAGCTTGTTGCGGATCGAAGTTACGGCTAAATTCTGCCTGCAAACCATTGACATGTCCTTCCATCAGCTTGACTTCAGTACTCATTTCTCGCAACTTTTCTTGCTGTAACCAATGATAAGGCAAGAGTTGTGTTAAGGCAGATGCTGCAACGGCTGTAATCACAAGATTAACTGCTATTTTGGCTGTGCTTTCCAGTGCCATCACCTGGTAAGAACGTTGACGAAGATACCGCTTTGGTCGAGGAGTGACCCGACGTTTTTGTATAGGTTGTGACGGTGGTCTGGACGGTTGAATCGCGTTCATGATCCTAAAATATAACCTCGCTTAGTCAAGGGAAGCATTGTCAAGAGTGCTGAGTTATGAATTTTGTTAGCGGTAGCGGGAGTTTAGTCCGTGCTGAGTTAGAAATCTCACTCAGCACTCAGCACTCGATACTCGGAACTGAATTAGCACTCAGCATTCCTGAATGCTTGATTTAGCTGTCATATTACTTCATTTTTTTGAAATAGCTACAAGTGTTGTACCAGTTAAAAAATAACCTGGCTTACGTAAATGCAAGGTTTCAAGCTACTTATGGCATGAAACCACAAGCTTCTAAAAATTGCACCTCGTATCGCCAGGATTATTAGCTTTTTAACTGTGTCACATCGGAGCGTTATTTGTAAAGTTCTGTAGCTAATCGCCAAGCTAGAACTCCTGGGATCAAGGCTACAAC
Organism: Nostoc sp.; assembly: GCF_036917515.1. Lineage (GTDB taxonomy): Bacteria > Cyanobacteriota > Cyanobacteriia > Cyanobacteriales > Nostocaceae > Nostoc. Next base: position 44,610 of record NZ_JBALDE010000108.1, on the reverse strand, counting down.
TAGAGCGATGTAGACTTGAGTATCTGAGATGGAAGACACCTGAGCGATGTACAGAGTATCTAAAATAGGCATGGCTGAAAACCTCCTAACCTGAATAGATTTTGAATAGTTCGTTTACTACTTTTCCTTGTTTTGCCAGAATTGTGGAATATCTTGTTACAAGATGCAACAAAAGCAATTATTGATCAGTAGTTCTTATTTATTCTCCATTAAAAAAATTGATAAAAATTATGAATTTATATCTGGGTATCGACTTCGGCACATCTGGCGGACGTGGTGTGGTGATTGACGAGGAAGCCTCTTGTATTCAGACAGAAGTGCGATATCCCTTCCAAGACTCATCAGATGCCGTTACACCAAAAATTTGGCAGGAGGTTTTGTTTGCGTTGGTGGAACAAATACCTGAAGAGTTGCGGCGAGGAATTAAAGCGATCGCAATTAATGGTACTTCTTCCACCGTCTTGCTGGTCGATGCTGCTGGCAATCCAACAGATGCACCATTGCTATATAACGATGCGCGGGGATCGTTGATACTAGAGCATTTGAAGAGTATCGCACCCCCCAATCATACCGTGTTAAGTGCCACTTCCAGCCTGGCCAAACTTTTGTGGATGAGGCAATTACCCTCTTTTAGCAAAGCTAGATATTTCCTGCATCAAGCAGATTGGCTGGCGTTTCTCCTACATGGACAGTTGGGTATTAGCGATTACCATAATGCTTTAAAGCTGGGTTATGACGTAGAAGAGTTGAAATACCCAGAATGGCTAGAAAATTTGCAAATACTAATTCAGCTACCCAAAGTTTTAACTCCTGGGACTCCAATTGCCGAATTGCGACCGGAAATTGCGAACAAGTTCGGTTTTTGCCGTGATTGTCTGGTGTGTGCTGGTACAACTGATAGTATTGCCGCTTTTATTGCCAGTGAAGCAAAATTACCTGGTGAAGCCGTGACTTCCCTTGGTTCAACGTTGGTACTAAAGTTGTTAAGTCGTACCCGTGTAGAAGATGCCAGATATGGGATTTACAGCCATCGCTTGGGAGATTTGTGGCTGACTGGGGGTGCTTCTAATACTGGAGGTGCAGTACTAAAGCAATTTTTCACAAATGCTGAGTTAGAAAGCCTTAGCTTTAAAATTGATGCATCAAAAGCTAGTGAGTTAGATTATTACCCTTTGTTGAAGGTAGGCGATCGCTTTCCGATTAACGATCCCAATCTACCGCCACGTTTGTCACCACGCCCAGATGATCCAGTGGAATTTTTGCATGGGTTGTTAGAAAGCATTGCCCGCATAGAAGCGCGAGGGTATGAATTATTACAAGAAATGGGCGCAGATAAATTGAGCAGGGTTTATACTGCTGGCGGTGGTGCGGCAAATGATACTTGGACTGCAATTCGGGCGCGTAATTTGCAGGTTCCTGTAGTAACCTCAGTGTACACAGAAGCAGCTTACGGAACGGCGCTGTTGGCGATGAGAGGCGGAAGTAAGGGTGAACAAGAGTAATTGTGTAACAATCTTTTCGTAGGTATTTCGTAAATCAGTATCTATCCCAGTGACAATCTACATATCTCGGTCGATACTGTGATTATTAGATACCGGACTATAGATTCCAGGTTCATGATCTGGGCAGCTATTCGGGGATGGGTGCTTCGCAGCAAGCGAATGTTATCTATCCCCTTTACTAATTATTGGTATAAGTTCTCAGCAGATTAGGAGAAAAAGGTTTTTTAAAAAGGTTTGACCTGCGCGATCGAGATTATCATCTAGGGCAAAGGTGAGGCTGCGGACTCGGATTTGATCACTTTTAATATCTAGTGGCTGTGTCAAGTCTTTAGGGTATATCAAAAAGGCTTGCTTGCATTTTGTTGTGTTGGCGTAGCTGATCATTTGATGAATATCATCTGTAGATCCTGCCTGTTCAGGGGCTTTATACTTTGTATCCAAAACTGCTATTGTTTTACTAGTAGTAGCATCACACAGTAATATATCTATACTGAAGTGCCTATTCTGACTAATTTCTATTAGATGTTGCTGTTTGAAAAAATAGCCTTTTGGCGTATTTTTATTCAGCCATTCTGCAACAAAAAGTTCATATAAATGTGCCATATCGACAATAAAAGGTAGGGTTTTGTAATTTCCCATATTATGACTGTGACTACTATTTTCTAAAAAGAATCGACATAAATTATGTAATAGTTCATAGTCTGGATTAAGGCGATTATACTGTCTAGCAATGCAATCTTCTGCGCTACAAGGTTGCAGCGTTACTAATCCTTGTAAAGCGTGATAAGCTTTTCGTACTATTGGCGATACTCTTTCTAAACATAAACTGCTACGACCAATGATATAAAGTGCCCATGCCAGAATTTGATTTTCTTTAATATCAGCTGTATGTTCTTCTTAATCGCATTTAAGTTTAACATTCCACGGCTTTTGAATTACCTGTCGCACATCTAGTTTTCCCCGCACATAAGAAAACTGCTGTGTTTTAGGCAAGTAAGTACGATATAATCCTTTGCGGCATCGTTCTAAAACTTTATGGGCTAATATCTGAGCCAGATTATTATAAAATTCCTCTAGAGATTCACAATCCATCAGCCCTTCGAGAAAGCGAAAACTTTTCAAAGTATAAACATATTCCAGCATTCCGAAGAGGTTTTGAATAGGCACTTTTGGATTTATTTTTAGATGAAATTCAGGAGTAACAGGAATGCAACCTACCCATCCTTTAGCTTTCAATTTCCAATATCCTTTCGTTGTATAGGTAGGAAATTCTATATCTACTTGTGTTTTGTATTTCTCATATAACTCGACTCCGGCTGAATAGGGTATTTTGTCAAACGGAAATAATTTATTTTCGTATTCTTTAATCTCAATAATTCTTGGTTGTGCTAGGTTTATATCCATAGCTGAACCTGATCCTTGATTTTATCCCAGCGAAACTTATCTACTTTTTCTAGCTGGTTAAAAAAGTACTCTTCTAAATATGGCTCAATTTCCATACGCCATATATCTTCTATATCTTTACGTAGGTTGTCTGTTAAAAAGAATGAAATACCAATTTCGTAGTTTTTATCTGCGATCGCCTGATTTAATTGCTGTAAAATTTTAATTAATCCTTCTACTGAAACACCTGTTTTTAGGTGATAACGTTCCAGTACTTTATAGTTTGGGCGAAGTTCAATAAATGCAAAGCGGCGACGTAGCGCATGATCTATATTTGCAATAGACCTATCTGCTGTATTCATTGTTCCAATAATACGGACATTTTCTGGAATGCAAAACCTTTTACCGCCAGCTAATAGAATTTCTCTATCTCTGTACTCAAGCAAGTACATTAGTTCACCAAAAACTTGAGCTAAATTTGCACGATTTATTTCATCGATAATTAAAACACAAGTTCCTTGATGATACTCTGCTTCTTTGCAGAATTTTAGAAAACTGCCTGGAAGCAAAGGATATGTTAATTGCCCATCTTGGCTTTGAGGACGTATACCTTGAATAAAGTCCTCATAAGAGTATGCGGGATGAAATTGCACCAATTGTGAGAAGCCATCACTACCACCTATTAAATATTTTGCCAGGTGTTCAGCAATAAAGGTTTTTCCTGTTCCAGGAGAACCGTATAAGATTATTTGCTTTTTGCGATTAATTGTATGTATCCAGCGCCCTAACTCTGTTTCATTAAACCCAGTTTCCTGAGAAATTCGCTCAATAGAATACTTAGGTTTTATTTGATAGAAGGAAAAAAAAGCCACAAATTTATTAGTAGCATCTATAACTTCTTGAGATTGCTGAAAATCTTTATTATTTGTGCATTTCATCCATTCTGCGTCTGTATTATCTTCGTAAAAAAACATTTCTATGATTGCAGTTTCATCTCTAATAAATCCATTATTTTGATTATAAATTTCATGTATTTCGGCTAAGTTGACGATCTTATCCAAAAATATACTCTCACTAATTAGTTCAGCTTCCATTCTCTGCAACTCATATATATCTCCATCTACTTGAAACTGCTGGTGGTTAATTTTCCATACAGATTTAAATAGCATTGAGTCACTGTCTAGGCTATCCATCAGTACTTGCATTACTTGCTGTAAAGCATTATCGACAAAGTACAAAAGTAGATTATTTGGTTCGGATTTCGGTAGTATAGGGCAGCGTAAACCATTTACACAGTCGATTATGTATTCATTGTACTCATGAGTTATATGAATACCTTCAAGCCATTCTCTACTGTAATTCTTAATATAGTATTCCCAATAATAATCATTAAAAAATTCCAGGTAAAAACTTACAATAGCAAAAAATCTTATAACTACTAGCAAAAGCTCACGTTTATTAGAATAAGTTGCAAGTCCGGTGTAGATTATTATTTCCCATGCTTGCCAAATCAGTTCTAAAACTTCCCATTCTTGCTTTGATCCTCCAGTCGCAATTCGTGAAGCGTAAGCTACATCACCCCAAGTAAGAATATTTTTTTGATTCATATCACAGATGATCTAAATAGCCAAATTCATTACTTTATAATATTTAATACTTATTTATTAACTATTAAGGCGATCGCAACAAACTTTTACTGGAGATATTAAGCGATCGCAATAATGTAAAAGAACGCCAAATTGTGGGTTGAAAGTAACCGGATGCTGCGGCGCTACAGTGTAGAAGCTAATGACAGCAAGCGTAACACGGAGACAAAAAAGTGCAAATCACTAAGCGCAATGTTGAATTAAGAGTAGATGGCAGTTTAATGCGTGTTTATATTGCGGCTCCCAAAGCAGCAGGAAAATACCCTGGTATTGTCTTCTACAGTGATATTTATCAGTTAGGTGATCCAATGATTCGTCTAGCTAACTATTTAGCAGGATACGGCTATGTAGTAGCAGCCCCAGAAATTTTTCACCGAATTGAGCCAGTTGGTTTAGTAATTGAGCCAGACGATCTTGGACGAATGCGCGGTAATGATGATGCGCGTCGAACCTCCGTAGCTGATTATGATGCCGATTGCCTTGCTGTGATTGAATTTCTGAAAACAGAGAGTGCGGTTTCTCCAAATCAAATAGGCACTCTCGGCTTTTGTATTGGTGGACATTTAGCTTTCCGCGCTGCATTTCAAAGCGGAATTCGGGCTGCTGTTTGCTGTTACCCTACTGGTATTCCCAGTGGTAAACTCGGTAAAGAGGTAGCCGATACAATCCAGAGGGTAAGTGAAATTAAAGGCGAGATGCTAATGGTGTTCGGTACTCTTGACCCTCATATACCAGAGAGCGATCGCCAAATCATAATAAAAGCAATTGAAAATGCTAACATACCTCACCAAGTTTTCTTATATGAAGCAGAGCATACATTCATGCGCGACGACGGTTATCGTTATGATTCTAGTGCTACCACCGCAGCTTGGTCTGAAATAATAACTTTCTTGGAGCGCATATTTGCAGAGTGAAAACTTATATTATTGCTTTCTTCGCGTCAAATTTGAGTTGTCTGCAACGCCAACAAACCAGCACCATAAGCAGGTTCATACCTCGGAAAAATCACCTTTACTTCAGGAAACTTCTTCATAATTGATGCTGCAAATCTTTCATGGATCTTGCATTTACCCCGCCATACACTTCCTGTTGTGACTATTTCTAAAACTGAGTCGGCAGTAAAAATTGCATCAATTACTGTAGATGTAGCTTTCACTAATTCTTTGACAGCATCATCAATGATGATATTCGCTACTATATCACCTGAGGCAGCTGCAAAATCTACAATTGGTGCTAAAGCCGCTATCTGTTTAACTCCCCATTCTCGCCGATAGACTACTTCTATTAAATCTTCTATACTTTCCAAATCAAGATGCTGTTTGAAATCCTCTAGCAAACTCGTTGATATTTCCCGTCCATCATAAGATTTTAATGCTGCATTCATGCCAGCGATCGCAATTTTATAGGCGCTACCTTCATCTCCTAAAATATATCCCCAGCCGCCGACTCGCTTAGTATGTCCTTGATGATTTCGCCCAAAAACTATTGAACCAGTACCTGCTGCAACCACAATTCCTACATGCTGACCAATTCCACCAACTAAAGCAATTAAAGCATCGTTACAAATTAGAATATTCGCTGGCTGTAATGCCAAAATAATAGGTAATTTGTTATTCTGCAAGTCTTGTACTAAAGCTTTTACTACTTCGATATCTGCTGTACGACCTACACCTGCTAAACCCAGGCATATCGCATCAATCTTCACATTATTTGTAATTCTTGCTGTCTCAACCGCATTGTGAATTGCAGATTGAATAGATTGGAGAGTGACTTTAATACCTATACTCTGATAATTAGATGGGCCTGCTTCACCACGACCTAGCACTTGACGCAAATCATCCATCAAGACACAAACAGTCTTGCTACCTCCACCATCTATTCCCAAAACATAACTCATGATCTGTAATAATGTTAATTATTTTGACGCTTTGGTTCTTCTGTTAAAGGTATAAAAAAGAGAGCAATCATCCCAGGAATGGTCAGCAAACAAACTAAGATAAAAAATAATGGATAACCAAATGCTTTTTGCAAATAACCGCTAATTAAACCTGGTAGCATCAAGCCTAAAGCCATAATACCAGTGGAGATAGCAAAATGAGAAGTTTTATATTCGCCTTGGCAAATATACATTAAATAAACACTAAAAGCTGTAAATCCAAACCCATATCCAAATTGCTCTAAGGAAACCAAGGGATACACTAATATTAATGAAGGTTTAGTGTAAGCCATATATACATAAAATATATCAGGCAAGTTCAAAGCTAAAGCCATAGGAAACAAACATTTTTTTAATCCATATTTAGAAATTATCAAGCCTCCTATAATTCCTCCACAAATAAGAGATATTACTCCAAATGTCCCGTAAACTAATCCGACATCTGATGTTGATAGTCCTAAGCCCCCTACTTCTGGTTTATCCAATAAAAATAAAGAGGCTATCTTGACAAGCATTGCTTCACCAAGTCTGTAAAGTAAGATAAATGCTAAAATATTTATTATTTGATCCTGAATAAAATATGAGCTAATTATTGACCAAAAAGGTATATTTTCTCTAGTTTGGATTTGTCGTTGATTATCTAATTCAGGTAAGGGTAAAATTAGGTGATGGAAAATAAATAGGATTGTTAAAATTAAAGCTGAAAAGCCAATAGCTATAGTCCAGCTTAAAGGAATGTTATTGAGAGATACTTCAAGTTGACCGGCTAATACTACTAATATTCCTGAACCAAAAATGACAGCCATTCTATAAAACAGTGAGCGAATGCCAACAAAGAAGGCTTGTTGTTCTGGAGATAAAGCCAGAAGATAGAAGCCATCTGTAGCAATGTCATAAGTTGCAGAAATAAATGCTCCTATTGTTAATGCTGCAAGGGAGATGAAAAAGAAATTTGGCAGTTGTAAGGAGAAGGCTATCAAACCCAAGCAGCAGAACATGGCAAATTGGGTATAAAGTATCCATTTGCGTTTGGTAGAGTAAATATCAACAATTGGGCCCCAAAACATTTTGATGACCCAAGGTAGATAGAGAAAACTTGTCCATAAGGCTATTTGAGTGTTATCTATTCCGAGTTTTTTGAAAAAGATTACGGAAACTGTGTTGATGATGACGTAAGGTATGCCGGAGGCAAAGTACAACGTGGGTATGTATGTCCAGGGCGAATGGCTGGTGGTTTGAGGTTTCATGTTTGCCTCTAATTCTCGATGCTGTTAAAATTAGCATCCAATAGGACACCAATAGGATAAGTTATCTGTAATTTCTCCTTCAGAAAGGCGGATTCCTACACCTCCAGATATAAACTTGTCATTACCATCGTTATATAGCCATACTCCCCAAACTTGAGTCATTGACTTGCCATCAATTTCTAGTTTAGGAAACTCTAATAACTCTTGATACACATAATTCTGTTGTGTATACCAAGGGTCATTATTACTACTACGCACAGAGATATTTCCTGAATTAACTGCAAACCCTCCTTCACCTTCTCTTCCTAGAATAGGTTTAGCAAAGTATGAATTACCTATTCCTGTTGTACTCAGTGATGTTTTAGGGAAATATTCCCAGACTGTCCCAGCATCTTTGTCAGAAAAAAAGTCATATCCCAAATCTGTAATTAGGGTAAATACACTCTTTGGTTGCAGTGCAAAAGCAGATCCAAAGTTCACAATCACAATTTTATTCTCAAAAATTAGTTGCTCTAGAGCTGGCCATAATCTTTCACCTTTCTCATCAGTATCATGGATTAGCCATTCCACTGGATACCACATAAAGAGTATATCTATTGGTTTTTGTGTTCTCTTATCAAATAGATATTCACCATCTTTGATGGCAATATATTCTAAGGGTAAAACGGTACTTTTAGACTCCAAATAATTGCTTAACCATCGCATAGTACCTAAATCTTCGGCATTGTTCAAAGCTGTAAATGCCACGTGACAGTCTATAATTGGTTTACCCAAATTTAATGCGGCTCTATTGACATGTTGATTGAGTGTTAATTTTAAGGTTTTTTGAGCATCTAAATCTGGTTCTTGTAATCCAAAATGTCTGGCGACTTTGTTATTGCCGTCTGTACACTCAAACCAAAAGCTAGGAGTTTGGGGATTAGTTTCTACTACTTTTTTTATCCCGGTTTCTTGATTCCAGCACCAATCAAGACGCATACAAAATGGTGCGAAGAAGTCATATTTAACTAACTTAATAGTAGCTTCAGGAAATCCATAATAAAGTAGTGTATCTTGATCAAGAGTGCGGATAATTTCCCACGTTTGGGTTAAAATCCTACCGACTAATTCCGATGCTTGCTGGATTTCTTGTATGGTCTGTGGTAAAACTTGATGGCAATAATAAAGAGCGTAAGGTGTTTCTTGGTCAGTAAGAGGTATACCTGTTCCTTCTTCAATCGGAGCAAAGTTGTACTAACCCATTTTCATCGACTGAAATAGACGCTTTCGTTGAGGACTGTTGAAAATATTCATAACTCTCTTATCCACCCGCATGACCACCGCGACCGAAACTACCAAAACCACTACGACCCTTGGAAGAACCGCTAGAAATCCCGACCTCCGATGAATGATCATAACCGGATCTTCTAATGCTACTACCACCAGAGTAACCACTTGATCTGCCGCTACTATTAGATGAGGGAGAACAGTTATCGGCTTGTTGGTTTGGCGACGTTGTGGAGCTACAATCTGACTGTCTTGCTTCTGGGGTTGTCGCACAAGAAGTAAGTAGCGATATAGTCATAACTAACACGATGAGTTGAAATAAACCTGGTTTCAATTTCATGAGTCTTTCTGAGCGAATATACAGATGTCAGCTACGGAATTTATTCAAGATAACTACAAGGGTAAAAAATAGATTTCGCATTTCCAGATTTTTTAAGGGGTATATCCACGATTTCGAGAATTGCTAAACAAACCCACCTCCAACCCTGTGGCAAAATTTATTAGAGTCCTTCCATAGTTAGTTTGCCCCGCATGACCGCAACCATTCCCAATCTCCCCAGTCTCTACGACCCCTTTTCCACTGAAGCTAAGTGGCAAAAATTCTGGGAAGACAACCAAGTTTACAAAGCTGACCCCAACAAAGGCGGCGAACCTTATTGCATTGTGATTCCGCCGCCGAATGTCACCGGCAGTTTGCACATGGGTCACGCTTTTGAAAGTTCGTTGATTGATACCCTCGTGCGCTACCACCGGATGCAGGGGCGCAATACCCTGTGGCTACCGGGAACTGACCACGCCAGCATTGCTGTGCATAGTATGCTGGAAAAGCAACTCAAGACAGAGGGTAAGACTCGCTACGAGTTGGGGCGTGAGAATTTCCTAGAACGCGCTTGGCAATGGAAGGCGGAGTCTGAGGGAACGATTTTAAATCAGCTACGACGCTTGGGTGTCTCGGTGGACTGGTCACGGGAAAGGTTTACCCTGGATGAGGGTTTATCTAAAGCTGTCGTCGAGGCATTTACTCGCCTTTACGAGGAAGGCTTAATTTATCGTGGTGAATATTTAGTTAACTGGTGTCCCGCTTCTCAGTCGGCTGTGTCTGACGTGGAAGTAGAAAATCAAGAGGTGAATGGAAATCTCTGGCACTTCCGCTATCCCCTCACCGATGGTTCCGGTTTTGTAGAGGTGGCGACAACACGACCAGAAACGATGTTGGGTGATACGGCTGTAGCAGTTAATCCCAATGACGATCGCTACAAACATCTCATCGGCAAAACTGTAACTCTGCCAATTCTACACCGAGAAATTCCGATCATTGGCGATGAATTTGTTGATCCCACCTTTGGCACGGGTTGCGTGAAAATAACTCCCGCCCATGACCCGAACGATTTTGACATGGGTAAGCGTCATAATCTGCCGTTAATCAACATTATGAATAAAGACGGTACTCTCAACGCCAATGCCGGGGAGTTTCAAGGACAAGACCGCTTTGTTGCTAGAAAGAATGTGGTTTCTCGCCTAGAAGCAGATGGCTTTTTGGTGAAGATTGAAGATTATAAGCATACCGTTCCCTACAGCGATCGCGGTAAAGTACCCATTGAACCCCTCCTCTCAACTCAGTGGTTTGTCAAAATTCGCCCCCTAGCTGACAACACTCTCGAATTCCTTGACCAGCAAAATTCACCGGAGTTTGTCCCTCAACGCTGGACAAAGGTTTATCGTGATTGGCTACTAAAACTCAATGATTGGTGCATATCTCGCCAATTATGGTGGGGACACCGAATTCCTGCTTGGTACGCTGTTAGTGAAACGGATGGGCAAATTACCGATAACACGCCCTTTGTGGTAGCGAAATCAGAAACTGAAGCTTGGGAGAAAGCAAAATCGCAATTTGGCGAAAATGTCAAGGTAGAACAAGACCCAGATGTGCTAGATACTTGGTTTTCTTCTGGACTCTGGCCATTTTCGACTTTGGGCTGGCCGGAACAAACTCAAGATTTAGCGACTTACTACCCAACTACCACTTTGGTGACAGGCTTTGACATCATCTTTTTCTGGGTAGCCAGAATGACCATGATGGGTGGGCATTTTACTGGTCAAATGCCTTTCCAAACAGTTTATATCCACGGCTTGGTATTGGATGAAAAAGGTCAGAAGATGTCAAAGACCAAAGGTAATGGTATTGACCCGTTGTTATTAATTGACAAATATGGTACTGATGCCCTGCGATATACCCTAATTAGGGAAGTGGCTGGTGCCGGTCAAGATATCCGCTTAGAATATGATCGCAAAAAGGATGAATCAGCTTCTGTAGAAGCATCCCGCAATTTTGCTAACAAGTTGTGGAATGCTGCCCGGTTTGTAATGATGAATTTGGATGGACAAACGCCGCAACAATTGGGGAATCCAGTAGCTACAGAATTGAGCGATCGCTGGATTATCTCGCGGTATCATCAAGTTATCAAACAAACTACCAATTACATCGATAATTACGGTTTAGGGGAAGCAGCAAAAGGACTCTACGAATTCATCTGGGGTGATTTCTGCGATCAGTATATTGAACTGGTGAAATCCAGATTGCAAGCAGATGCCGATCCAGTATCGCGGCGGGTAGCACAGCAAACCCTCAGCTATATACTGGAAGGGATTATGAAACTGCTTCATCCCTTCATGCCTCATATTACCGAAGAAATTTGGCAGACTCTCACGCAACAATCAGCAGATTCATCGCAAACTTTACCGTTGCAAATCTATCCCCAGGTAGATGCAAATCTAATCAATCAAGCTTTAGAAGAACAGTTTGAATTACTAATTGGTACTATCCGCACAATTCGGAATTTGCGGGCTGAGGCGGATATTAAACCAGGGGTAAAAGTGACAGTGAATTTGCAAACTGAAAGCGAGAAGGAGCGGGAAATTCTCACTGCTGGACAAGATTACATTAAAGATTTGGCGAAGGTTGAGACTTTAACCATTACTGAAAAGGAAAAAAACCAAACTGTTGCTGTTAAAAAACCTCAGAGGGGTTTGAAGATAATTGGCTTAATTATCGTGGCCATTGTCTTTGGTAGAGTGGGTTTAGCTGCGGGAAATGCCATTGATGACATTCCCATCATCGGAACTTTCTTTGAACTAGTTGGTTTTGGTTACACAGCGTGGTTTGTTAGCCAAAATTTACTCACTGCTCAAGCGAGACTTAGGTTGTGGAGCCGATTTTTCTCACAGAAAGAATTAGAACAACCACAAGAACCAGAAAATGCGATGCCTGACGGCAAGCCCTTCCGGTTCGGCAGTAACGCTCGAAGACTCGCTACCGCTTCGCTAACGCAACCGACGGAAACCGCCAGGACTGCGACTGCCTCACCGCAAAACGTCTACGCAGGTGTGATTGGTACAATACAAGTGCTAATTCCTTTGAGCGGCGTAGTAGATATTGAAGCTGTCCGTGCCAAACTAGAGAAAAGCTTGAGTAAAGCCGAAGCAGAAGTTCAATCTCTGAGTACCAGATTAAACAATCCTAACTTTGTGGATAGAGCTAGAGCCGACGTGGTACAGGGAGCGCGGGATGCCTTAGCAGAAGCACAGAAACAAGCAGAAATTTTGCGCGATCGCCTTAAGGGATTAATGTAGGCATCGCCTGCGTGGCTTAGGATAACTGTAATAGGTAATGGGAGTGTTAATAATTCCCAATTACCCATTACCAATTAACAAGATCCAAATATCCATTCATTCTGGCACTTATTCTTTTATTAAATTTTTTTTGAATTTTGAATTTTGAATTGGAGCGAAGCGACCCTCATGCTATATCTAGCCCAGGTGCGTAAAAACGATTTTTTAGAGCAGCACCAGTTACGTTTGTTGGCGCGTCAAGAAGCTGATAACTTGTGGGCGATAATTCCGGAAGAAGCTTTCATTCTGCTTGGAAAGGGAAAAATCATGAGTGAGAACTTGCTTGTTCTGGTGGAACTTTCTCCTACAGGCGACATTGAAAGAATAGAAGACGCTACCAACTGGGTACTGCATCTGGTAGAAAGCTACCTCACCATTGGCATTACTCCAGAATTTTTGCAGCACGAAGCCGAGCGAGCAGAACATTGGCGACAATCCCTAACGTTGCAAAACCAAGACTTAGCAAGGCGTTCCTTAGAGTTGGAAGCCAGACGCGAACAAATTCAAGCCTTAGAAGAAAGTCTTAAACGCGAGAAAAACGGTTATTCCCAAGAGGAAAGTTAAAAGTTTGCAGTTGTATTGCACTCAAGTGTGTATTTATGACAGATTATCCAGTAAGAGTTGATCTGTCTGTTACTGGGTAATCTCTCAATCCTTGCTATAGTTAGCTTTCGTTAGGCAATGACAGTAATATTTGCACTACTAAGCATTGCCTGATTGGAGAGCAGAGCAATTTGAACTTGTGCAGCCTTACCAATCCCATCTGCGTCAAAGAAAAGATTACCCGTAGTTTGATCGTAGATAAAGCGATCGCTTCCTGCTGTAGCATTGGTACCAAGTCGGAATAAGCCAGAATTTAGTGTAGTATTCTGAGATTGGCTCAGTCCAAATTCCGCCTTAGAAATAAAGATAGTATCATCCCCAACAGTAAAATCAGTAATAGTATCATAGCTTCCAGTGCGGGTATCAGTCAGATATAAGCTATCTCGCCCATCTCCACCAGTCAGCATATCTCGACCAATTCCACCAGTCAGTGTATCGTCACCTGCACCACCGAACAAGGTGTCATTGCCAGAGCCACCAAAGAGGCGATCATTGCCATCTTCTCCTGTCAAAGTGTTAGCACCAGTATTTCCCGTCAGAATGTTATTGAGGCTGTTGCCAGTACCATTGATTGCTGTGCTTCCAGTCAAAGTCAAATTTTCTAGGTTATTTCTCAATACCCAAGTTATCGAAGACTTAACTAAATCTGTTCCTGCATCTAAGCTTTCAGCGATCATATCGCTAATGCTGTTTACAGTGTAAGTGTCATTGCCGACTCCACCATCAAGGCTATCATTACCTGTACCTCCATCCAAGTCATCGTCACCTGCACCACCGAACAAGGTGTCATTGCCCGAACCACCAATCAGGCTATCATTGCCATCTTCTCCTCTCAAAGTATTAGCTGCACTATTTCCTGTGATGATGTTATTCAAGCTGTTGCCAGTACCATTGATTACCTTGCTTCCAGTCAAGGTCAAGTTTTCTAGGTTATCTGTTAACACCCAACTCACAGCAGACTTGACTAAATCTGTGCCTGCATTTAAGCCTTCAGTAATTGTATCGCTAAGGCTGTCTACGGTGTAAATGTCGTTGCCGACTCCACCATCAAGGCTATCATTACCGACTCCACCATCTAAGGTGTCATTACCAGAACCACCAACCAACGTGTCATTACCGGAACTACCAATCAGACTATCATTGCCATCTTCTCCTTTCAAACTATTAGCACCAGTATTTCCTATAAGGATGTTATTAAGACTGTTACCAGTACCATTAATTGCTGTGCTTCCAGTCAAGGTCAATTTTTCCAAATTGTCTGTCAACACCCAATTTACAGAAGACTTAACTAAATCTGTGCCTGCATTTAAGTCTTCAGTAATCGTATCGCTGAGGTTGTCTACAATGTAAATGTCATTGCCAAATCCACCATTAAGACTGTCAGCTCCCAAACCTCCATCCAAGGTGTCATTGCCTGCACCGCCCAACAAGGTGTCATTGCCATCACCACCAATTAGATTATCGTTGCCATCTTCTCCTTTCAAACTATTAGCACCAGTATTTCCCGTGAGGACGTTCTTCAAGCTGTTACCAGTACCATCGATTGCCTTGGTTCCTGTCAGGGTCAAGTTTTCTAGATTAGCTCCCAACACCCAACTCACGGAAGAATTGACTATATCTGTACCTGCATTTAAACCTTCAGTAATCGTATCGCTGAGGCTGTCGACAGTATAAGTATCATTTCCTTTACCACCAATGAGACTGTCACTTCCTGCACCACCATCTAAGGTATCATTGCCATCACCACCATCAAGGGTGTCATTATTACCTAGTCCTTTGAGGCTATCATTGCCCTGCAACCCAGAGATGAGATCTTTTATCTCTGTACCAGTTAACTTGTCTGCAGCTGAAGTACCATTAATGACATTGACCACTTGATTATTGGGATCAGTGACTATCAGTACAAAAACATCGTTGATAAATGCTGTTCCATCACTGGCGATAACTTTGATGTTGAGGCTACCAACGTTGTTAGTTGTGGGAGTACCATTAAAGGTGGTGCCATTGAAGGTCAACCAACCAGGAAGAGAGTCACCATTTTGCAGGGTGGCTGTATAGGTGAGGTTTCCACCATCCACATCGTTAAAGGTGTTTGCTGGTAGGTCGAAGTTGAAGGCGGTGTCTACTGTCGCTGTTTGGTCAGCAATGGGGTTGGCAACAACTGGGTCATCATTCACCGCCGTAATATTAATATTGCGGGTAACAGCGGTACTATCAGCAGTCCCATCATTAACTAGAAAGCTGACGGTACGAGGTGTAGTAGTAGGGTTGTCGCTGCTGTTGGTATAAGTAATGGAACTCAGTGCAGCTTGATAATTAGCAACGGTGGAAGTGCCTGTTAAAGTTAAAACGCCGGTGCTGCTGTTGTAGTTACCGATAATCCCATTTTGGTTGGTGAAGGCAAGGGTATCTTGACCAGAGACAAAACCACTGGTGATGCTAATGGTGGCACTAACCAGGTTGCTTGAGTCTACATCACTGACGGTGATGGCTGAGTCGATTGCTATAGTGGCATTCTCAGTGTAGCTGAGGGCAGGGTTGGTGGCCCTAGCAATCGGGACATCATTCACCGCCGTAATCTTAATATTGCGGGTAACGGTAGCACTATCGGCAGTGCCATCATTGACAACAAAACTAATGGTGCGAGGTGTAGTAGTGGGGTTGTCGCTGTTGTTAATATAAGTAATGAAACGCAGTGCAGTTTGATAATCAGCAATGGTGGCACTGCCAGTTAGGGTTAAGACACCTATGCTGCTGTTGTAGCTGCCGGTAATCCCATTTTGGTTGGTGAAGGCGAGAGTATCTTGAGCAGAGACGAAACTACTGCTAATGCTGACGGTGGCACTAACTAGGTTGGGGGAGTCTGTATCACTGACGGTGATACTTGAGTCGATGGCTGTAGTAGTGTTCTCGGTGTATGACAAGGCAGAGTTGGTGGCAGTAGCAATGGGCGCATCATTCACTGCCGTAATATTAATATCGCGGGTAACAGCGGTACTATCGGCAGTCCCATCGTTAACTAGAAAGCTGACGGTACGAAGTGTGAGATTGGGGTTGTCGCTGTTGTTAGTATAAGTAATGGAACGCAGTGCAGTTTGATAATTAGCAATGGTGGCACTGCCAGTTAAGGTTAAAACGCCTGTGCTGCTGTTGTAGCTGCCGATAATCCCATTTTGGTTGGTGAAGGCGAGGGTATCTTGACCAGAAACGAAACCACTACTAATGCTGATAGTGGCACTAACCAGGTTGGTGGAGTCTGTATCGCTGATGGTGATGGCTGAATCGATAGCTGTAGTGGCGTTCTCGGTGTATGTCAAGGCAGAGGCAGAACCAGAGGTAATTGTCGGAGGAACCCCAATGTTGTTGTTGTAGCGTTGGGCATATATCCCATTGGCAGAGCCGTCTTGACTATAGCTTTGCCAAGAAATGACAAAGTTCCCATATGTATCTACCGCTACTGTGGGGTTAACTTGATCGTTGTCCGTGTTGGTATTGACCTGAAATTCGCTCCCAATAGCTACTCCGGCACTGTTATAGCGTTGGGCATATATTTCTTTAGAAGATCTGTCCTGACCGTAGCTTTGCCAGGAAATGACAAAGTCCCCACCTGTATCTATCGCTACAGTGGGGTTAACTTGATCTTTGTCTTTTTTGGTATTGACTTTAAAGTTACTACCTTGTGCCACTCCGAAACTGTTGTAGCGTTGGGCATATATCTCAAAGCCATAGCCATCTATATAGTTATAGCTTTGCCAGGAAATGACAAAGTCCCCATCTGCATCTATCGCTATTGTGGAATTAGTTTGATCGTAGTCGATGTCACTATTGACCTGAAATTCGCCCCCTTGTGCCTGCCCAGCATGGTTGTAGCGTTGGGCATATATCCCATTGCCATACCCGTCTTGATTATAGCTAGTCCAGGAAATGACAAAGTCCCCATCTGCATCCATCGCTACTGTAGGGTTGTATTGAAAGTTGTCGGCGTGGGTATTGACCTGAAATTCGCCCCCTTGAGCTACCCCGGCATTGTTGTAGCGTTGGGCATATATCCCATCCCCAGATCCGTCCTGACCGTAGCTAGTCCAGGAAATGACAAGGTCCCCATCTGCATCCATCGCTATTGTGGGGTTAACTTGATTGTTGTTGGTGGAGGTATTGACCTGAAATTCGCCCCCAATAGCCACTCCAGAACTTTTGTAGCGTTGAGCATATATGCCTGAGCCAGACGCATCTTGGCTTTGCCAAGAAATAACAAAATCCCCAGTGGCATTTATCGCTACTGTCGGGTTAAGTTGATTGCCGATGGTGTTGGTATTGACTTGGAATTCATCCCCAACAGCCACCCCAGCACTGTTGTAGCGTTGAGCATATATGCCTGAGCCAGACCCATCCTGACCACTGCTTTCCCAGGAAATGATGAAGTCCCCATCAGCATCCATCGCTACTGCAGGGTTAAGTTGATTGCCGATGGTGTTGGTATTAACTTGAAATTCAGCCATGAAAAAACCTCTGAAAAAACTAAAAATTTGATTTCAGCAATTACGCTCTGATTAAACAGATTCCTTAGTCATTAGGAATCACTGCACTCGGTCGCAGCCAATAGTTAAACTCTGGTGCAGTAAATGCTTGGCGGATTTCTTTTCGTTCCTGATTTAAAACCATCGGACGCTGCACGCCAGGGAGAAACTGCACATCATAAAGTTCTTGACAGCCTGTGGTGAACTTCAGCATCCCTACCTGCTGCCCATTTCGCAAATCCACGACTGCTACGCCACAGAGCAACTTCTCAAACCGTTGGGTTATGGGCAACCCTCCGAAAATATGCCGTTCCCGAATCTGGCAAAGTCCGACTAGAGCGTAATAACCTACGCAGCACAACCCTCGCAGAAATCCAGGGAGTACACAGACTACTTGTTTGTCCGCTGATTCTGGATGAATGCGCCATATTTCCCCTGCACCAGAGTTGAGTAACCACAAAAACCCGTCATGCCAGATTGGGGAATGGGGCATTGATAATCCATCTACAATAATTTCATTGCTCTCTACTTCCACTACGACTCCACCGTTGGCTTTGCCCGACCGCCATCCTCCGACGCTATCTGTCGCACCAAGGGCAGTCACATACTTGGGTTTGCCATCCACCATCGCTAAACCATTCAGGTGGCATCGGTCTTCTGGCACTATTTGGGAAATAAATTTGGGATGCCAGCGCGGGACAAAGCTAAAGTCTGGACTCAAGGCAGAAAGACAGGAAAAGCGGGTGTTGACAACCCACAGCCCTTCTCTCCCAAATTCCAAGTCGTGAATATTGAGGTCGCCTGTGAAGTATGCCATCCGTGGCAAGTAAAGGGTATCGTAGCGTCCGGGCTGGTCTTCTAAAAACTCATAGGCTAATGTAGGAGCATTGGCTAATAAACAGACTTCGTAATGGGTAGCCAGTGCCAGTCGCAAACCATTCACTGCTAATCCCATTGGTTTGGAAAATTGGCGTAACAGCATAGTTACCTGTTCCCCATTCCAGCCTACTAGTGCTAGTTTTCCGGCTTGATAGGTGGTGATGGCAACTGAGCCTTCGGCTTGACTCAACCAGGAGATAAATCCCTGATCGGCATCACATTGAATTAAGTTATTCTCTTCTGAGGCAGTAGTGGGAAAAGTAGATAACATAAATCAGTTGAATTAAATTTCAAATTTTGTTGAAGAACTTTAGACTTAATCAAATACAAAATATACTCAGTGGCTCTAGCCCTTGAAATTAAGCAGTAAATCACCAACTACGAACCCCGAAAATTACTGGCACAAACCACTAGTACAGCACGGCGTAAATCCAGCTATCACCTCAATTAAGCAGACAAGTTGCTCTGAGGAACTAGTTAAAGGTGAACAAATTTATGCCAAAGTGTACTAATGATTGATGTCATGTCATTAGTTTTGATGAGTTGTGAAAGTTTGTAGTCAGGAAGGATTAAAACCCTTAAAATTGACTGATAAATCGCTCACTACGAACCTCTCAGAATTAATGACACAGACCACTAGGCGTACCATCATTGTCAATAAACAAGCCTGTACCAGAAACAGCACCTAAAGGGATCGCCCTCAGATAATGGGTCGTGCCGCCATAAAGCTGCACTGGATATAACTTTGTAGATATTTTGAACTTAGTTTTTTATAATGTCCTAGTGGTAAATCTTATTTGGTAATCTACTGTTATAATAAAAACTATTTTATTTAAAAATAAACTGTATATATACTGAATGTAAAAATTAGTTAAAACTTCAATAATTTGAAAACTGGATCAGCAAGTTTTGTTACTATAGCGGCGAATTGCGTTGTTAGGGTTCAGAAAATGCGTAAGTGTAGTCCGTCGTATACATCGATATCTTTTGTATTAAATATTTAGCCTAAATACGTATAATTATACGATTCTTCACTCAAAATCAGTAGAGGTAAAAGTAACAAGGCTGACACGGGCTGGCTTGCAATGGCTGAAATTCCTGCTAAAAAAGGACTATAAAAATAAAATTACTATTTGACCCACAATTACCTAAAAAAGCTTTTTTGGTGTGCTATTTAAAATGTACGACGAAAGTAGGATGAGACAACAAGAGTGTGGTGTGACAGTATGGTTCACTGGTCTGAGTGGTGCAGGTAAAACTACTATCTGTCAATTCGTGGAGAAGGAACTGCGGATACAGGGATACAGAGTTGAAGTTCTGGATGCTGATGCGGTACGTCAAAACCTATGCAAAGGATTGGGTTTCAGTAAAGAGGATCGAGTGGAGAATATTCGGCGCATTGGCTTTGTAGCTCAACTTCTTGCCAGAAATAATGTAATTGTATTAGTTTCAGCTATTTCACCGTACCGTGAAATTCGAGAAGAAGTACGCCAAATTACTCCATTTTTCATTGAAGTTTATGTCAACGCATCATTAGAAGTTTGTGAACAACGAGACGTAAAAGGGTTATATAAAAAAGCAAGAGCAGGGGAAATTAAGCACTTCACTGGTATTGACGATCCTTATGAAATACCACTCTGTCCTGAAGTCGAATGCAAAACTAACCAGGAAAGCGTTGCTCAAAGTGCAACTAAAGTCTTAGAAAAGCTAAAAAAGTTGGGTTATATAGTTGCTAGAATAAATGGTTTATGAGTTAAATAAAGTTTTTAACTCACAACTTTTACTAGGATGCCAATAATTGCCTAATTAACCTGGCTACAGCTTTTTGCGTGAAGCGGTTGGCAATTTGTTGACCTAAACGTTGTACATCAGAATTTACCAATAACTGGGCAATTTGGGATGCAACTTGCACTGGATCAAAGCCTCTTGTTTCTCGGAGAATACCTAATATACGTTTGATATGCTCCAAGGTTTGTTGTTGCTCAACTGTAGCCGCTGGAGTTTTATTAACTGCTGTTAATCCTACCCGTTCTCGCAACAAGGAGGTAAAGTTATGCAAAACGTTTTTACCTAAAGCATCGAGTCCGTTAACAGATTCATCTACTAACTTGTCACGAATAAAAGCACCGCGTTCAGATGACAGAAATTCTATCCCCTGATTCAGTACTAAATTAAAGTCATAGTCTTGACTATTACGCGCATTTTTTAACAAGTTTTCTAAGCGATTCCAGCGAAATCTGCCATCTTTAAATAACAAATCTTGCAATGACGCTCTTAATTGCGGTGCTGGGTCTGTTAACAGACGTTTAGAAACGTAGGGATAAGCTTCGCTGAGAACTTTAAAGTTTGGATCTATATATATTGCAATACCTTCAAGCGTCACAAGGGAGCGAATAATTAACGCGTAGTAGGGCGGTACGCGAAAAGGATACTCATACATCAAAGCTGATAGTTCATCGGTGATGCTTTTAATGTTGAGTTCGGCAACGCTGGCTCCTTGGGCATCAGCAAAAACTCTGGCAAAAGCTGGGATAATTGGTGTTAAATCAGTTTCTGGTGATAAGAAATCTAACTTCACGTAGTCTTTTGCTAATCCTTCAAAGTCGCGGTTGACAACGTGGACGATCGCTTCAATTAAACCATAACGCTGTGCTGGCTTAATCTCGCTCATCATCCCAAAGTCGAGATAAGCTAATTTACCATCGGTTGTCGCTAACAAATTACCAGGGTGGGGATCGGCGTGGAAAAATCCATGTTCTAGTAATTGGCGCAGGGAACACTGCACACCCACTTCAATTAGGTAACGAGCATCTATCCCTTGGGCGCTAATTTCTTCTGTCTGGGTTAATTTGGTGCCGTTAATCCACTCCATCGTCAAGACGCGACGATTGGTGTATTCCCAGTAAATTTTCGGTATATATACGTCTTTTATGTGACCGTATAACTCGAAAAATCGTTCGGCATTTTCACCCTCATGGATGTAGTCCATCTCTTCAAAGATACGATCGCCTAATTCATCAAGAATCCCAACTAAGTCACTTCTTACCCGTTTAACCTTTTTTTGCACCCAGGCGGCGAGGTTACGCAAAATATACAAGTCAATAGTAATCCCCTCTCTTAAGTCAGGGCGTTGAACTTTAACGGCGACTTCTTCGCCAGTTTTTAGCTTACCTTTATAAACTTGCCCTAATGAAGCCGCAGCAATTGGCTGGGCTGAGAGTTCGGCATAAACCTCTTCTGGAGGTGCGCCTAATTCTTCTTTGATAAACTGGTAAGCAATTTCGTTGGCAAAAGGCGGTAATTGGTCTTGTAGTTTAGTTAATTCTTCTAGGTATACGGGAGGAACTAGATCCGGTCTGGTGGATAAAGCTTGTCCAATTTTGATGTAAGCAGGCCCCAGTTTAGTCAGTAATACTCGTAGCTGGGTAGCTCGGCGGCGGTCGTTTTTGACGACAATTCCCCGTTTACTATCCGACCACAACCCAAAAACAAAGGATAGAACTGGCCGCAACACGGCAAAAATCCGCCGTAGAACTTGCACTTTTCTGTTTTGGTAATGCGCTGCTATGCCCACGGGATCGTAAAGCGTCTCAGGTTGGGCTGTTGTCCTCATCTTTTGGGCTGCTAAGAGCCTTGGCGAGCGCACAACTAAACTTGATGTACCATCTTCTGGCACTACATCAATAACGTCCAGTTCGCCTCGGCTATTTGTGCCGTTGCGACTGTCCTCCTGAATCGGTTGAGAACTAGGGGGAAGTGTCTTAACAATCATGAAGAAAGCCACCAGTCAGAACGATCACATTAAGTATTGTAACAATATGTTTAGAAATTGGGAATTTGGAATGGGGCACTTGTACTGAACGACTCGTGCCGAGCAAAGCGGAGGTAAGTCGAAGTATTGGGCATTGGTTATTTCTTCCTCATCTTTCCCTGCTCCACTTACTCCTTAATACTAATAGGTCTGCTACACTTAAACGGGCATACTAGTTCAATAGTAGTAGGTATTGCTAGTTGCTGAAATATCATATCTATTGTCTTGTAAGTTAGAAGTATCTGGCATCTGCCCTCATGGAGAATTTGGCTTGATGTTGCTTTGCCTGCGAATTGAAAACTTTGCCCTAATTGACCAATTGGAATTGGAATTTGGCGCGGGACTAAATGTGTTAACAGGTGAAACCGGCGCTGGAAAATCTATTATCTTGGATGCCATAGATGCCGCTCTGGGCGGTAAAGTCTCTAGTCGAGTCATTCGCACGGGGACAAATCGGGCGATGGTAGAAGCTACTTTCACCTCAAACGCCCCCCTAGCGGCTTGGTTGACCGAACAAGAAATAGATTTGCTTGATGAAAATTCTGTAGTCATTAGCCGAGAAATCACAGCCACTGCTAGTAATGTCCGCAGTCGATCGCGGGTGAATGGTGTGTTAGTAAATCGGCAGATTATGGTAGGAATGCGCGATCGCTTGGTGGAAATTACCGCCCAAGGTCAAACTGTACAAGTTGGACAATCTGCCCAAGTTCGGGACTGGTTAGATTTGTATGGCGGTGACTCGTTGATGCAGCAGCGTCACAAGGTCGCCACGAGCTTTAGTGCTTACCAACAGGCGCATTTAGTACTAGAAAAACGCCGAACATCAGAACGGGAACGGTTGCAACAACTCGACTTGCTCACTTATCAAGTGCAAGAACTGGGAACAGCTAATCTCAGCGAACCTGATGAATTGGAACAGTTGGGACAAGAATGGGAACGCCTAAATCATGTCGTTGATTTGCAACAAATGAGTTACAAGGTTTATCAGGCTTTGTATCAAAACGATTATGAAACTCCCGCCGCCGCAGATTTATTGGGAGATAGTGAGGTGACATTAAATGACATGGTGGAATATGATACGCAATTGCAACCCCTATTAGAATTGGTGCGGGACGCGCAAGCTGCGGTAATGGAAGTGGGAAGGCAGATTAATGCTTATGGGGATGGATTGGAAGCCGATCCGCACCGATTGGAAGAGGTAGAAGAACGGATTCAGGAATTAAAGCAAATTTGTCGTAAGTATGGACCGACACTTACAGAAGTGATCGCTTATTACCAACGTATCCAAGCAGAATTAGCCCAACTTAATGACAACGAACAATCTATCGAAAGTCTGGAACAGCAAGAAAAGGCGTGTTTTGAGAAACTTACCCAAGCAAGTAATCAGTTAACTCAATTGCGGAGTAAGGCGGCTGCTAATTTAGAATCACGTTTGATAGCTGAACTCAAGCCCCTAGCGATGGAAAAGGTGAAATTTCTGGTTGAAATATTACCAGCTTTCCCAACTGCGATGGGAGCAGATAAAATTACCTTTACATTTAGTTCCAATCCCGGAGAACCACTGCAACCTTTAACAGAAGTTGCCTCTGGTGGAGAAATGAGCCGTTTTTTACTAGCGCTGAAAGCTTGTTTCTCTCAGGTTGATGTTGCTGAAACTATGGTATTTGATGAAATTGATGTCGGGGTTTCGGGAAAGGTAGCCCAAGCGATCGCGGAAAAGTTATACCAGTTAAGTCAATACAACCAAGTATTATGTGTTACCCATCAACCTTTAGTTGCGGCAATGGCCGATCGGCATTTTCGCGTAGACAAACAAACTATTAATCAAGGCAAAGGTCAAAAAGCCAACAATGACAACGCCGAACAGCGTACTGTTGTTAGAGTTACTACTTTGGATAATTTAAACACCCGCCGGGAAGAACTAGCGCAGTTAGCTGGTGGTAAATCTGCAACTGATGCGATCGCTTTTGCAGAATCTCTGTTATTACAAGCTGCTAACCACCGTCGCCGGGAGCATACTTGACCAAATAATTACGTAGCTTGCTTCTCGCCTTTGGCGAGTATTACGAATTATAAATTTAGGTTGCCAACTCTGAAAGGCGTAAACCAGCGATATTCTCGCAGGAAAAAGTCTCTTTACCCATCCATCGACATTATTTAACTTGGCTCATTTAAATAGGATAAATATGTATTTGCCCAAATCGCAGCTTGAGTGCGATCACGCAAATTCAACCTGTTTAAAATATTCGTAACATGATTTTTTACTGTCCCTTCAGAAATGTAGAGTTCCTGAGCAATTTCTCGGTTACTAGCGCCTGTAGCAATTAACCGCAAAACCTCTTTTTCTCTAGGAGTAAGTTCAACTAAATTAGATGGTACAGGTGGTGAATGAATTGGTGCAACATGAGAAAATTGAGTCAAAAGCTTTTTAACTATACCTGGGCCTAAGTGAGTATATCCTTTATGAACAGCGCGAATAGCAACAGCTAATTCTTCTGATGGTGTATCTTTTAATAAATAACCCATTGCTCCATTTTTTAAAGCTGCTGATACATATTCGTCATCATCAAAAGTTGTAAGTACTAAAATCTTAGTTTTAGCAAAACGTTTTTGAATTTCCTGCGTGGCTGCAACTCCATCCATAATCGGCATTCTGATATCTAGCAATATTACATCTGGCTGAAATTCTGCAACAAAATTAATCGCTTGTTCGCCGTTTTCTGCTTCTCCAACTATTTCTAAATCTGGTTCTAGTTCCAATAACGCTCTTAATCCTTGACGAATTAAACTTTGGTCATCTACCAGCAATACTTTAATCATTATGTTAGCCTTGTTAATGGAATATTAACTGTAATTTTGCAACCAAAACCAAGAGTGCTATTAATACTAAATTTACCCCCAAGTGCTAAAGTGCGATCGCGCATACTCTGAAGTCCAAAACCAGTGGTATTTTGCCCTACATCAAAACCTTTACCATTATCCTGAATTATCAATCGCAAATTGCCTTTAGTCGTAGTGAGTTCCAATTTGACCTCTGTGGCATACGCATATTTAGATATATTAGTTAAAGATTCTTGAGTAATCCGGTAAATAGCAGTATTTATTTCAGGTGGTAGAGAATATTCCAGGTTTATTTGATAAATTGGTAATATCCCATTAAAGCGATGAAAGTTTTCTGAAAGACTAGCGATTGCATCTTCTAAAGATTGTTCTTGTAAGGGATTAGAACGCATAGTAGAAACAGATTGACGAACATCTTTTAGCGCCTTGGAACCTAATTCCTTTGCAGTTGCAAGAAATGTTTCAGCCTTACCTGGGTTGGATTGCCATAGTTTTAAAGCAGTTTCTAATTGTAGATTTAAAGCCGTCAGAGAGTGTCCTAATGAATCATGAATTTCACGAGCAATACGGTTACGTTCTTCTAAGGTAGCTTGATTTTCAATTTGCATGGCATATTGACGGAGTTTTTCGTTAGCAAGAGCTAGCTTTTCTCGACTTTGCCGTTCAGATAAAACTGCATTCATCATCAACAACACAAAAACCAAACTTAAGCCAAATACTAGTGACGAATTCAAAATTAAAAATCGATATCGCTCTTGTGCCTGCGGTGATGCTTGAAAATTGAATAACTGATATTTTAGTTGTGTAGTAACTAAAAATAAGGCAAATGACAAACTTGTAACGAACAAACGCCCATTTAACTGAAAAATTAAACAACTGCGAGTCACTAAAATTATATAGAGAAAAGGGAAAAGCCGAGCAAATCTTTCCCCAAAAAGTCCAATTATTAAAATTAATAAAATTTCAATAGCTGTATATATTACCTTAGTTTTATGGTTATTTCTGGGTAATCTTAAGCCCATTACTGCAAAAACAATCAGACTATAAATTGATAATTCTGGTAATATGCTACAAACTGACAAGTCTGGAAATGCACCACAAATTGATAATTCTAGAGGCTTAGGACGAAAACGCCGTAACGGAGGTGGTATCATAGCTGTCAATGCCGTGATCGCTAGTAATGTCCACTCCAGATAAAGCAGAGACGGAAAAGGATGTTTCTTAATTTCAGTTGGACGACTCATTAGTCGCATTGCTCCAGTTATAAGTTAGAAATTAGAAGTTAATAATTCCGAAAATTTGAACAGATATTTCACCACTTATTTTTTTGCTAAGTGAGAAATAAAAAGTAAATTCAAAGAACAATACAGTTAGTTAATCAGCTAAATAATGACTTATAAAATCATCATAATCAAAATTTTCATAAGTTATAAATCTTAACTTATAACTTGTAACTTTTAACTATCTATTGTCAATCATGACTAAAGTCATGGATAGAATCATGACTTTCTCCTCATGTAACTGCTGAAGATAAGTTTTTATGATGGTGGCATCCAACCAGGAAAAACCCACCAGACAAGTAATGAAACTCAAAGCATTATCGCTAGTTGCTTCCGCAATCGCCTTAACTTTAACTGCAACTTCCTTTGCTGTTCACGCTCAAACAGCCTCTCCTTCACCCGTCTTACTTGCACAAACTCCACAAAAAGAAAGAGGCCCTTGGAAAGATTTGGGTCTAACAGATGCCCAAAAAAACCAAATTCAGACGATTCGCCGTGATAGCCGCAGCAAATTTGAAGCAGTTTTGACCCCAGAACAAAAGGCAAAATTAGAGGCAGCGAAACAAGCACGGCGGGCTGAATGGCAAGCCCGTAAGGCTCAGGGGCAAACAGGTCAACGGCAACCCGGTCAACGTCGAGGAAAGGGTGGTTTTGCTGACTTAAATCTAACTGAAGCACAAAAAACTCAAATGCGACAAATTCGCGAGTCTGAAAAACAACAGATTCAAGCAGTCTTAACCTCGGAACAGCGTCAAAAATTAGAGCAATTCCGTCAAAATGCTCCTTCACGCCGTCAACAAGGCAATCCTCAATAATCATTTTTTAAAAAATAAGAATTCTATAGACTTCTTGCAGAAGATGCGGAAAGGGGAAAAACTTCATCCCCTTTCCCTTTCCCTATTTATTCTCCTGCTCAATTTAGTAGACTTTCAAGCTAGTTTTGAGTTATGAGTTAATCAAAACTCCGCTTGATTAAAATGTCAAAAGAATTCGCAATTGGTAGTAAAGTCCGTGTTGTGGCGCTACCAGCTTATGTCAAAACTGCTGAACCTATGCCCATGCTACGCCCTCCTAATGTAATTCACATGGGCGAGGAAGGTATAGTCGTTGACCGCAGACCCGGTGGATATTGGGGTATTCGCTTTACTAGGGGGGTCTTTCTCCTAGATAGTCAATATATCGAAAGCACAGATACCCCTCCCGAATCTCACTTAGAATAAGATTTCTCGCAACAAAAAATTGTAAACTTGTGTAAAGTTGTGATTCTGGTTTTCACCATGATTTCCCGCTACATTTTTTTAAGTATATTATTTGCCAGCTGTATTTCTATCATCATCTGGCTGAATTTTACCCCTGTTGCTAATGCTCTTGGTGGTAAACTTCCGGCAATTAATCAACCTGCACCAGAGTTTACTTTGCCAACCAACACAGGCGATGGCAAAATTTCCCTCTCTGACTTGCGCGGTAAATGGCTAGTCTTGTACTTTTATCCTAAAGACTTCACCTCTGGTTGTACTATAGAGGCTCGTCGTTTTCAGCAAGACTTACCCCAATACCTTGAAAAAAACGCTCAGATTATTGGCGTTAGTGCTGATAACATTGATTCCCACGCCAAATTTTGTGATTCAGAAGGACTAAAATTCCCTCTGTTGGCTGACACAGATGGTTCAGTGAGTAAAGCTTACGGTTCGTGGCTCGGCTTTTTATCTATGCGCCATAGTTTCATCATCGATCCTCAAGGTGTCTTGCGCGAGACTTTTGTCAAAATCAACCCAACTATTCACAGTTCAGAAGTGCTGGCACGACTAGAAAAATTACAGTCCACAGCTTCTTAAATTTCAATTAACAAGACAAGGGGCTTAAGCCCCTAATTTTAACTCACAATAAACCCATATTTTCTGAGTACAGTTTTGACTTGACTGCCAGATAAAAACTGGACAAATTCTTTGGCAGCAGAAGGATTTTTACTGCTTTTAATTATTGCTACCGGATAGACAATCGGCGAGTGAAATTTATCATCAGCAGCGACTACGACTTTTACCTTGTTGGAAATTTTGGCATCTGTGGCATAAACTAAACCTGCTTCAGCATTACCACTTTCTACTGCTGCTAAAACTTGACGCACATTGTTAGCAAAGACAAATTTCGACTTGAGGCGATCATAAAGTTTCAATTTCTTTAAGACTTGCTCGCCATATTGACCGGCAGGTACGCTTCTGGGTTCACCGATCGCAATTTTTTTAATCTTACTATCTGTTAAATTGTAGAAGCTACTGATGCCAACAACATCCTGAGCCACAATCAAGACTAGACGGTTATTTGCTAGGTTAGTACGGCTACCTGGTAGCAACAGTCCTTTTTCTTCCAAAGCATCCACTTGCTTTTTGCCAGCAGAAATAAAGATATCCGCTGGCGCACCTTGCTCAATCTGTTGCTGCAAGGCACCAGAAGCCCCAAAATTATAACTAATATTGATATTTGATTTACTTTGTTGGTACAAAGGCTTAATTTCTTCCAGCGCTTCTTTTAAGCTGGCAGCCGCGGACACGAGTATGCTGTTGTTCGACTGTGCTATTACAGGAGAAGGAGTAATCAGTGGTAAACCAAATGCTAGCAGCAAGCCAGCGATCGCTATACCCAGGAAGCCAAAAATTTGTCTTCTTTTCATAGAAAAGGCGTTTGAAAGGTTTCTTCCATAAAATTGATGCTAGGTAAAATAGTACCAAAAATTACCAACATTTAACCAACTAAATTAGTAGTAAATATGCCTAGAAAAGAACAAGGGTGGGTCACATTCCAAACCTCAGAAGAGGAGCGAAAGATTTTGGAAGAGTTTTGTGGCCAATCTCAGCGAACTAAGACCGAGATTCTCCGGGAACTGGTACGTGGTCTTAATCAACACTCTTCACCATCAAACTTGCTACCATCCATAAACATAGAAGAGGAAGATATCTACACTCAAATGCCTGAGATAGAAATTAGTCTTCAAAAGAAACCACTCAAAGTTAGCTCTCGCAATATTCTCAAGGGTGTTGTTAAGCGAGTTGTTACTGGAGCCGTTAATAGTGAAGTAACGCTAGAGATTGTTCACAAAGTTGAGTTAACTTCAATTATCACCAGAGTATCGGTAGAAGAGTTGGATTTGTCTGAAGGGAAAGAAGCTTATGCTGTTATTAAGTCCAACGATATAGTTATTGCCAGGGAATAGGCTGTGGTGATGTTTGTGAACTATTGCTTTGGCGTAGGCGTAGTCTCTCATAGACATCCCTATTCACTCAAGAGAAGTTGCTGTAAAAATTTCTTAATGCTACGCAAATAAATTGATATTTCGCTAGATACTGAAGTAGGTAAACCGGGCTACGAACAGATTTCGCAGCCCTTGTTTACTGTTCTGTAGATTATGAAAGCGCTGGTACTGCTTCCAACTTGTCAGCTTTGTTCTTCAATACGGTTGGTAGTTCGCTGTTGAACGCCTCACCTTCAACCACTTGTGATCGGAAACCATCGGGACCAACTGGAACATCACCCGTAATGGTGGTGCGATAGAGGACGCGCTCGACTTCCAGATGATCCAAGTCTTGAGGGGCTAAATGGGAGGTGGCGCGGTTGTCCCAGAACGCAATGTCACCGTTATTCCAGCGAAAGCGGGTGGTATAGGCGGGCTTGGTGATCTGGTTGAAGAATAACTCAAGCAGCAGATCGCTCTCTTGTCGTGATACGTCGATAATGTGCGAGGTGAAGCCTGGGTTGACGTACAATGCACGTTCACCTGTCTCAGGATGAACCCTTACTACTGGATGGATTGAAACCAGGGGATTGGCTGCAATGCGCTGGGCAATCTTGCTGTTGCTGGGCAAATTCAAACGCGCATTGAAGCGATGTTCGGCTTTTAATGTGTCTGCCAAGGCTCGCAGGGGTGCTGACAGACCCTCATAGGCTGCAACTAGATTTGTCCATTGTGTGTCACCACCAAAGCTAGGGACGTTAACCGCACGCAAAATTGACGCCGCAGGTGGGTTAACAACTGCTGTGACATCGGTGTGCCAACGGCTCTCGTAGCTGGAACGGCGCAGACCATTGCGCCGCTCGTAACGGCTGCGGTCAATGGGCAGGATTTCTGAGAAGCCTTCAATCGGCTCATCTTCGTGGGGATGTGCGTAAGTCACTTCGCCGAAACGAGCCGTGAATGCAATCTGTGCCGCATGATCGATGTTTTGACCGCGAAAGAACACGACTTTCCACTTCAATAGTGCTTGACGAATTTCTTTGACTGCATCATCGTGCAAAGGACGCGACAGGTCTACACCGCTGATTTCAGCACCGATGAAACCTGCTACCTGTTTGACTTCAATGTGTTTGTTGCTCATGTCAATTCTCCATAATTTAATCGATAGGGCGGTGTTCGCAAGCGATCGCAATTTAAATTATAATACTATAAATCAATCGATTTACCGTAGTATATATTGACAGTATTTTAGACTGCTCGAACAACGGTCAATTTAGTCCAAGCAAGGGCAAGTTAAAATTCGCAACACAGATTAAGAAGCTTCTTACCGGAGGTAAAAAGCAAGCTATCTAATTAAATGTGTATAGAGCAAGCACTAAATTTTTGCTACAAGTGCCTTTTTTCGAACTTACAACGATTCCACAATAGCCTCTCTGTATCTTCGCTACTCACAGGCGTATTTATAATACTTTTATATAAACTTTGTAAAATCTTTTTATTTGTAACACTAGTATTTTATTGATTGATTAATTTATACTATAAGATGACAAAGAAACAATTATATTTACTATAAGTATAGTTTTGCCCAAAGCTGCAAAATAAATACTGGTTAAAAATAAAATAATACTTAATATTTATTTTTTCATTTGTAAAATATATAAATAAATCTTAATTTTAGTCAAATTTACTATTTCAAGATACTAATTTTATTTTTTCATTAGCACTAGGCTAATAACAAATTATGAGTTGCCTTTTTAGAAACGTTGATTAAGGTTTTAATTAAATTAAAAACTATATGAAAAAGCAACGATCACAGAAATGGACTATTTCTAAATATTGGTTACGCTTTTTAATTATTATCCTATTAGTAATAGGCGTATTTTTTCGCTTCGTCAATATTGATAAAAAAATTTATTGGGGTGATGAAGTTTTTTCATCATTACGTATATCTGGCTATACGCAGTCAGAAATGAAAACGCAATTAAGTGATGGTCGTTTGATTGGCATAGAAGATTTACATAAATACCAGCATCCTAATCCTGAAAAAAATGTATTTGATACAATTAAAGGGCTTATTTTAGAAGACTCACAGATTTTGCCACTATACATTTTGATTACCCAGTTTTGGGTAGAGTGCTTTGGCAATTCTATAGCAGCGATCAGAAGTTTTTCGGCATTTATTAGTCTGCTTACCTTTCCTTGTTTTTATTGGCTATGTCAAGAATTATTTGAGTCTTCACTAGTAGGGTGGATAGCCATCGGGTTAGTAGCTATTTCACCTATTCATATCGTGTATGCACAAGAAGCGCGATCGTATAGTTTAGGGATAGTAGCCATATTACTATCGAGCGTAGCACTACTACGAGCCATGCGCCTTCAAACAAATGTTAGTTGGTGTATTTATGTGGCAACATTATCAATAGGGTTCTATACTCATCTATTTTTTACCTTTGTTGCTTTAGCACAGGGAATTTATATAGTTGTAATCGAAGGTTTCCGATTGAGTAAAATATCGATTTCCTACGTGCTATCATTGTTTGCAGGGTTTATAACTTTTCTACCTTGGATTTGGATTATTATTACCAATCCTCAGCCAGAAGCAGTCACTTGGGCGAATACTAAACAAACATTATTGATGTCAGCTACAAGGTGGGCTGGTATCTTTAGTCGTGCGTTTCTTGATTTAGGTATTAGTCCTAATGAACCAGGAAAACTTAAGTTTGTCTTAATTCCTTTTATTTTAATTATTTTAGCTTTAATCAGCTACTCCATTTATTTTGTATGTCGAAAAACCTCTAAAAAAGTTTGGTTATTTGTCTTAACTTTGATTGGATCTCTAGGGCTTCCTTTACTGATAACAGATTTCGTCTTTCAAAAGCGATTTGCTACTAGTCGATATACACTTCCTTCTGTTTTAGGTATACAGTTAGCTGTTGCTTACCTATTTACCACTAAGATCGCGTCTGTTTATACTAAAGCTTGGCAAAAAAAGTTTTGGTCACTTGTAGCGTTTATGGTAATTATGGGTGGAGTTGTATCTTGTATGGTTCACTCTCAAGCGCAGATTTGGTGGAACCAATTCCCTGAAAAATACCAAGAATATCCGAAAATTGCTAATATTATTAATCAAGGTAAAAAACCGCTTTTAATTAGTGATCAGGATAACCTTTTTCCACCGCTACAAGTACTTAGTAAATTAATCGATCAAAAAGTGCAATTTCAAATTGTAGGAAAAAATCAGTTACCAGAAATTAATAATGGCTTTACTGACATATTTTTGTTCTTGTTCGAGCCGTCTGATTTCTTAAAAGCTGGAGTTGAAAAAGTTTATAACTCAAAGTTACAGCAGGTAGACGACTTTCTCTGGAAAATAACAAAACCTAATTAAACTAAGGATACGGGCACATTTAGCGGTTAGGAGACTGCAAGGTGGAAAATAAAAGCAGATAGTTGGCATTTGAATATCGCTTGTATGTTAAAAATCAATATGCTTGGGTTAAGGGTTATTGGTGTAGATAATTAGTCTTTCAAGACGCGATAAATCACTAAGACACGATAAATCACGTCTCTACATTAGGGTTTTGGGGTTATCTAAACTGTATTGGGTTAAAAATTAATATCAATTAGCCTTATAAGTGGTACAGTTATAGCAAAAATATACTTTAATTAAACAAATAATTTAAGTATATACTTGTACTGCTGCCGCTTATGTCATCGCCCCTTGAGCGCCTGCTAAAAATTGAAATCAGACTGCCGTCTTCCCATCCTCAATTATTAGAAGGACTGGATATATGGCTGCGTTTAGGTCTAATATCTGATGTCCAAGTCAGGCAGTTATGTCGAGAGTTTCTAGTGTGTGCAGTGGTGTTGCAACCCCAGGCTGAAGCTCAAACAAAGGTAGTATTTGCAACTTCTGACCCTGTGCAGCAGTTGCCCGTAGCAGTTTTACAAGCTAGTAGCGGTAAACAACTACAACAAAAACCAGCTAAACCCAACTTCATCGGCACAATGTTGCAGTCCTTGGGTGCAGAACTGAGTGTCCGTTGGCTACTTTTTCTAGGGGTTTTCTTGGTAGTCGTATCTTCTGGGGTACTGGCTGCTAGTCAATGGGCCAGGTTTCCTGCTTCTGGGCAATACGGGGTTTTACTTGCTTATACTTTGAGTTTTTGGGGATTAAGCTTTTGGGCAATTAGGCAAAATAACCTCAGCTTGACGGCTCAGACATTGCTGATTGCTACTCTTTTATTAGTGCCAGTGAATTTTTGGGCAATGGATAGCTTTCGGTTGTGGCAAAATCCTATGGATTGGATTGTAGTTGCGATCGCCTGTCCTACCCTCACTGCTATAACTGTTTTACTCTCCAAAAATCGGACTATTTTTACCAATTTACATACTGGCAAATTACCTCTGGTAAATATTCTGGGGCTGAGTTATCTGCATTGGGGTTGGCAATTAAGAGGATTTCCCTTAATTGCTGTTTATCTGGCAACTATCAGCACAACTATCATTACCGTTTATCACAATCTTTTCCAACAGCCTCATACTGTCAGCGATGATCGCCGTAGGTTAAGTATTAGCTTACCTGCTGCTGTAATTATTTATTCTTTAATAGTATTGTTGGTGCGAGCAATTTTTGTTATCAAGGTAGATGTCACACTGTTGGGGTTAGCTATTGGCATTTGCGGCTGGTTGATGACTTGGTTAACACAGCAGGGAAGGAGGAGGGCAGGGGAGCAGGGGAGCAGGGGAGCAGGGGAGCAAACAGAAAATTTTGCTTCTTTGCCGCTCTACTCTTTACTCTGGGAAAGACTTGGGAGCGTTTTACTCTTTTTGGGTTGGGTGGTATCGGTAGTAAATTATCCTTGGCAAGCAATAGCTGTCAGTGGTTTGGGTTTGTGGTTTGTAGGGAGTCGCTTGCGGTGGTACAGTTTAAAGCGAGACTTTGTAGCGGTTTTCGTCATCGGCTTAGAGACGATTTGGCTAGGTTGGCGATTAGTACCTGATAACTTACAGAAATTAGCGATCGCAACTGGTACTCAACTCACCAATTCTCAAAATGAACCTTGGGCGCTACTGGGTATAGTTTTATTTCCCTACGTAATTTTGATGGTGGCGCTTACAGATAGTTTGTATCGCAGCCAAAAGCGAGAATTAGCTAAATTTGGCGAACTGCTCGCTCTGTTATTTGGAGCTTTTTTAACAACGATCGCTATAGTAAATCCCACATTGCGATCGCTAAATCTGCTATTTTCTACCGCTACTCTCGCATTCGTTACTCAACGTCGCTCCCCCTTATCCCTTCCCCTGGTATACCTAACTCACATCATGGGGGTGCTGACGTTTTGCTTTACCATTAATTGGTTATTCCCCAGCCTGACTCAACAAGCCTGGGCAAGTATTTTATTGGCTCTCATGGTTGCAGAATGGCGATTTAGCTTAGAGGAAGGACTATGGCAACGTAGTGCATGGGACATCGGTTTAGGACTAGCTGCAGCGAGTTTTTTCCTTTTGTGGATGAATGCAGAATCATCTTGGTTTGGCATCGCTGATAACCGATCTGATTGGGGAGTTTTATGGCTAGTTACGCCTTTAGCTTTGACAGGTGTTGCCAATGCCACAATTATCGAGCGGCGGCTTACTAGCCGTTACTTGAGTGTCTTGGCTGTGATAGTTGCCCAGCTAGTGACTTTACAATTACCAGGAATCAGATTAATCGGTTTGGCTGTAGGTGCTGGATTGATGTTTGCAAATACGCGCTATTTGCGAAACCAAGTATCTGCGTTAATTACAGAAGGATTTGTTTTAAGTTTCATTGGGGTGCTGCTGTGGACAGGTATGCCTGGTTTACCTCGCCTAGCGGTAGCAGGTTGGTTTGTTGCTGGAGCGATCGCCACTCTCAGTCTATGGTTAGCGCGCACTGTTTTAAGCCGACGCAGTAACGAATTAGCAGTTATCTATGCCGCCGCTAGCGATAAATGGGCGATGGCTTTGTGTGGTTTGGAATTGTTGAGTTTGACGCTGCACTCAGTGCTGATTTCCCAAGGATTTAATACTTCAGGATTTTTGTTCTTAATTGCCACTGCAATAACCTTGGCAGCCATTGTTTATCGCAGTTGGCGAGAACCAACAAATTGGGCATTTTATGGAATTGGTTGGTGTTTGGAATTGTTGATTGCTCAGGTGTTAGGGTTGGAAGAACGCTCAATTGTGAGAATTGCAATCGTAAACATCGCTTTGGGTTTAATTACTCAACTTGTCGGCGAGTGGTGGTGGCGACGACATCAATTAGAAAGGTTTCCTAGCAGCTTGCATATTTTGCCATTAATTTATGGTGCATTCAGTGTATTGCTGCGTTTGAACACCTTCACCGAGTGGACAGGTTTGTATTCCTTGGGTGTAGCATTAATTGTTATTGGCGTGGGGCGACGGCGCGAAAACTTTAAACCCTTGTTGTATTTAGGGATTATTGGCGTATCAATTTCTGCTTACGAACTTTTGTTTTATCAAATGTCACAAGCTTCAGGAGGAGCATTAGGTGATGGATTAATTGCCATGTCTGCCCTTGGCGCAAGTATCATGTATGCTTACCGCATTCTGTCGCCTTGGCTTGTCAGCTACTTACGCCTAACTCCTCAAGAATTGAAAAGAGTTGCCCATATTCATTGGGCTTGGAGTAGCTGTTTATTAATGGCTGCTATTACTACACCCATTGGAATTAACCGTTTGCTGGGATTGGCAACTGGGGTATTTTTGATTCGCTATGCCATCTTTCAGGGACGAAATTCACGCACTTCACCCAGTTTCTTCAGAGGAATTACAATCGCCGAAATGTGGGTTTACCTTAGCTTATTAGAGGTAGCCGGCATAAGGATTTATTGGCGGGAGACAGCAGTAGGGCGATTTTGGGCTGGGCCATTAGTTCCTTGGAATGGTGCGATCGCTTGTGTAGTAGCCTACTTTCTGTACATTCTACCTTGGGAAAGTTGGGGTTGGTCTAAAAGACCTTGGCAACAAGCTGCCTACGTTATACCATTGATAATTTTATGGGAAACCAGACTGCAAACTTACCCCATTACCTTGATAATCGCAGATGGATTTTACATCTTCCTTGCAAAGGTTAGTGAAAACATCCGTTTCACCTATATTAGTGTGGCGCTCATTGATTGGGCGCTTTATCGTTGGTTTAATTCCTTACATCTAACTGATGATTTATGGTATGTAACACCCATTGGGTTATCACTGCTGTATATTGCTCAAATCGATTCTCAACTGAGGCTACCAGAGTATAAAACCCCTCGCCATATTCTGAGAGTGCTAGGTAGTGGTTTAATTTGTGGATGGGCAATTTTATTTCATCAAAATGCAGCTTGGATACCGGGGATTCTCAGCCTCATCGCCATTTTTGCTGGATTAGCT
Organism: Nostoc sp.; assembly: GCF_036917515.1. GTDB lineage: Bacteria > Cyanobacteriota > Cyanobacteriia > Cyanobacteriales > Nostocaceae > Nostoc. The sequence continues at coordinate 7,388 of NZ_JBALDE010000108.1, read as the reverse complement.
TTACAAGTGCGGGCTTTTCTCTACATTGGTACAGCCACTTTTTTAATTACTACAATCTATCAATCGGTAATTTTCAGCTTGCAATACTCCTTTTTAAAATGGGTTGTTGGCTTGCTAGTTGGCATCTTACTGATTTACATCGCCGCTAACTTTGAAACCCGTCGCGCTCAAATAACTTCCTTAATTCGTAGCGCCATTGATGAATTTCAATCATGGGAATAAAACAAGGGATAATGAAGGAGGCTAAAACCTTCTTCCTTTCTGCCTCCTGCCTTATCCCAACAATAAATATTTACGCCCACCTACTTATTCCACTAATAAGAAGTGAAGGTTAAAAAGATAAGAAAAATTAGGAAGATAGGGAATACAAAGATTTCACCCACTCCCATTCTTGTATCAAACCCTCTCTTAAGGAGACTTGCGGCTGATATCCAAGAATTTTCTGCGCTTTAGATACATCAGCAGCTGTGTGGCGGGCGTCTCCCATCGCTTTTTCTATGTGGTTTCTCTTGATTGGCTTCCCGACAATTTCTTCAATCGTATTTAAGACTTCTGCTAAAACCACCCTGCTACCACCACCGATATTAAAGATTTCTCCCACTGCTTGGGGTATAGTAGCGGCAGCTAAATTAGCGGCGACAATATCACTAACAAATGTAAACTCCCGCGTTTGCTGGCCATCGCCGTAAATAGGAATCACCTCATCGTACAAAATGGATTGAAAAAACTTATGAAATGCCATATCTGGGCGCTGTTTGGGTCCATAGACTGTGAAATAGCGCAATGTTACACAGGGCACACCAAAGTTTTTGTAATACAGTTCACACAAAAACTCTGCTGCTAGCTTTGTAATACCGTAAGGAGAAACTGGTTGAGGACAAATTCTCTCATGAGTAGGTAATGTTTCTGCATCACCATATACACTAGATGAAGAGGCAAACACTAATCTTTTTAAGTATTTAGCATCTTTAGCTGCTTCCAGCAAAACTTGTGTAGCGTTAACATTTCGTTCTGTATAGCCTCGAAAAGCTTTACCCCAACTTGCTCTGACCCCTGCTTGTGCCGCTTGATGGTAAACTACATCAACATCTTTTAGGAGTTTCTGCCAATCTAAAAACTGTATATCTCCTTCAATTAATGCAAAACCAGGTAAACGATACAAGTGTGCAATATTGTTTCGCTTTAACATAGGATCGTAATAATCATTGAATTCATCAATCCCGATCACTTTGTTTCCTTTTTGTAGCAATGTTTGTGCAAGATGAGAACCAATAAAGCCTGCGACTCCAGTAACGATAATTTTAGCCATGTTGCTGATTTTTTTATATCCTGATTAACCGCTATATTCACAAGTTAATAATTATAATCAAAAAATGGTGAGTAATTGAGGCTTTTTTCATAGATTATTTTAGCTTTATTAGTATAAAAGATAATTCAACTAATACACTTGTGTTGAAAATATGTTATTAACTTAATTAAGTAATTGCTAACAATAAAAATTAAAACTCTACTAATTATAAAAATTTAATTTTTATAATAAATGCAGTTAGAATTTAATGGCTAAAATATTTCAGCAGATCAAAGAATTAAAGTGATGCATAAATAAAATAGTTCCATGCCGCCTTTGGCTTACGTCAAAGTCTCCCCTCCTTACAGGTCTACGGTATATACACAAGTCTGAAATAGTTTACTCACCTGAGCGATGGAGAAACCTTGAAGAAAGAAGCTACTAAACCTCAAAAATTGCGTTCTATCTACACATTGACTAATGATTTTCCTGTGTGGCCTTTTGATGTTACAACCTTCTGTCAATACTTGCTTTCTGTATTGACACCACTTCTCCCTCTGCCAATCAAGTTAGAAGAATACTAACGCAAGTTACTAGTTATAAAAAAGCGCCTCTTTTTAAGTACAAAATATTAAATTTTGGTGCCTAGAAATACTTCAAAATGCTGATTTTGTATCATAAAGATATGATTCAGGGACACTAACTAGCAACTTGCGTTACTATTTTAAACGTATGGTCGTAAAGTAATTTAAACTTAAATATTGGATTTGTATAATTTTAATTGAAAACGGGTAATAAGTAATTTATTTACTATTACCCATTACCAACCTTAACTAACTACCGCTTCAACTTTTTCCTCAGCTTTTTCTTTCACTAGGACATAAGGCTTTTCTGCACCTTGTGCTAAATACTCAGCTAGCTGACTTTCAATTTGATCGCGGACAATTTGGCGATACTCCAGAAAATGCTCGTTGTGGGCGCAAGCAGAAATGTAATGTTCAATAACTCCAGGGTTACGCTTGAAAATACTGAACAAATGATGCCAGAATTTCCAGCGGGTTTCCCGTTTGATTCCTTGTCGCCAAATCACAATCAGCAACGCTTTTACAACTAACCACTCTGGCATTTTTGCTGGGGCTTTCCAACTCGGCAAGCCCATCATCAAGAAACAGCGATAGGTGCGATCTAAATACTGTACCGGATCGTATAAAGAACAGAATGCTTCAATATATTCTCGCGCAAGTTCTTCTAGGGGACGGGTGGGCAGGAAGTTCATCAATGTTGTTTGATTGATGTTGCCATCTTGATTTTCTCGTAATCGCCCTTCCTTTTTCAGGCGATGCCAAAGTGCAGTATTAGGTAACGCTTGTAACATGGCAAAGGTAGTTGAGGGAATTGCTGCTTGTTCAGCAAAGCGGACAATGCGATCGCCTGCACCTGCTTTTTCGCCATCAAATCCAATAATAAACCCAGCCATTGGGCGCAATCCCGCTTTGATGATGGTTTGCACCGCCTCAGTTAGGGAACTGCGAGTATTTTGAAACTTCTTGGTCATTTGCAAACTATCTTCATCTGGCGTTTCGATTCCCAAAAACACCGCTGAGAAACCACACTCAACCATCAACTCCAACATTTCTTGGTCTTGTGCCAAGTCAACTGAAGCTTCTGTGTCAAATCGGAAGGGATATTTGTGTTTTGCCATCCAGACTTTTAACTCTTTCAGCAACAACTTCACATTTCGCTTGTTGCCAATAAAGTTGTCATCCACCATGAACACACCCCGTCGCCAACCCAATTCATAGAGATAATCTAACTCTGCTAACAATTGGGCTGGGGTTTTGGTGCGCGGTTTGCGCCCGTAGAGAACAATAATGTCGCAAAATTCGCACTGGAAGGGACACCCACGCGAAAACTGCACCGACATCATATCATAAGCGTTCAATTCTAATAAATCAAAGCGGGGTATTGGTGTACTTGTGACATCAGGTTTTTCTGTGGCGCGGAAAGTGCCAGATGTGTCTCCCCTTTTTATTGCCTCAATAAACATGGGCAGCGTGATTTCTCCTTCATCCAGAATCAGAAAATCTGCGCCAACATTTTCAACTTCGTCAGGTACAGAGGTGGGGTAAGGGCCGCCAACTGCAACTAACTTGCCACGTTTTTTTGCTTCCTGAATTTGCTCAAGCAAATCTTGTTTCTGGACAATCATCGCAGAGAGAATTACTATATCTGCCCACGCCCATTCTGCTTCTGTTGCGGGGCGGATGTTGCGATCAACCAGCTTGAATTCCCATTCTTGGGGCAAAATCGCGGCTACTGTTACTAAACCCAGAGGTGGTAATAAAACCTTGCGATCGACTAACTCCAAGATTTTTTCATAAGACCAAAAGGTTTTGGGAAATATTGGATACACTAACAAGATTCGCATCTAGTATTAATCCTCACACTTTGATTGTTATCCCACTCTAACGAAAATAAAGAGTTATTGACTTTTTATTAAAGTTGTTTTATTTTACCATTGATATTTTTGACTCAAATCAAGGGACTGGGGAGCAGAGAGGAAAGAGGTAATTTTCCATTCTTCACCCATACTCAATTACGCCAGTAGCTAATGGAGAAAACTCCCAGATGCTCTCTACAAAATTAGGAGAATTTTCTGTTAATATTTTACAAACCTTGTCAAAAGCGACAGATTATAATCAATTTTTAGCCTTTTCAACACCGCTAATTTTCAAAACATCACTCATGGTTACACAATAATTTGACAAGCCGAAACTATCAGGATTGATGAATTTTTCGTATGTAAAATGCCGATAGTTCATGCAAAATCGATCCCAAGCGGCCATCCGAATGCGGAACAGAACAATAATCAAATTAGCCAATGCTATAGATATGGGAATGCGAAAGTAAATCTTTTTGCCCAGATAAGCACAAACTTCTTTCACTGCTTGATTAGCAGTTAATGGTACCTGACCTAAAACAAGCCGACGTGGTTGATCGCTTTCGGGAGGACAATTGATCAAATATCGCACGACAGTGGCAATATCTCGTCCGTGGATAAAGTGAAAACTGCCATCTGCTTCCAAAAAGCGAATCAAATTAATATATTTCGTAACTTCTGGAATGCCATACGTCAGATGAGAATAGGGTTTATTGGCATCACCACCCAATACTAAAGTCGGAAATACTGTAGTAATTTTGGGTGCGATCGCTAATTTTTCTTTTTTCTCTAAGCACTCATATTTAGAACGGATGTAATCTGTCCCTATTTCCCCGGCTTTTTTTAATGGTTGATTGTAGCGATCCAAAACGCTAGCTGTCGAAAAATAAATCACCTGTTGGCAACGTTCTGGATCTAGCAGTTCGAGTAACTCTATAGTCTTGACGACATTAATATCAAATGTCTCATCACCACCCCAAGCTGTGGCTGTGAGTATTGCTGTATCAATTGTGGATAGCAAATCGGCAAACTGGTGAATATTTTGCATATCACCTTGTAAAATGTTGATTCTTGAACGTACCTTGGTATCAACTTGCAGTTTGCTTGGGTTCCTAACTAGTAAATACAGTTCGTGATCTGTTTCTTTAATTAAGGCTTCTGTTAAATAATGACCTACACAACCACTTGCACCAGTCACTAAAATCCGTTTCTGGCTCATAGAGAATTTTTCAAAATTTAGGAGTTAAAACTAAAGAGTTAAGAATCAAGTTAAAAGTTCCGAATCACAACTGATAAGTTATAACTCTGGAAATTTTAGATTTTGAATTTTGGATTTTGGATTGAAGGAAAAATCTAAAATCTAAAATCTAAAATCTAAAATTGCATGATTCCTAACCCTTAACTCCTGCAAGATTCAGTTCCTTTGCGGTTTCAAAGAAGAAAGCGACATTTTCTTCGGGAGTTTCTGGGAGGACACCGTGACCGAGATTGAGAATGTGACCCCAATTACCAGCTTTGCGAACGGTATCAAGAATGCGATCGCGGATAAACTGTTTAGAGCCAAATAGTACGCCTGGATCAAGATTTCCTTGAACTTTGACTTGTTTGCCCAATCTGGCTCTTGCGTCTGCCATATCTACTGCCCAGTCTACACTGACAATATCAGCACCAGATTGTCCCATTCTTTCCAACACACCCGCACTACCGCTAACTAGCAAAATCAAAGGTGTATCAGGATGGGTTTGCTTAACTTGCTGGAAAACTCTTTGCTGATAGGGGAGAGCAAAGGTATCATAATCTTGAGGACTCAATTGACCCGCCCAAGAATCGAACATTTGCACAACTTGAGCGCCAGAGTCAATTTGGTAGCGGGCATAAATGGCGATCGCATCTGCTAATTTAGCTAACAGTTGATGCAGTATCGTCGGATCTGAAAATGCCAGATTTTTGATCATGGAGTAGGTTTTAGAACCTTTTCCTTCCACTGCATAAGCTGCTAACGTCCACGGCGCACCCACAAAGCCCAACACCGTTGATTTATCGCCTACTTCCGAACGTAGCGCTTGCAAAATTGTTTTGATAAATGGTAGAGCTGCTTCTGGTTCTAAAGGATGCAAATTATGAATTTGTTCTTGAGTGCGGAGAGGTGAGTGAATGATTGGCCCTTTACCTTCGGCGATGTCCATGTCAATGCCCAAACCAGGTAATGGGGTGACAATATCAGAAAATAAAATTACTCCGTCTGGTTGGAAAGCTCTCCACGGTTGCAAGGAAACTTCAATTGCTACTTCTGGAATTTCTGAGCGATCGCGAAACGAAGGATACTTCTCTCTTAAGTCTCGATATGCTTTCATATATCGTCCCGCTTGTCGCATCATCCATACAGGGGGACGATCTACTACTTCACCACGAGCAGCCCGTAAGAGATGAGGAGTTGTTAAAGAAACACCCATTTATTACTTCATCCTATTTATGCCACTGTTTAGCTTATCATTCTGGGATTACGCTTTTCCAGCACGTTGTTAGGAAAAGGTGAGTAGCAGGGCATAAAGTAATATTATTTTATAATATTTTGATTATTGAATATAAGCGCTCGGTTGGCTTGACTATAGTAATTAATGCCACCAAGTGCCACAAATTATTCTTTTTTTGGCTTATCCGATGAAATCATCGCTTTAAGTCCCACGTAGAAATGCACCTCTGACTTATACATCAAGGGAACGCATGAGGAAAACTGGATGACAAATAACAAATGTGTCTCTATACTTGACGTAGAGACACATCCTTAAGGGTTTTCAACCGATATCCAGATAAATTTATCCTTTCACTGTCGCTTTATGTTGTGAGCGTTTGAAAAGTGAAGTCATACCACAAGCACCTATTGCTAACACACCTAACATCGTATTAGATTCGGGAACGCTCTTGGCTAGTCTATAAGCGTGGTTATCTGTTTCAAAGGCAATACCATTTGAGCGCATCACAACTCGGTCAAATGTTTCTCCTGTATCAGCTACAAGATTGACAAACATATTAGCTTGAGAGCTAGTCCAACTACCATCAGCTATAGCAGTTGGCACATCTGCACCACTAAAACTCTTTAACAACTGATTGCCTTTGTAAATGTCAACATAGTTGTAACTATCTAATGAACCTGCATAAAAACCGAAGTAATTAACAGCTTGTTTGAAGGCTATATTGACAAAACCACTGTCGCCTGCAACATTACTACCTTTTGGGGAAATTGTTAAAAATTTGGTATTATCCCCATAAGGTGAGGCGTATTGACCTGATGCGCTACCTTGAACAATGTTACTAGTAATATTAGAGTAAGTAACAAATCCATTGGGATCGTTTGCTGTGCCATCATCAAAGGTGACAGTTTTGGCATCAGCGTAGCTAGAAAACGGACCGGTATTGACTTTCAAACTTACGGCACTAGCTGGATTTGCACTCATAACTACAGCAGTTATTCCGAGTAAAGCCAAAGAGATTTTTTGCAGCATTTTAGTAATAAAGCTTGAAGAACACAAAGAGAATTAAGATTGAACTTTTCTTGAAACCTAGCTAACCTGAGTTCGGGTTAAGCAGGTTGAGATAAAAGCCACTCCATCTGAAGGCTGGGTTTCTTAGGTTGATGGCAATAAGCGATTAATCCGCATA
>NZ_JBALDE010000107.1:0-70968 GCF_036917515.1 Nostoc sp. | reverse complement strand
TAACCCGAAGAATATCGGGAGCCGTGTGCCATGAAAGTGGCACGCACGGTTCTAACAGAGAGGTGCGTGGGATAATACCCACCATCGACTCTAACAATAATATGCTATAATTATCTGTCGGTAATTAACGGTTACTATCAATGACCAGGTAAATGGTACTTAGTAGTAATCGGGTTGTGGCTGTGGCTGCGGGACTGCAAAGTTCGACCCATCGTACAAGTAGCGGCTGGCTTCTTCTTCTAAGCGATGAATCAAAAAAGGTTCAATGACGTTGCTATGTCGCAGTGCGGCTAGATATCCATCCAAATACATCCGCATATCATCCATGCGATAACCGCGATTCCATAGCTCGACGAAGGCGTCAGTGAGTCTTTGGTAATAGCGGATGGTTTGTGTGTCTTGGAGCATAACTGCTGTATTAATCTCTTTGGAATGAGAATTGTAAATGATTCACGATCAAATGTGAAGTGTAATTTCACTTTGGCATCAACTCAAAGTCAACACATCTACTTTGGGTATTATCCTCATATCAATAACAAGCTACTTTAATCCTATTCCAGAAAACACCGATTCTAGTTCGCTGCTAAGTTATTTTTTTTATTTTCACAATCAATAGCCCAATTGTATTGATATTATATTCCTGAATATAAGCACTAAATTTTGACGAAAAAATCGACTCCATCATCAAGTTGAAAAGCTGTTGGGTTCTAAATATTTGTCATATAACACCCATCTCAAAGCAAAATGTCAAGCTAAGAGAAGCTAAGAGAAGTTTTCATAAGTCTAACAAAACTTTCGATAAATTTAATAAAAATTTAATAATATTTCTAATTGCCTATCGGCAAGGCATAACTTAAAGATATTGCCATTCATTTTATTAGGAAATGTAAAGTTAATTGCAATTGAAGTAACAAAGGCTACAAAACCTTAGACATGGGCTTGTTACTTTGAAAGTCATCGACGCTAAGGGATCTTGCCACCGTGGGTTCGGTTTGTATAGAAATCATTGAGGGGAATCCCCATCTGAGGTCGTTGTTGGGTTGGCACTTGCAACAACTGGAATACCGCGTGCATCAAGCTGCCAGTATTTATCAAGCAAGGGAAGTATTTTTAAGCCATCAACCAGCACTGATAGTTTTAGATGCAGACCTACCTGATGGTGATGGCATTGAGTTTTGTCGTTGGTTGCATCGTCAGCAGCAGCCTCTAATCTTAATGCTATCTGCCCGTAATAGTGAAGCTGATATAGTTGCAGGTTTAAAGGCGGGTGCAGATGATTACCTGAGCAAACCTTTTGGAATGCAAGAGTTTTTGGCACGGGTAGAGGCACTGATTCGCCGGAAGCGCACACCTACTGCACCAGCTTATTTGGATTATGGCACTTTGCAAATCGATTTAGTTCAGCGTCGTGTCCGCTTTCAAGGGGAATTTATTGACTTAACGCCCCAGGAATTCAGTTTACTGTATGTTTTAGCACAAGCTGGAGGAGTACCTCTAAGTAGATCGGAATTACTGCGTCGTGCTTGGCCTGACGCTATTGATAACCCTCGTACTATTGATACTCACGTTTTATCGCTGCGGAAAAAGGTTGAACTCGATCCCCGGCAACCCAATTTGATTCAAACTATCCGCAATGTTGGATACCGTTTTAATATGGAAATTTTGAATACCAATATTTCACAATCACAGACAACAAAGTTAGCTAGAGAGAGATTTAATAATCAACGTTCAACACTTACTAGTAGTCAAGTGTGATGGGGCATTGGGCATTGGGTATTGGGCATTGGGCATAGGGGAGTAAGATAACGACTCCTGACTTCTGTCTCCTTATCAAGCCAAATTTAAAATCCAAAATCGTCTTGGTTTGCTGCTTGAATCAGGCTTTTTCGTAATTCAATCCAGTCTATTTCTGAGGCTGTTTGATTTGCGAATAAATGACCTTGTTGCAGGTGTAATAACTGAGCGCAAAACATCTCGGCTAGTTCCAGTTGATGATTTACCATTAAAATTGTGGTTTGATGAGTTTGACTCAACTGAGTTAAGACTTGCATTAGATGAGTAGCCGTACTAGCATCTAGGGCAGAGGTTGGCTCGTCTAATAATAATATTTTAGGCTGGATGACTAAGGCACGAGCGATCGCTACTAGTTGTCGTTGTCCCGCAGAAAGTTGTACCTCTGTTCGCCCTAACCATTCACTGGGAATGTGCAGTTGTTCTGTCCAGTAATCGATTCGTTGCTGAATTGTCTGTTTGGGCAAACCACGCAAAACTAAAGGATAAGCCAAGGCTTGCCCAACCGTCATCCCCAACAGCTTTGACTCTTGCAATACAAGTACAAGCATCTGCCGTAACTGGATAACGGTAATTTGGCGATATTCTTGATTTTCTAGATAGAGCTTACCACTTGTGGGTTCAATTAGGCGGTTGATGAGGCGTAATAACGAAGTTTTCCCAGCACCTACTGGGCCTACAATGGCAATGCGATCGCTTTGGAATACCTCTAAGGAAATATCCTGCAATATGGGGTATCCTTGCTGATTGCCGGGAAGTTGGGTTTTCAGCTTTGTAAACAGATTAACTTGCTCTAGCCTGAGTGTGGCTTTTGCTGTATTCACGGGGAGTGGGGAGATGGGGAAGCAGGGGGCAGAGGGAGCAGGGGAGGCAGGGAAGGCAGGGGAAGAAGAACTATTTATTGATTCTTGAGCCATGCCCAATGTCCAATGCCCCATGCCCCATGCCCCATGCCCAATGCCTAATTTTAAGTTAATTGTGCAGTAGTTAAGGCTGTAGCGATCGCCCAGCCATCGACTAATAGTAGCAGCAGAGTGAATACTAGTAAAATCAGGTACATCCAAGGCTGCGCTAAAGGGCGAACATCTGTAGTGTCAATACTTGTCTTTGCTTGGACAATTTGTACCAAACGGGCGAATCCAGCTACACGCATCGGTAATAAATAAGCTTTCCCATCCTGGCTGAGGAAGTAATAAACTAACCCTCCTTGTCCAGTGCTACGGGGTTTTAACTCTTTCACCTCTGACCAAGGTAAAGACCAGCCTTTACGAAAAAAGCTCGGCACCCAGGCGGGGTAAGTAACCTGAATTCTCTCGTCATCTACCATTACTTGTTCAGTTAATACCGCATACAAGGCAACAAAACCGATGCCAATCCCTATCCACAATAGTTCTGGAGGTACGGGTGCAGCTGTTACCTGCGATAAGAAGGGTAATGGGACTGTGAGTGCTATGTATAGACTCAGCAACGTTATCCGAATCAAAGGAGACAAACGAAAAACAGAAGCTGAGATATTGGCTGAGTTTGCTGTCACGGCTCAATTACAATGCTTTTCTTCATTGTAGGGTAGGTCTATGTCCCTGGTAGTTGGCGTGTGTTAGTTCACGGTAAATACTTTTGCACTACAATCCAACCAGTAAGGGATACCCAGGCAAATCCTATAAACAAAATAATATTGACACTGATATGTAACGGTCTAGCCCAAGGTCGTCTGACACTAATTTGGGTGGCACTGAAAGCAGACAGTAGAACTAATGCTACCACTATTAATCCAGCGATTAAGTGTGATGAGTGACCTAAAGAACCAAAGTGCCCGAAAGTGCCAACAATACCGATCGCTAGCAACAGTAGCACTAAACTTACCATGCTGAAGCCCATTGTATAGTGGAGCGATCGCACCCCTCTATTACCGCCTATAAATGGGGTAAAAAAAGGGAATTGCTGCGAAGTTCTTGCCCGAAACATCCAAACGCCGGTAATTGCTAATATCATATATGCCAGCAGGCATAATCCCATTGACCAGGCGGCTATTTTCCACAACCAAAGAAATGAAGGCAGATTCATAAGATTGATTGTAAATGAGATGAGGGGGACAAGGGGGACAAGGAGACAAGGTGACAAGGTGACTAAAGTTAGAACTTCCAACAAATCTTTCCCTTCCCCTTGTCCCCAAGTCTCTTCTCAATTCCCAATGCCCGATGACCCATCCCCCATATCCAATTTTCAATAAATAATAAACAAAAAGGGCTGCTGAATTAGCAACCCTTAAATTTAGATAAAATTGTTTTTTTAATCAACCGAGGCTAAACCAAGCATTTGCAAGGATTTTGTAGTATCTGGGATTTTTTTATTGATTTGCTGCACCATTAATTTGGTATTAATAGGGTCTTTTCCATCTGATGAGTCTGTATCAAACTCAAAAGTACTGGGTTCTTCGAGCATCAGGCGATCGCACGGAATCGTATCGGATAAAATTGCACTTGCCATCATCCCTGTATGAATCTCCACTTGACCTTTTAGCGGAGCTTCAAAAACTAAACGTTGTCCAGGGAAAACAACCCTTTCAAAGTACCAGTTGGGAATATTGGAGATGCGAGCTACCTGTATTTTGCTCGTGGCATTAACGTAGCAGCAGAGAATTTTTTCTGCTTGCTCAGTTGGTAGAGGATCTAGTATTTGAGCCATAACTGCTGAGGAGCTTTACGCCACAATTTAACATTACACTAGCCAAGCCTAGCACTCACTGATCCCCAATTGTTGTAACTGCGAATACCAACTGAGTAATTAGAGATTATTTCTATCTAAAGATATACTTTTAGTTATAAAAATTTTGTGAAAATTCCCACATTTTTCGGAATTATACATTATGGATAAATGTTTTTGAGATTTTTCTGGTATAAAAGTTTCAATTCTCTTCAAACAGATTGTTAGGAAATTGACATAACAGCGATCCCCTTGCTTTTTGCGTAGCGAGGAAATAAGTTTTGCTGTTTCATCTATCCCAGGATTATCGGCTGGGATCGTCGCTTAATGAATAAACTCAATGTTATGGTAAAACTATATGAAAAAATATCTTCAGAAAGCTCTCTATAAATTCCATGTATTTTTTATGTACAGCAATTTTAGCGTTTTACACAGTTGCTAAGAGCAGGTTAAGGATTAGCAATAATTGGCTGAAATGTCAAGCTAAATTGTGATAAATAAAACCAAATAAAATAAGCACACTCTTTAAAACTAGATGTTTCTCTCGCTTTCTCCACAGGTTGGCAAGATGGAAGTTAAAACACAGATGATAGAAAATCGAATTCTTTATGTTCGCCTTCCTTGTAACCCCATCTTTCCGATTGGGGTTGTCTACCTGAGCGATCATGTCCACAAGCAGTTTCCTAATATTGAACAGCGCATCTTTGATTTGGGAACAGTGCCACCTTTAGATTACAGTTCGGCTCTGGATCGTTGTATTGATGAATTTAAACCGACACTATTAGTATTTTCTTGGCGGGATATTCAAATTTATGCCCCAGTTGGCGGACGTGGTGGTAATCCACTGCAAAATGCCTTTGAATTTTACTACGCTAAAAATCCTCTATTGAAACTACGTGGCGGATTGGGCGGTTTGCGAATCTTTATCGCTTACTATGTAGAATTGTGGCGAAACCAGAGCTTAATCAAACACGGTTTAAAACGTGCTCAAAAATATCATTCTGATGCCCGTGTAGTTGTCGGTGGTGGTGCAGTCAGCGTATTTTACGAGCAACTGGGTAGAAGCTTACCCCAAGGGACGATTATTTCTGTGGGTGAAGGCGAAACCCTGCTAGAAAAACTTTTAAGTGGCAGAGATTTTCGAGATGAACGCTGTTACGTTGCCGGAGAAACTCAACCACGGAAACGGCTAATTCACGAACAACCTACCCCAATAGAAAAAACAGCTTGTAACTACAACTACATCGAAAGCATCTGGCCGGAATTTAACTATTACCTGCAAGAGCAAGACTTTTATATAGGTGTACAAACTAAGCGTGGTTGTCCTCACAACTGTTGTTATTGCGTTTATACCGTTGTCGAAGGCAAGCAAGTACGCATCAACTCAGCAGATGAAGTAGTTGCTGAGATGCGCCAATTATACGATCGCGGCATTCGCAATTTCTGGTTTACCGATGCCCAATTCATCCCCGCGAAAAAATTTATCGCCGACGCTGTAGAACTATTGCAAAAAATCGTCGATTCTGGTATGACAGATATCCACTGGGCAGCATATATCAGAGCCGACAATTTGACACCCGAATTGTGTGACTTGATGGCGAAAACCGGGATGAACTATTTTGAAATCGGGATTACCAGTGGTTCTCAAGAACTTGTGCGGAAAATGCGGATGGGGTACAATCTGCGAACCGTCTTGCAAAACTGCCGTGACTTAAAAGCCGCTGGTTTCAACGACTTAGTTTCCGTCAACTACTCTTTTAACGTGATTGACGAACGTCCTGAAACCATCCGCCAAACCATCGCTTACCACCGCGAACTAGAACAGATTTTTGGTGCTGATAAAGTCGAACCTGCCATCTTCTTTATTGGACTACAACCTCATACCCATTTAGAAGAATACGCTTTCAAAGAAGGCATCCTCAAACCAGGGTACAATCCAATGAGTTTGATGCCGTGGACAGCCAAAAAACTTCTCTGGAATCCCGAACCCCTTGGTTCATTTTTTGGCGAAGTCTGCTTACAAGCTTGGCAACAAAACCCCAACGACTTCGGACGCGAAGTTATGAAAATTTTAGAAGAAAAGCTAGGTTGTGCTGATTTAAAAGCATCACTGACAGCACCATTAGAAACGAAAGAAAAACAGTTAGCAGGTGTATCCTAGTAAACACGAATTCTAATTTTATTCCTCTGTGCCTCTACGGTTATTTTTATCAAATCCCATGTTAGAAGGTTCAATTTTACAACAGCTAGAAACAGCTCATCGCCACACCACCAGACCAATTCGATTTGGTGTTTACTACAAAAATACCTTAGTTTCCCTGTGCCACGCTCTCGAAGACCATATCTTAACCGACGACGGTACACCCTTAGTGATCACAGCCTTCCAACAGGGTAAATGGTATCTACAAGAAGCTGAACGATATGCAGACATCGCCCAGCGCAGCCGCCAAATTGCCATCATGGCTGCCGTTGAATCCGGCTTTGCTGAACATCCTACCAGCCAGTTACCCAATGTAGACTTAGTAGCATTAGATTCAGCCGATCCAGTATCGCAAGAGTGGCATTTAATTATTTTATCGCCAGATTACACAGCAATGGTAATTTGTCAAGAATTATCAGAGGCTGATTATGGTAACGCTGGAGTGCCGACATCAGACTTAGAGCGCAAATTCTATGGTTTGTGGACATTTGAGCCAGAGTTAGTGCAAGAGACAGCAGAAATAGCGATCGCTCACATTAGTAAATACAACCCAGAACTGGCAAAAAAACTCACAGCCGATAAACAGCAAATTGTACCGTCAATGGACAGAACCCAAAATTTAGGTGCAGTTGTCTCCCGTGTAGTAGATTACCTCCAGACTGGGCAAGAGAATTTATCCATCCCCACAGCGCTTCAGAAACAAACCCTAGATCGCAACTTGGTTTCTAACGAAATCCAAGCCTTTTTGCGAATGGCGCAACTGATGGATATGGCAGATGTCAACAATCCAATGGCAGCTGCGGAAGTAGTAGTTCTTGCGGAAGCGATTGCCCAGCTTTTGGATCTTCCTGCATGGCAGATTAAGAGATTGCGGCTAGCGGCTTTGTTGCATCGCATAGATCCATTACAAAATGCAGAAAGTGTCCTCACTTCTGGTAGTATACCGACACGCTATCAAGAAGACGCCCCCTGTTGTCCTTTAATACCAGGAGCGCAAGTATTGCGAACAATGCCACGACTGCGAGCCGTTGCCCAAATTATTACTCACCAAACCGAGTGGTGGAATGGTTTAGGAGAACCAGGAGGTTTAGCTAGAGATGAAATTCCCTTAGAGTCGAGAATTTTGGCATTATTGGCAGACTTTCAGTGGCGAATCAATCAGCAAAAATCGTCAAATCAAAGCCGGGAACAGATATTTACTCAAGCTTTAGATGAGTGCAGACAGCAACAATCTACCCGCTTTGACCCTAAACTTATAGATACCCTAGCTTTATTAGTAATGGGTTTACAACAGGGACTTGACTTACCCTTGATGACACCCAAATTTAGCGCCGGCATCTGGATACTTGATTCCCAATGGGATAGCCACAGCAAGATAAGTGAGGAGATTGGTAGTTACTTTACATGAATATTGAAGCCATTAAATTAGGAAAACTCAAACAACTTCCAGGGGCAAATTTAGAAGACGAGGAGCTCTCCCGACTGGATTTAAGCCGGATTAATCTTGCTGGCGCTACCCTTGTCGGCACTAATTTCGCTGGTTCTAAACTCGAAGGTGGGCATTTGGAAGGGGCAAATTTGATGGGAGCTAACCTTCAACAAACTGACTTGCGGGCGAACCTCATAGGAGCAAACCTGATGCAAGCAGATTTAACAGGTGCTGACTTGCGGGGTAGTAACTTGCGTGGCGCTAACTTGATGGGAGCCAGACTCAGTGATGTGTCATTGGTAGGTGCTTTCTTGAGTGGTGCCAATTTGATGAATGTGAACTTACAAAGCGTAGACTTGCGCGGTGCTGATTTGCGCGGTGCAAACCTGACTGGGGCAAATCTTAAAGGTGCAGACTTGAGTCGAGCCGATTTACAAGGGGCTTTGTTGAGTGAAGCAAACCTGGAAGAAGCTGACTTGCGGGGGGCGAATTTGGCAGGGGCAAATTTTTCAGGGGCGAATTTGCTTTGTGCAGAGTTAGAAGGTGCAAATTTAAGCGGCGTTAATTTGAATAAAGCGTGTGTGGTGGGTACTGTGGTTGAGACTCTTGCATAAAGATTGTACCGAAAAGCCCAGTATACTTGGGTATTGTTAAAATTTCCGCAAATGACACCCGTCGCCGCACAAGTCTCAATTACCGCAATTATTCCCATGTTGACTGCGATCGCAAATCGGCAATGGGAACAGTTCAAAGAACTGGAGACAGATTTTGTATTCCAGTATGGACTAGAGGTATGGCAAAAGGTTTTTAATTTCCGTCTCAAGCCAGCACTGGATAAAGATTCTGACAAATGGCTACTGATCCAGTGGTGTAGTGAAGGAATTATCTCAGTCAAAAATGTGGCTTAGGTGCGATCGCGCAAGGTAAATTAGTTTTTATTCTCATCCGAAAGTCACGGTTTCGCCGTTTTGCAGTATTCTTAGCTATTGTTAAAATTTTTGCAGATGAAGCAGATAAAAATTTGTGAGTCTACAAGAAGTTATCAAACTAGCAAAGCAGTTTTCAACTATGGACAAAGTACGTTTGATCCAGCAAATTGCTCCTAATATAGAACGTGAGTTAACAGATAAACTGTCTACCCATCCCCGCCAATCCTTGTGGGGGCTATGTGCTGTTTAGGAAACGCACCTTCTACAGAGGAAATTGATGTAGCCCGTAGTGAAGAATGGGCTAACTTTCCACGGGAGGATATTTGATGCTGCGTGCTGTAGCTGACACCCATGTAGTAATTTGGTACATTTTTGGCAATTCATGATTATCAACAACTGCCCAGAATACTATAGTCCGTTGCACCAGGATTGTTATGCTGCACTTCCACAATTCTCTAGAACAACTCGACCATTTTCAGCATCTAGTTTGATGATCATTACCTTCAAGTAGTCATTAACTTTGAAGGCTTGATTTGGATGGTCAAAAGATGAAAAGATCATCTTTGAAGTCGGCAACAAGGCATATAAATCTCCAATATCAACAAACACACCATAGTCTTTGATACGTCGTATAGTACCGCTAACAACCTGACCAACCTGTAACTGCCTAAGTCTGATTGAAACAGAGCGATGGATCAGTAATAAGCCATTATTAAACTCCTCTTCCACTTTTATAATCTTGAGAGGAAGTTCCTCTCCTACTACCAATTCTTCCCTATGCTTATCAACATAAGTACGAATTAAGCCTTGCAAACCCTCAATTTTCACTATTGCACCCTGCCTAATTTTTTTAAGGATTTTTCCATATACTGTTACGTCCTCAGCCTGTAATTGCCGTACCCGTTCCCATGCTGTTCGCATCTCTAGTTTGCGAATTGAAAAAGAAACCGTTGGAGGATGCTCTTGAGAACATAAGAACCACTGAATCCTTGCTGATACCCCGCCTCCATGAACAGCACGAATTTTAGTGTGTACGATCAGATATTCTCTACTTATAGGATGACCACATTTTTTAGAAGCCAGATCCAATGCAACCTCGTACAAGCGATGGCTATCTTTCAGTGTCTCAGGCGAACAATGAGAGAAGAAAATATCGTGTTCACCATCGTAATTTCCCACAACCAGAAATTCTCGGATTTCATTTAGTTGCAGGGCTTCTTCTGGGGACTGAATCTCAGCGAATGATAGCTCTACTAATGGCACAAAAGCTAGTTCATCTGTATCAAAATCAACCAGAACACCTGTAGGCTCCAGCTTAATGATTTTTCCAGTTATGATACCGTCGAGTTGAAAGCTATCTAAACTAAAGCTCATAGCATAGTGGGCTTAACATAACTGATTATAACTATGTGCCAATTCGGGAAAAGCACCTTCTACACAGAAAATCGATATAGCGTGTAGTGAAGAATAGACTAGCTTTCCACGGAAGGATATTTGATGTTGTCTGCTATAGCTGACACCCATTCAATCATCTATTACGTTTTTGGCGATTTGCGATTATCAATATATTCTTGTGGGAAAATTTGCCTTCCTAATACCAGCGCTTCTTGCCTTTCCTCATCTGTCATATAATCATCTTGCTTGAGTCCGCTAGGAGTGCATTGAGGATTTCCTCCTGCATCTAAATATCGCTGACGCGCGATCGCAAATAGTTCTAATATTCTTTGGGCTTGCTGCTGTTTAATGGTACTAAATTGCGTCATCGTTTTATTCCCATCCGAAGGTCACTACTTCGCCGTTTTGTAATATCGTTGCCAAGGGTAAAATAGTGCTAGGAGTTTGAATGTGCCAATACCCTGTGTCTTCATCATATAATCTCCAAACAAGTAAATTTAGAGCTTCTAGGGCATTTATTACCAAGTATTGCTCTTCTGTTGGTTCCACAAATGCTAGGTATGTATGTAAGCCAGTGCTGATCTTATCAGAGAGGCGATCGCCCACGCCCGCGTACCCACAAAGATAATACACTCATTAACAACACCCCCATCACTCCTTGCAGGGGATTATTATTCACACCTGTTACCCAATCAGGAACTTGACCAGAATATTTCACTAATTTACCTACATTAATAATGTAGTAACCCCAAACTAAACCACCATGCAAACCAATTGGAAAACCCAAGCGTCCCCTCCGCCAACGCTTTCCCCATACCTGCGTTAACCCCAACAATACTAAAGCTGGAAATTGCGGCAGTGTATGAATAATTGCCTCCAAGGGTTTAATAAAGTGCAATGTAGCAAAGGCAGTTGCATCTGTCCACAATGCCACACGCGGACTGTAATCTCGTTGTAATTCATCTAGTAACCAGCCTCGGAATAACAATTCTTCAGCAAGTCCAACACCAAAGCCAACAAGTAAACCTTCTAAAATCACTTTCAGCAAAAAAACTTTCGGTTGTTGCCACACCAACCAACCCAAAAAACTTTCTACCCCAAAAAGTATCAAAATATTAATTATGCCCAGAGCCAAGCCACGCAGTAAATCTACACCGTTTTGCCGCGTGAATTCTAAACCATAATGCCGCAGAATTTGGGGCTGCTGGTAGACATATTTACCCCATAATCTCAAAATCAAAATAAATACTGCATATAACAATACTAATGTCAATATACTTTCTAAGTTTGAATCATGCACTAGTAAGTATATTGGTGTAGCCAATGGCAACCATAGCAACAATAAAGTCAAAATAAAAGCACCCAGCCTAATAAGGGCAGGGCGTTCAGCTAAACGGACAAGGTTTTTTTTCATACTAAATAAGTCACTAATCAGCAGCCAATACTCTAAATTTCGACTAATGACCAATGACTAATGACTATTCATCAGGTTCAATGGTGCTACTTAAACCGTGACTTTTCAATGTTTCGCAATAAAACTCAGCGTGTTCTAGGGCGCAAGTAATGACTAAAGCTAGCCCGTTAGTATGGGCTTCCATCATGATGCTCACAGCTTGGGGTTGGGTAAGGCTAGGTACAGTGACTATTAGTGACTGTACAACATGCTCCATAGAGTTGTAGTCATCGTTATGGAGCAAAACGCGATACCGAGGCGCGAGCTTGCGGGATGTGGAACGCTTTTCAATGGTTTCAACTGACACGGCTCTTTGCTCTTTTCTCGTTACTTCACTACAACAAAGTTTCTGTTTTGCGATCGCTCAACAGTTGTTTACCTATTCTATAGTATTTTTGCTCAGATACTATGCGAGGAAAACCCTTTGCTGGCAGGGATTGGTTGTATTAGTTTTGCGTAGCCACTTAATAAGGCACACGTCTAAGACATAGCTGCCATAAGAGTGCTACCCTAATCTTACAGAAGCTTTTCTTAAACGTAGCGCATTTTCCCTTTTAAGATTAAGGAAGTTGCAAGCAAAATAATCCTTGCCCCTGCCTAAGATGGACATGAGCCTAGATTTTCTTCAAGCGGGACAAATTGTGTCTCTAGAGTATGGCGACAGAAACCTGTATGCAGAAGTCATTCAATTTGTAGTTTCCCGCCAGCTATGCTGGGTGCGTCCTTTATTAATGGTTACTTTCATAGAAGAATTACCCCTAATTACCGATTTGCGAGATGCATCTGACTTACTTTGGCCTGCCAATTTATTTCGCCCAGCATTAGACACAGAAGTAATTACCTTCTTGAGCCAACTTTTAGCGAAAGAACCAAAAGCTGAACCTGATTCAGTCGCGAAGCAACAACTCAGTCAGTTTATTCACCAACTTTGGCAAGCATATCAAGAGGGGTTGAGGATTGGGAATTAGGAATTAGGCATTGGATTAGGCAACATAAAGACTTCTTGAATAATTCTTCCTTGTCTTCCTTGTCCCTCTTGTCTTCCCAGTCCCCAGCGATGCACTAAGCTGGTCGTTGGCACAGCCTTTGGTAGAGAAGTGTCCCTAATTCCCAATCTCTTTCTCAACTGTAGCGAATACCAGCATTTTCCATGCGTTGAAGACTGTGAAATTCTATTGCTACATCCTTCACACCCGAATTTTTTTCGTTCCTTAGTACACGTCACTGCAAAAAAGGGTCGGAAATAGAGGAAAATTTTTTTGTCGGGTGGCATAAAAATCAGACATGCAAGGACATATTTCAAGTATCCGGGTTGAAATAACTGGCGAGCAGCAAGATGTACAAGAAAGTTGGTTGCGAAAGTCAACAACTCCAGTGGGTTTGGCAAAACGTGCCCGTGCAATATTAATGTTGGCCTTGCTGAGAAACTTTCAGTAAAACCAGATCTGCCTTTTCGAGTTGAACATGAATATGAACGAAAAGGAGCACTGAATTTATTTGCCGCTTTTGATATCCCTCTGACCGCAAGCGTCAAGAAGAGTTTATTGCTTTCCTTGAGTATTTGGAATCGGAGATTCCCTGACAAATCACAACAATTCATCTGGTGTTGGACAATTTAAATGTACATAAAGGTCAGAAAGTCAGAGCTTGGTTAGTTAAACACCCACGTTTTGTGTTCCATCATCCCCCTGTACACTGTTCATCGATGAATCAAGTTGAGCAATGGTTTAGTATTCTCCAACATCAACCTCTCAAAATTGCTGATTTTGCTGATAAAAAAGCTTTAAGTGCGCGTTTACAAGCTTTTATTTCTAAATGGAATACAAAAGCACATCCTTTTAGTTGGAGTGAAAAATCAACTTTAAAAGTTATTGCTAAATGTCAAATTCCAGGTTCCAATTCTACGCCCAAAATAGACCTTGCGAGCGCAGCTTAATTTCCGCACCTTTTTTCTGGTGACGTGTACTTAGTAAGGTGGATAATTGTGGTTAGCAGCCTCCTCAATCACCTCATACATCACCTGAAGGATATGACTAAAAGTCAGTTTATCTGGATCGCTAGTAGCCATATTGATGATATCAACTCCCTTAGCAACAAGTTCATTCCGCTTGTAGACAAATTCAGCAAACAGATTGGGAGGAATTTTTTTAAGCATTTAGCGAACTGTATGAAGATTTACTACGAATGCACAATGTAGATATTTTTTAATACAGTTTACGCTACCTTAAGTATTGAAATAATCAACCTTATAGAAAAATACTAGTAATGATATCGCCCTTGTATCTCCCTGCTAAATTTAATTACGAATTACGTTAGGGAGTGCTTGTATTCTCACACAGAAGCAAGCTATACACAACTTCTGTCTGCGACACGCTGCGCGAACGTAGAGAGCGTCATTATGAATTATTTTAAAATCCCAGGCTAGGAACCAACTGGATTCGTCCAGCATCCATCTCTGCCATTAATAATTCTAGGGCCTCGTAATCAACATCAGAAATATAACCTAGTTCTGTTAGCTCTGAATTAATTTCATTCTCTATCTCAGGAGTTAGTTTTTTAATGTCAAGAGCTTTTTCTACCAATTTACGAATAGCGTACTGAGTTCTCATAAGTAATAATCCAACCGTAATATGACACTAATCATCCCAGATCAGCCTCAATATAAAGAGTGATCAAAATACTAACTTAGTAGTGATATATATCACAATTTAATTAGTTAGATAGATAATTCACTATGACTTTGCCGTATGCTATCAGCAACGCTAAAGTGAGAGATTTAACCTAACGTTAAGACTTAGCTAAATTAGCTTTATTTATAGACTAAGCAAGGTTTGTCAGCATAGTTACTGATAAATTATCTGCTCTATGGCCGTCTATAGTTGATTGTTTTTGAAGTTACATGAAAAAAAAGTATATTTAAACACATTTTAACCTGGAATTATAACAATCTTTAAACAGACATACTAAAGAAATAAAGATTTAGCAAAGAGAGCTAAGACGTATGGTCGATGCAACAAAATAGAGTTTATGTTCAAATAATCCTTAGCTTGACGCTTCAAAATTCTTAATAGGATGTAACTATGCAGGCAGTGCTTAACTATCCCAAGATTGCAGTTATTCGTCCCCAAGGGTGTTTAAATGCTGCAAACGCCTTGGATTTTGAACGAGATATGACTACAGCGTTGGCGCAAAATGCTATTTCCATCTTGGTAGTAGACCTCGCAGCAGTAGAATCGTTAGACAGCACGGGGTTGATGGCATTGTTATCTACACACAAGCTGGCTCTTACTTTAGGAAGAAGTTGCCGACTTTGCGCTGTTGCTCCACAAATTAGAATTATTTTTGAACTGACGCAACTCGATAGAGTATTTGAAATATTAGACACTGAAGCCGAATTGGCCCAAACATAACTTTATGTAAAAGCACAAAAGTTCGCGTAATAAATGGGCTTTTTGTAAAGGAGTTGTAAGTTGCAACGATAAACTCTGTCAGAAGACCTAATTCAATGCTAATGTTAGGATTGGATAGCTGTAATTAAGGTAGCTAGAAGATAGCACAGTGGTTGTTGCAGTTGAAAGATTAATAACGTCAGATATTTTAAAACCAGCCCGTTACCTGGGTAACGAGCTGTTAGCAGTACACAAACCTTGGGATACGGCAGCAATACGTTGGGTTTTAACCTACCCAGAAATATATGAAGTCGGTGCATCTAATTTAGGGCACATTATCCTTTATAACATCTTGAATGCCCAACCGCGTCAATTGTGCGATCGCGCCTACCTCCCAGGAAAAGACCTGGCAGGCAAACTACGCGAAACGAATACGCCATTGTTTGCGGTAGAATCAAAGCGATCGCTGACAGAATTCGACATTTTAGGCTTTAGCCTCAGTTACGAGCTGGGTGCAACTAACGTCCTCGAAATGTTAAATTTGGCTGGAATTCCATTGACGTGGCGAGAAAGGCAGGGAAGTATAGGGGCAGAGGAGCAGGAGGGTAGGGGGGAACTTACCGATACCCAGTCATGCTTTCCGTTGATTTTTGCTGGTGGGCAAACAGCGACATCGAATCCTGAGCCTTATGCTGACTTCTTCGACTTTTTCGCCCTTGGAGATGGAGAAGAACTACTGCCAGAAATTGGTTTAGTGTTGGAAGAAGGCAAACAAGCAGGATTGAGTCGGGAACATCTGTTACTTGATTTGGCACAGATACCTGGCGTATATGTCCCTCAGTTTTACGATATGGCAAAGGATGGTTCAGTTCATCCTCGTCGCCTGGATGTGCCAAAACGAATTCTGCGACGGGTTGCAAATCCCATACCAGCATATTCCATTGGGCTAGTTCCTTATGTAGAAACGGTGCATGACCGCTTGACCATTGAGATTCGGCGTGGTTGCACTCGTGGCTGTCGCTTCTGTCAACCAGGAATGCTGACTCGACCAGCACGGGATGTAGAACCCGATCGGGTTGTAGAAGCAATTGAACAAGGGATGCGGGCAACTGGTTACAATGAGTTTTCCCTACTATCTCTGAGTTGTTCTGATTATTTGTCCCTACCAGCAGTAGGGATGGAAATCAAAAATCGCTTAAAAAATGAAAATATTTCTCTGACTCTACCAAGCCAACGGGTAGACAGATTTGATGAGAATATTGCCAATATCCTTGGAGGTACACGGCAAGGTGGACTAACTTTTGCTCCAGAAGCTGGTACTCAGCGGATGCGAGACATTGTGAATAAGGGGTTGACAAATGAAGAATTATTGCGGGGAGTAAAAACCGCTTGGGAACAAGGCTGGGATAAAATCAAGTTGTATTTTATGATTGGCTTGCCAGGTGAAACGGATGCTGACGTTGTGGGCATTGCGGAAACAGTAAGCTGGCTACAGCGAGAATGTCGGGGCAAAGGCAGAAAACCCCTAAACTTTAACCTGACAATTTCTAACTTTACGCCCAAGCCCCATACACCATTCCAGTGGCATTCAGTTTCTACTGCTGAATTTAAGCGAAAGCAAAACCTGTTGCGGCAAGAATTCCGCCGAATCAAGGCAGTGAAGGTAAATTTTACCGATGTCCGCATTTCGGCAATGGAAGATTTTGTCGGACGAGGTGATCGCAATTTGAGCAAAGTAGTCCGCCGTGCGTGGGAATTAGGTGCTGGTATGGATTCCTGGTATGAAAATTTAGATCGGGCTTTTATTGCTTGGGGGTCTGCGATCGCCCAAGCTGATTTAGATTGGAAATACCGCCAAGTAGAAAATGGCGAATGGAATTTGTTTTACGCAGAAGAGCAGAGGAGCAGATTCGAAGATGGAGAAAATACCCAACTCCTCCTAACTCCTAACTCCTCACTCTCTAGTACAGACGCCATTAATCGCGTTTCTTCCCACTCCCTCGATATTCCCCTACCTTGGGATCATATTGATACCGGGATTGACAAAAAGTGGCTCCAAGAAGACTTGCAACGCGCTCTAGAAGCTGCAATTGTACCTGACTGCTCTTTTGAAGGTTGTTCTCATTGTGGCGTCTGTGGTACCGACTTTGGGCATAACGTGGTGATTGAATCACCTGCTATCCCAAAATTCGCTGGTGAGTTTGTCCCCAACACAACTAAGGCGCAAAGACTGCGAGTTTGGTTTGGAAAACAAGGTAATATGGCTTTGATGAGCCATCTGGATTTAATCCGTCTCTTTGACCGAGTTGTGCGGCGAGCAAGCTTACCAATTGCTTTTACTGGTGGATTTCACCCAATGCCACGGATTTCTCTAGCAACTGCTTTGGCTCTAGGAGCTACTAGCAGCTGTGAAATTGCAGATTTTGAGTTAACTGTGCCAGTGGAAGTTAATACTTTCCGAGAAAAGTTGGCTCGTGAAATGCCTACAGATATACCTATATATAATGTGGAGCAGATAGATTTAAAAGCTAGTGCCGCTACCCAACTGCTAGAGTCCGTAGAGTATTTAATTACTGTAGCAGCACTTGTAGAAATAACACCTATACAATGGCAAAACTGGATTGATACAATCAAAGCAAAAAAGGAACTTTGGTACGAGCAAATAACTAAGTCAGGCAAGAGCCAGTTAATAAATCTGCGCGATCGCTTGTTTGAACTGGAATTAGTAGAAACCCATAATCACAAAGCAGAATCTATGTCATCTGTAATCCGTTATCTAGGTAGCTATCGCCAAGACGGTTTGCTGTTGCGTCCCGAACAAATCCTGTTTATGCTAGAGACAGTGGCTAATGTAGAATTTAAACTCCTGCACATCCACCGCAATCGGCTAATTTTAGGGGTATAATCCCTGTAGGGCAACTTGCTAGTAGTTGTCCCAAGATGGCAGCTCATAGGAATTGATTTTTAGCAAGGTTGCGTTAGAATAGGGTGAAGAGAAATTTTCTGGCGCTGCATTGAATTAGCTGGTTCACTACCCTGGTATTCAGGGGGCGAAAGCAAAGATATTAGAGTGCAACTTCTAGGATTTTATCCTAGACAAACAAAAAGCAGATTAAAGAATGCACACTTTCTCTATAGCTACCTTGTGAATCAGTAACTAACAGCAGGCTCGGTTAGCTTCTCTAAATTCATGCTTTTTAAACAACTGCTGAATGTCTAATCCATGTAGTGCTCAAAAGCTAGTGCATTACATTACTTTTTTTAGAGTTAAAGCAACTGCCGTCGGTTTTGCCGACTTGTAGACGTTCACCAGACGCGCAAAGCGCTGCTTGTCTTAGGCTAGAGCGGCTCAAGGTAGGGTAGTAACTGGCGCTGCTGAGTATAACCCTAAGATAAATCCGGGGAATGGAAAATAGAAATAGTTTCTTTTTCTTAACGAATTCAGTAGGTTCCTCTCAAATAAAGCATCCTGAGTTAAAATGCTCACTCAGGATTTATAACTTTCAACTCAGAACTCTTTTGATTGAGAGTATTGCATTATAAATCAACCACGACGGTTGATTTAATTGCTTAAACGATATGCAGCAGTTCTGGAATAATCAGCCGTGAAAACGCTCTTAAGAGCGCCAATAGCTATTTAACTTAGAAGCTCAGATTTGCGATTTTTATTATCAGTAGCGCCTCTTGAGGGTTGCGAGGGCAGCGAAAGTATAATATCAAACCGAGAAACACTGATAGTTCAAACTGACGCAAAGACGCAGGTAGTTTTGAATTATTAAGTAATTAACCGGACTTGATACAACAAACCTCAAACCTGTAAGTGCTGCCAATTTTTGAGGAAATTGAATGCCAAAACAAATTATCATCGCGGAGCAGCACCAAATTGCTGCGGTTTTTTCTGAAGACCAAATACAGGAACTTGTTGTTGCTACAGGTCATCATCAAATAGGTGATATCTACTTAGGAGTAGTAGAAAACGTATTACCTGGGATAGATGCGGCATTTGTCAATATTGGAGACCCAGAGCGCAACGGTTTTATTCACGTCACCGACTTGGGGCCATTGAAGCTCAAGCGTACCGCAACCGCAATTACAGAACTACTGACACCACAACAGAAAGTTTTGGTGCAAGTAATGAAAGAGCCAACGGGGACGAAAGGACCCAGGCTCACGGGTAATATTACTTTACCCGGACGCTACGTAGTACTGATGCCTTATGGTCGGGGCGTAAATTTATCTCGACGGATTAAAAGTGAAAGTGAGCGCAACCGCTTACGAGCACTGGCGATTTTGGTCAAACCGGCGGGAATGGGTTTGCTTGTGCGTACAGAAGCAGAAGGCAAACCAGAAGAAGCAATTATGGAAGATTTGGAGTTACTGCAAAAGCAATGGGAGGCCATTCAGCAGGAAGCCCATTCCACTCGTGCTCCAGCACTGCTCAACCGAGACGATGACTTTATCCAGCGCGTATTGCGGGATATGTATGGCGCGGATGTAAATCGGATTGTCGTAGATTCTAGTACTGGTTTGAAGCGCGTCAAACAGTACTTGCAGAATTGGAGTGGCGGTCAAACACCGCAGGGATTGTTAATAGACCATCATCGCGATCGCTCCCCAATTTTAGAGTACTTCCGCATCACTGCTGCCATTCGAGAAGCCCTCAAGCCAAGGGTAGACCTACCTTCTGGCGGTTACATCATCATCGAACCGACGGAGGCATTAACCGTAATCGATGTTAACTCAGGTTCCTTCACGCGATCGGCAACAGCTAGAGAAACAGTTTTGTGGACAAATTGCGAAGCGGCAACAGAAATTGCTCGCCAGTTGCGTCTGCGAAATATCGCTGGGGTGATCGTCGTTGATTTTATCGATATGGAATCGCGACGCGATCAACTGCAAGTTCTCGAACACTTTAATAAAGCACTCAAAGCAGACAAAGCTCGTCCCCAGATTGCCCAACTTACCGAACTAGGTCTAGTAGAATTGACCCGCAAACGTCAGGGTCAAAATATTTATGAATTGTTTGGGGAAACTTGCCCCACCTGTGGTGGTTTAGGACATACCGTGCGTCTGCCTGGAGAACTCGAAAACCGATTACCGATACCAGCAGAGACACCAGAGCGCGAGCGTTTTGTATCCTTGCCTCACCGAGAACCACGTCAGTCATCTGCCCGCATCCCAGAACCAAGAGAAACCTATGATGGATTTGGGGAAGCATTTGACGGCGACTCAGAATTGAGCAACCTCAATCTGATCAATCATCCTAGTTATCAAGAACTTAATGATAAGCGTCGTACCCGGACTCGCCGTAGTCGAATTGGTGTCAATGGATTAAACGGGAAAGATGAAGCTCGGACTGTTCCCAATCCCCTAGCTTTTGTTAACGAGCCAGATTTAGACCTAGATACAGAACCAGAATTAGGAGTTGCGCCAGAAATTCCCTCACCCACTCTTGGTAAACCAGGCTGGAGTGAAAGAGTAGAGCGCACTAAAATTATTAAGGCAGAACCTGTTAAGCCAGTGGTAGAACCACCGGAGATTAGAACTGTAGAAATGAGCCTCCAAGAACAGGATATATTTGCTTTGATGGGAATATCTCCCTTGGTGAAGTTAGAGCAAGAGGTTAAAAATACCAAGTCTGTGATTATTAATGTGATTCAGCCCGGTCAACAGCCAACGACTCCAATTGAATCAACTTCAGAATCAACTATTGTCCAAAAAGCAACACCTGAAATAATCACTATTGCCCAAAAGGCAACACCTGAAATAACTGCCAGCAAAATACCGACACCAAAAGTTATTGAGTCAGAACAAAAATCTTTGATCGAAGAGACAACTGAAGCATCGGAGTTGACTGTGAATCCTTCGGGACACTTGTCTGCGAAAGCTACTGCTGCCGAGAAAGAGATCGCAGATGAAAGTGAAGCTAATAGTAGCGCCACAGCCAGCCGTCGCCGCCGCCGTCGTTCCTCAGCGATCGAGGATAATTAATTTACATTATGGTAGAAACATTGCCAACGCCTTTGGAACAATCCACTTGGCTGGAGTTTTCTACCTTGTCAGGGATTCCAGGGTTGGTTGCAGGTGTGGATGAAGTAGGGCGAGGCGCTCTGTTTGGCCCTGTGGTAGCGGTAGCAGTGATCCTACCAGATCGCGCTTTGCCAATACTGATAGCAGCTAAAATTAAAGACAGTAAAAAGTTGTCTAGTTCTCGGAGAACTCAGCTAGCGCAGCAAATTTGTGAGCTAGCTATAGACTGGAAAATAGGGTTTGCTTCTACTGCCGAAATTGACAAAATAAATATTTTGCAAGCAACGCTGTTAGCAATGAGGCGGGCTGTGCTGAAGTTAAAAGTACAGCCTGCACTTTGCTTGATTGACGGCAATCAGTTAATCAAAGATTTGCGATTGCCGCAACAAACAATAGTTAAAGGGGACGAGCGATCGCTCGCTATTGCCTCTGCTAGTATTGTCGCTAAAGTTTGGCGTGACGAATTGATCGTGCGTTTGGCATTAAAATACCCTATGTACAACCTGGAGTGTAACAAGGGTTATGGTAGCCAGCGGCATTTGCTGGCTTTGCAACAATACGGGCCCTCGCCTTTACATCGTCAGTCTTTTCGTCCTTGCCAAATCAAAGGTCTGAGTACTGAGTGATTAAATAATTACTCAGCATTCAGGATTGGGAATTCAGTAGTATCACTATCAAGTTCTTTATCTTTGGTTTGTGATATTACCCAGTAACGATAATCCGTCAAAAGTTGATTTAATAACCGTTGCTTAACCGACAACAGCACGCTTTTGAGCAAACCATTGCCAGTAGCTTCTAAAATTGGCTTAGGAGTGAAGGAGAATGGCGGTGGGAAATCCACCAGCACTTCTAAATCAGCTTTTCCTTGCAGGCGAGTACCAGTACTAAACTCTTTGGGAGACAAATACCCTTTTAAATTGAGAGCAAAGCGCTGGTTAATATACTCGAAACCTAAAATTTCACAACCTAACGATCGCAAATAAATTATTCCATTTGATTCTGCCCAGACTCTCATGTCTACAGTTGGTTGAATACTCAATGACATAAAAGTCAGCGGACGCATTTTCAAGCGAAATACTTCTTCAGAAAGCTGCTGAATCCGGCTATTCTCAACCAAAGCCTTAACCAGGCGTTGAGGCTGACGCAAGTAGTGCTGAATAGGAATAGGCTGCTCTGGAACAGCGATTTCAACCGATTGGGAGGCAGTAAACCGGGTAGCCATGAGCTGATAAAAATATATGTTTCTTAATTTTAATATTTTTTAACAACTTAGTTCTGATTATTAGAAAAGTACAAAGTTTCTTGACTAGAAATCAGCTATACATTGTTAGCAAAAAGTTGGTACGCTCATTCTATCTTTAGTTCAATAAATATAGATTAGAATTTAAATCTTGACACAAAATCAAGACTATGCTCATTTATTTGGGTAGAAACCAATATCATTGCTCTTAAATCTTCAGAAGAATTTAGCAAAAAACTGCTAGGAAATCTATCTATTAAAAGACTGATTTCCATAACTTATTTTCTTAAATACATATTTCGTTCTATCGCTTTAGTGTATAAATTTTAAAGATAACAGTGTTTAAGTAAGAGTAAAGGTTGGATATATTTACCAAAGCAAAATATCATAATTTCTACCTACGCATTAAACTTGCAACTCAAGGCTAAAAGCATGACTTTATCAATCGCACATTTAGGGCCTCCCGGCACTTACACAGAACAAGCAGCTGTTTTTTATGTCAACTGGTTGAGCAAAAGTACGGGAACTGAAGCTATATTATGCACCTACCCCACTATCCCTCAATCACTGCACGCCGTTGCTAATGGTCAAGCTCACTTGGCTGTTGTGCCAGTAGAAAATTCTATTGAAGGGAGTGTGACTACAACAATGGATACACTATGGCAGTTGGACAGTTTGCGAATTCAGTTGGCTTTAGTATTACCCATTGCCCATACGTTAATTTCTTGCGCGTCTAATTTAGATAAAATTAAAACTGTTTACTCCCACCCACAAGCTTTGGCACAATGTCAGGGATGGTTAGAGCGGTTTCTCTCAACAGTACAGATTATTCCCGGTAATTCCACAACCGAAGCACTACAGCGACTGGAGCAAGATACAACAACGGCAGCGATCGCTTCTAGTAGAGCAGCCCAACTCTACAACCTGCCGATACTTGCTAGTGGTATCAACGACAATCCAGAAAACTTTACTCGTTTTTGGGTGGTAAGTCAAGGTAAAATGGACGCTGCATACCAGGCAACAAAAGCACCTGCTAGTCACACATCACTGGCTTTTACTATGCCTGCCAACACACCCGGAGCATTAGTAAAACCTTTGCAAATATTTGCTCAACTAGGAATTAACCTCAGTCGGATTGAATCTCGTCCGACGAAGCGATCGCTAGGCGAATACTTGTTTTTTATGGATTTAGAAGCAGATGCCAAGGAAGCACAAATGCAATCTGCTTTAGCAGAATTAACTATTCACACAGAGATTTTAAAAATTTTTGGCGCTTACAATGTTTTACCGATCAGCACCCTTACTTGAAAAGTTAAGAGTTATCTGTTTGGGACTATAAATTATTTGTTGTTATTTCTTCCTAACTCCTCACTTTTCGTTAAATGTATCTTTGAGAACAGCGCGAGCTGCTAAGTGATTCCGAGTAGAAGTTAAAATTTCTGCTTCCCGCTCTAGACGAGTTACAGTATCTTGCATTTCTAACAATAATTGCTGCTCTGCGGCGACACCATAAAGGTTACTGGCTACCCAATAAGATAACTCTGTTGGTAAATCGGGTAAATCTTCTGGCAGTTCGATATTTTGTTCGGTTAATTTGGCTGACAGACGCACTACATCTCGCAATAATTGTTCTACCTCAGAAGATAAAGGTCGCAAATCTTTAGTCGGTGGTTGGTCTTCAATCCACTCAACTAAGCCAACCCGATATGGCTTTTCACGAACATATTCTAATACACGAAATCTTTGCTGCCCTAAAGTCATCATCTTGATCCGATCATCTGGTAGCCGTTGATGATGAATTATTTCGGCGCAACAACCAGTGTTTGCTATTGTACCTTTGACTGGATCAAACATCAAAACACCGAACCTGCGATCGCTCTCCAAAATCGTGTTCATCATGATTCGGTAGCGGAATTCAAAGATGTGTAGGGGTAATGGTCTGGTAGGAAACAGAACTACTTCAGGTAACGGGAATAGAGGTAATTCGCGAACTGCAATTTTAGAAGATGATGTCATTGTTGCTTTGGTATAAACTTAATCTTTAAAATTTCTTTTTCTCTACTTTTCCCGTACTTTATCTACATTCTATCATTTGTTTCCTAGCTAAATAAAAGCCCTGAGATATATTTCTTCAGGGCTGTGTAAATATTCATACTAATGTCATTTGTCCTCTGTTACAAAGTTCTGATTGGAGGAAACCTCCGCTCAACGCCAGTGACGCTCCTGCGTCGCTACCGCTGACGCTCGATGACTCGCTAACGCTTCGCTATCGCTAACGCCCAAGTGGGGAAACCCTTCCTGTGCGACTGGCTCGACTTTGCGCTTTGTCCTTTGCTAATGACTAATGACTAAATTAAAGTTTGACTTCGATATCTACGCCCGATGGTAGATCCAATTTCATCAGGGCATCAATAGTCTTAGAAGAGGGCTGGTAAATGTCAATAATCCGGCGATGAGTACGGGTTTCAAAGTGCTCCCGTGAATCTTTATCTACGTGGGGCGATCGCAGCACACAATAGATCCGGCGTTTTGTTGGTAAAGGAATTGGGCCTATAGCTGTAGCGTTGGTGCGGTTAGCTGTGTCTACAATCTTCTCGCAAGATGTATCTAATAACCGCCTGTCAAAGGCTTGTAAGCGAATTCTAATCTTCTGCTGCTGTAGAGTTGCCATCTTTAATTTTCCAGGTTCTGCGTAATTAGGGGAGTATTTACAGGTTAAAGGTTACAGGGTAAAGGTTACAGAAAACTATTACCTGTCCCCTGTAACCTATTACCTTATTTATAGAGGGAAGAGAAAGGAGCAGAGAGGCAAAATACATACCATCTCTGCTCCTTTGTTATGAGCAAAAAGGTGCTACTTGATAATTTTGGAGACGACACCAGCACCGATGGTGCGACCACCTTCGCGGATAGCGAAGCGCATTCCTTGTTCAATCGCGATCGCGTTGATCAATTCTACTGTCATCTTGATGCGATCGCCTGGCATCACCATTTCTACTTCTTTGCCTTCATCGGAGGTGTAGGCTTTGATAGTACCAGTTACATCGGTTGTCCGCACGTAGAACTGAGGACGGTAGCCAGCGAAAAATGGAGTCTTACGACCACCTTCTTTTTCTGTGAGGACGTACACTTCACCTTCAAATTCATTATGAGGTTTAATTGAACCTGGTTTGGCAATTACCATACCCCGTTCAATATCAGTCTTCTGGATACCCCGGAGTAGTACGCCAGCGTTATCTCCAGCCATACCTTGCTCAAGACTCTTCTTGAACATTTCAATTCCAGTTACGGTAGTAGCGCGAGTATCTCTGATACCCACTAGTTCAACGTTATCGCCAACTTTGACTACACCCCGTTCAATCCGACCAGTGGCTACAGTACCACGACCTGTGATTGAGAACACATCTTCTACAGCCATCAGGAAGGGTTTATCAACATCCCGCTCAGGTGTGGGGATGTAAGAATCTACAGCATCCATCAGTTCATAGATTTTGTCTACCCAAGGATTTTCTCCTCGTTGGGTCTTGGGATTCTTGGTCATTGCGTCCAGAGCTTGCAGACCAGAGCCTTTGATAATAGGGATATCATCGCCAGGGAAATCATAGCTGCTTAACAGTTCTCTTAGTTCTAGTTCCACTAGTTCCAGGAGTTCTGGGTCATCCATCAAGTCTTCTTTGTTCAAGAAGACAACCAGACTAGGAACGCCAACCTGTTTTGCCAACAGAATGTGTTCGCGGGTTTGAGGCATAGGACCATCGGTAGCAGCAACTACAAGGATACCTCCGTCCATCTGTGCAGCACCGGTGATCATGTTCTTTACATAGTCAGCGTGTCCTGGACAGTCTACGTGAGCATAGTGTCGATTTGCAGTTTCATACTCTACGTGAGCGGTATTGATGGTAATACCCCGTGCCTTTTCTTCTGGGGCATTATCAATTTGGTCGTAGCCCTTAGCTACAGCCTGACCCATAGCTGCTAAGGTCATGGTGATGGCTGCTGTCAAGGTAGTTTTACCGTGGTCAACGTGGCCAACTGTACCGATATTGATGTGGGGTTTATTCCTTTCAAACTTTGCGCGTGCCATGAATACTCATTTCCTTATTTTAACTAAGCGTTCCCTTTGCTTTTTGCAATGATAGTTTCAGCTACGCTGCGAGGCACCTCTTCGTAGTGGCTGAACTCCATCGTGAAGATACCCCGACCTTGCGTCTTTGACCGAATATCAGTGGCATAGCCAAACATGGTCGCCAGTGGAACTTTGGATGCGACCTTAGCAAGTCCCTGTTCGGTGTTTTGACTTTCAATTTGCCCTCGGCGGGCGATGAGATCGCCAATGACGTTCCCGATATAGTCTTCAGGAACTTCAACCTCAACTTTCATCATAGGCTCTAAGAGGACGGGTGAAGCTTTCAGCACAGCCTCTTTCATCGCCATTGAACCAGCGATTTTGAAAGCCATTTCTGAAGAGTCCACATCGTGGTATGACCCATCGATTAGCGTTGCTTTAACGTCAATCAATGGATATCCAGCTAGAACGCCTGATTCGCAGCTTTCTTTCATTCCTTGTTCTGCGGGGCCAACGTACTCTTTCGGTACTGAACCGCCGACAATTTTGGAGACGAATTCAAAGCCAGTACCAGCGTCTCCAGGCTCCAAATTGATCACAACGTGACCGTATTGACCTTTACCACCACTTTGGCGGATAAATTTACCTTCAATTCTGCTCACAGCTTTCCGAATTGTTTCTCGGTAAGCTACTTGCGGTGCGCCTACATTCGCTTCCACCTTGAATTCTCGTAACATTCGGTCTACTAGAATTTCTAGGTGTAGCTCTCCCATCCCCGCGA
The DNA here is from genome assembly GCF_036917515.1 of Nostoc sp. Lineage (GTDB taxonomy): Bacteria > Cyanobacteriota > Cyanobacteriia > Cyanobacteriales > Nostocaceae > Nostoc. The sequence goes on along the minus strand of NZ_JBALDE010000107.1, from coordinate 43,562 downwards.
TCACGGTTTGGTTTGTTTCCGGATCGACGCGGACACGGAAGGTAGGGTCTTCTTCTGAGAGAGATTGCAGAGCCTTGGACAGCTTGTCCATGTCGTTCTTAGTTTTGGGTTCAACCGCTACCGAGATTACAGGCTCAGGAATGAATAGAGATTCCAGAATTACTGGCGATCCATCATCACAGAGCGTGTCACCTGTCAAGGTGTCTTTCAATCCCAAAGCTGCTCCCAAATCGCCCGCTCGCAGTTCATCGACATCTTGCCGTTCATCTGCCTTCATTAGAACTAAGCGGGAAATCCGTTCTTTTTTATTCTTACTAGCGTTGAGAACGTAGCTGCCCTTTTTCAAGACACCAGAATAAACACGAACAAATGTCAGGCGACCGTAAGGGTCAGCCATAATCTTGAATGCCAGAGCTGCTAGGGGTTCGTTGTCATCAGCCCGCCGCTCAACAGTATCGCCATTCGGCAGTAAGCCTTGAATTGGTGGTACTTCACTTGGTGCTGGCAGGTAATCGACAACGGCATCCAGCATCAACTGTACGCCTTTATTTTTGAATGCCGAGCCGCAAAGTACTGGTACAATTGTCCCCGCGATTGTGCCTTGACGCAGGGCAGTCCGAAGTTCCTGTTCTGTAAGTTCTTCGCCCTCGAAGTACTTAGTCATCAGAGCATCATCAGTTTCTGCCGCAGCTTCTATTAGCTTGGTGCGGAATTCGTCTACCTGCGCTTGCAATGCTTCCGGGATATCAGTTTCCTGGATATCGGTTCCTTGGTCATTTGCATAAATATACGCACGCATTCGTACAAGGTCAACAATACCTTGGAAGTCGTTTTCACTACCGATTGGTAGTTGAATGGCGATCGCATTTGCCCGCAGGCGATCACGGATTTGGTCGTGAACTTTATAAAAGTTCGCTCCGGTGCGATCCATCTTGTTGATAAAGACTATCCGAGGAACTTTGTAGCGTTCTGCTTGCCGCCACACTGTCTCAGACTGCGGTTGCACGCCGCCCACAGAACAAAATACTGCGATCACACCATCCAACACGCGCATGGAACGCTCAACTTCAATTGTGAAGTCTACATGACCCGGAGTATCGATAATGTTAATTTGATGATCTTTCCAACTGGTACTGATTGCAGCGGCAGTAATGGTAATTCCCCGTTCCCGCTCCTGCTCCATCCAGTCTGTGACGGCAGTTCCTTCATGAACTTCGCCAATTTTATGAATTATCCCAGAGTAAAATAATATTCTCTCTGTTGTTGTTGTTTTGCCCGCATCTATATGCGCCGCAATACCAATGTTGCGTACTTTCTCTAGCGGGATCGTGCGTGCCACAGCTACCTCCTATAGTTTTTGCCTCATGATATCTTGTATATTACTCTTTGTTAAGATTCTATACTTTTACGGAAAACCGTCTTTTTTTGGAAATTTACGATATACCGTGGCAAGACGATATATCGCTTTCTTACTTAGTAACGATAGTGTGCGAATGCTTTGTTAGCTTCCGCCATCCGGTGCGTTTCTTCGCGTTTGCGAATAGCATTACCAGTTTCGTTGGCAGCATCCATTAACTCATTTGCCAATTTGCTAGCCATTGTCCGGCCTGGTCTAGACCGGGAATATTGCACTAACCAACGCAGTGCTAGGGTAGTGCCCCGTTCTGTACGCACTTCCATTGGTACTTGGTAGGTTGCTCCACCAACTCGCCGAGCTTTTACTTCTACTAAAGGCGTGGCATTTCGCACTGCTCTTTCAAAGGTTTCTAAAGCACCAGTACCAGTGCGTTCTTCAATAGTTTTTAATGCATCATAAACAATGCGTGCGGCAAGTGATTTTTTGCCATGACGCATGATCCGTCTGATAATCATGCTCACAAGGCGACTGTTATATACAGAGTCAGACGGAACTGGGCGCCTTTGAATAACACCACGACGAGACATACTTCACCTTTAATTCGGAATTGGCAACGAAATTATATGCTATCAGACACCGGAAACTAAAAGCGGTAGAACCCAACTCTCAGACTTCCTCTATTTTTTTCAACCGTTGCAGCAAGGCTGACTTAATTTAATGCTAATTCTTGATTTTTGATTTTTGATTTTGGATTAAAAGTTTTCGGTATATATTCCGATCCCAAGGATCTGAACAAATCAAAAGTCTGTAAGCCTAATTCCCTTATGGGATCGACCAATCCAAAATCGCAAATCTAAGAATCTAAAATTGTTTGACTTGCTACCTGCAACGAAATACTCAAGGCGACAAGATTATAAACTTTTATGTTCAGATGAGAAATTCGCTGTAGATTACAGCATTTTCCTCCTCAGAACTTCTACACTTGCTCGCTTAGTGTAGGTGTAGCTTGCTTAATTTCTTGAAACAGACTTTAGCAGTTTTGATAACTACTGTTAGAACAAAGACGGTGCTCCTTCTTTTGCCCTTCAGCATTTTTAAGGTAGGCGATTAATCGTGTTGGATGCGATTAATCGCCTAATTCTATTTTTTCGCTTCTTTAGGACGCTTAGTTCCATACTTGGAACGGCCTTGCTTGCGGTCTTTGACTCCGGCTGTATCTAGGGTGCCACGAATAATGTGGTATCTCACGCCTGGTAGATCCTTAACCCGACCGCCACGAATCATCACAACTGAGTGTTCTTGTAAGTTATGACCAATACCTGGAATATAAGCTGTGACTTCAAATCCAGAGGTAAGTCTGACTCTTGCTACTTTGCGTAGAGCTGAGTTAGGCTTTTTTGGTGTAGTCGTGTATACTCTGGTACAAACTCCCCGACGTTGGGGACATTGTTTCAGAGCCGGAGACTTGGTTTTCTGACGCGCTTGTTCGCGCTCATTTCGTATTAGCTGCTGTATTGTTGGCATGAGTTACAGCGCGTAAAGCTGCTTATGGTCTAAGTTTTAACAAATCCTGATTATATCTTTTTTTACGGTTTTATGTCAATTACTATCTTTCTTTGGTGATTGAACATCTGTTTTTTAACTAATGTTCAATCACTAATGACTCAAAGAGAAGGAATTGCCACAACCACAGGTAGCGATCGCCTGGGGATTGTGGAAGCGAAAACCACCACCCATTAAGTCTTCTGAATAATCAACTCTCAAACCGTTGAGGTAATTTACGCTTGTGGCATCGATGACTACTTGAATCTCATCCAAGTCGAAAACCTGGTCGCCAACTTTTATTGCTTCATCGAAGGACATATCATAATAGAATCCAGAACAACCACCTGGTTTTACTGCCAATCGAAACAAGACATTTTGCTGCTTGGACTTTATTCGCCCAATCTCACTTATGGCTGCTTGACTCAGATGAATCATGGAACTTGTTTTTTGCAATTGAATATCCCATCTTCCATTTTACAGATAGGTTGACCTTTGCTTGTGCAAAATTCCAAATCACCGAAGGTATGAGCGCGATCGCTATTACTACATTTATAACACTAACATGCTTCAGTCCCCACCTTAACAAGGTAGGGACTTCTGGGGTGTAATAGTTCGTTTACAAAAACGGTTTACACAAAAATGTATTCAGCTTTGGCATCATAGCTTTAATAACGTTGTTTTGGTTTTAATCTTTGGTACGGGCATAGTCATCTTGATAGCGGATAATATCATCTTCTCCCAAGTATTCGCCATTTTGGACTTCAATCAATACCAAGGGGATCACACCAGGATTCTCTAAACGATGAGATGTACATTGGGGTACATAGGTTGACTCATTATTGCTCAATAAGACTTCTTTCTCGCCACAAACTACTCTAGCTGTACCAGAGACGACAATCCAATGTTCGCTGCGGTGATGGTGCATTTGTAGACTGAGGCGGTGTCCAGGCTTAACTTCAATGCGTTTAATTTTGTATCCGCGCCCTTCTTCCAAAACTGTAAAAGCACCCCAAGGACGTAATTCCGTTGCAGCAACGCCCCTGGAAGTTATGTTTGGAGGGAGGTGTAGAGTTTCAGTCTGTGTAGTTTCTTGATATCGAGCCATAGTTACCTCATTTGAAGACATAACAAACCGTTGATATTTTTAACTATTGATCAAAAATTTGGCGCTATCTTGCAACCTTGAAAATCAGCAATTTTGTCGCACTTTGATAAACATAGCAAAATCAAACCTAATGGTGTAAACTATCACTACTAAAATTTTGATGTCTACACCAAGTCTTCATCAAGCAAAATGACAGCTTGTTCTCAACTTTAAAAAGTGATTGGGGATTGAGTTTTTTCTCTATATCCTATTCCCTATTCCCCATTATCGTGATTTTAGGAAAATACCAATTCCGTTATGAACACGAGCAGCGGTACTGGGTGATCGATCAAGTAGTTGCCCTCCTAAATAAAGGCTGGTAGAACTACCTCCATCTAAATTTAAAGCATCTACACAGCCCATGAGTTGCATCAATTGGGCATGTTCTGCCAAATTAGGCCCATAACCGCCGACACGATTATGTGTGGCAGTAATCATCAGTGTGCCTGTTTCTGTTGTGCAAATACCGCTACGAATAGCCTTTTCGGCAATAAAGGCATTACTAAATTTTTCGCCTTTGGCATCAAGGACAATTTGACGATTTTGGACTAATAGAGGCCCAGCACCGATAATGTAAGGATAACGACTAAAATCAGCTGGAGTAGTGGCGCTGGAAATACTTACTGTACTTCCAATAGGTAGCCCAGAGGCAGCACTAGTAGCGTTAGCGCGTAAAGTTAGCAGGTAGCCATCCTGGGGAATTGGAACCGCTGTCGCACCAACTTTGCCACCTGGTAACTGATTAGTAATTTGGTCTTTTTGTACTACTAAGATAATTTCGTTATCTGTTAGGGGTGTGTAAGTTGCTCCCCAAGCTGAGGTGTAACGAGCAATGCCACTTTGAATGTAGCCACTGTTGAGAAATAGAATTGGTAGGCGCTGGTCATTTGCTGTAATTAAAGTTTCTTCCAAGGTGAGACGACCGAAGTAAAATTGGCCTGAATCATTCCAAGCGATCGCACCTCGGTTAAGAATCGGGCCTGATAACCACTGACTATCTCGACGAATCGCACCTAATGGCAATCTGTTCTTGCGGTTAAAATAACCACCATTAATTCCAGCTACTGCTAAGTAACGTTGTGCTGTTTGAATTAAGGGAGCAGTACCCGCAAGTCCATCAGGACTAGCAGCCCACATAGGTTTCAATACTAGTCCAAATTTGCGGGGATTAACTTCTAACCAGACTACTGGAAAACGTTCTGTGCCTAAGTTGACATAATGCTGTCGCCAAAGCAATCCTGGGGCCCAAGTAATATCTCGTTCTTCTAGAGGATCGGGTCGAATATCGATAATCAGACGATTGGGGTTAGCGACAGTACTAACTTGAGGTGATAGACCAAAAGGAACGCTCAGACTAATAATCGTTTGGTTTTTTACCACCTCCACTTTTTGAATCAGCGGTTCCGGGGCTGGTGCTATTGGTTGCGTTGGTATAGCTGGTGATAATTGTTTAAGCAGGTTTGGCAGCAATGTTGGTGGTGCTACTGGTGGCTGGGGAGTATAGCGTTCTATCAAAACAGGATCGGCTATTCCATCCAGGGTAATTGTCCACTGTCTATTTGGCGGTGTAGTGGATTTGGGAGTTGGCGTATCTGGATCGGTTGACGGAGTTTGCAGTTTGGCGATCGCTGACCCTTGTGCAACTTGCCAGGGAGTAGGATGATCTAAATCGACAAGAATCTGATCGTGTTGAAAAGGGGCACTCGCGTATAGAGGTTCCAGGCTCTGAACAATATTTGTGATTTGGGTTTTTGGGGTAGAAATCAGCAAAGTGTTGTTATTAGCTTGAATTTGCCATCCAGATGTTTGAGCAAAATTAGTGATATCCAGATAGCGATATGCCCCTACTAGCCTGGTAGCTAATACTAATGGCTGTGTCAACGACGAAAACCACTGTATTGGTTGCTTCGCAAAATTACTACTGTTTAAGAAATTTACTCCAATTAATTGCCTAAATGCCCCGTCACTGATATTGATTGTCACCTGACCAGATTTTCCAGGCTGCTGCAACCAAGTTCCTGGTAAAGTACGACCATTGAGGGAAATTTGATTACCAGAAAATACCGCGTTTGTCAAAGGAGGTGCAGGTGACTGTGAGATTAACTTAGGTGTAGATTTGGTGGTTTTTGGGGACTCCTCGGCGTTAATAGGATAGGTAGTAATTAAGCACAGTATTGTCAAAAGTATTGGTGACACAGTAGCCCAAAAAAATTTGCGTTCGTCCTTGGCATTGACGGAGCCATCGCTAATCCCTGATTGGCAACAATTCGGCATTTTTACCATAATTTACTAAGTACTTTTGAAAACTACCACCCAAGGTATAAACTAACCAATTATTTGGAAATATAAAGAAAGCATGACTTTATTTTTGAATAAATATGATAATCTATATATTGGCTATTTATATCTTATAAACACACATTAATTTATTTAGACGCTAAAGCCACTGCAATCAAGTGTTTGAACTCCCACTAATTTTAACTACACCATATACGGTAGTTTTGGTTATCAAAACTGGATTAAGATATTTAATCCTCGCTGAATGTTGCTAATATGATTACTTCAGGAATGTCTAGTTAATAGTGATACATGCGGCAACTGGTAAGCGGCAAAATTCTAGACAACAAAAATATTTGGGAATTGTCAAATGGGTATCTATTGTAATACGCTGATTTTATTGCTGGATCGGGATGATTTTGGCTTTAAAATATAGTACAGCGTTTAATTTTAGTTTTGTTTCAGGTGAGCCAAAAAAATCGGCTCAGTAAATAGCTAGTGTGCATCTGGAAAAAAGGGATTGAGAAAATACTTAACTTCAAAATATAAAAAAGAAACTGTCAGGGCAAAAAGAATGTCTTGGCGGAGGTAACTTGTCTAACACCGCATAAACACTTAAAAAACACGCAATCATTTTAACACGGGATGACTGATAAAGTAAAACCGAAGTTAAAATTTTTTTTCCTTAAAATTCGGTGTTTATATATTTTTCCATCGCTGAAATTAGAAATTTTCCTCACTATGTAATGGCAAAATTGGTAACTCAATACTTCAGGAACAGGGTATGAATAATAAACCGATGAATCAAAACCAGAAAATCACAGCGGATATCAACTCAAGAGATACTTATCAGGGGCAAAAGTGGTTAGTGGAAGAACGAGATGCCTGTGGTGTAGGTTTTATTGTTCATCGCCAGAATCATACCAGCCACGAAATTGTCGAAAAAGCCTTAGCTGCTTTAACCTGCTTAGAACATCGAGGAGGTTGTAGCGCCGATCGCGACTCTGGTGATGGTGCTGGAGTATTGACAGCAATTCCTTGGGAGTTGTTCCAACAAGATTTTGCCCAAAGAGGAAAGGAATTTCCATCTAGCGATCGCATAGCTGTGGGGATGATATTTCTACCACAAGACCAGCAAGCTGCACAAGAAGCTAGGGCAACTGTTGAGCAAGTAGCTGCTGAAGAGAAATTAATTGTATTGGGTTGGCGAGTAGTGCCAGTGCAATCTGACTTGCTGGGGGTACAAGCAAGAGAAAATCAGCCCCAGATTGAACAAGTTTTGTTAGCTTCCGTTGACAAAAGCGGTGATGAATTAGAACGGCAGTTATACATTACCCGCCGCCGAATTAGTAAAGCTGCAACTAACATCTCAGAAGAATTTTATATCTGTTCGTTGTCAAGTCGCACAATTGTATACAAAGGCATGGTGCGTTCCGCTGTCTTGGGCAGCTTTTACGATGATTTAAAAAATCCAGCTTACAAAAGCGCCTTTGCTGTTTATCACCGCCGCTTTAGTACCAATACCATGCCCAAGTGGCCTCTAGCGCAACCGATGCGGCTTTTGGGTCACAACGGCGAAATCAATACTTTATTGGGTAACATCAACTGGATGATGGCACGAGAAGCTAGCCTGAATCATCCTGTATGGGGCGATCGCATCGAGGAACTCAAGCCATTAGTTCATATTGATAACAGTGACTCTGCCACCTTAGACAATGTAGTGGAATTACTGGTGCGCTCTGGACGCAGCCCCTTGGAAGCTTTAATGATTATGGTTCCAGAGGCTTACCAAAATCAGCCTTCTTTACATAAATTTCCAGAAATTGTTGATTTTTACGAATATTATAGTGGTCTGCAAGAAGCGTGGGATGGCCCAGCACTTTTAGTATTCAGCGATGGCAAAAAAGTTGGTGCAACACTAGATCGTAATGGTTTAAGACCCGCTCGTTACGCGATCACCAAAGATGATTACATTGTTGTAGCTTCCGAAGCTGGTGTAGTGGACTTCCCAGAAGCCGATATTGTCGAGAAAGGTAGACTCGGCCCAGGGCAAATGATCGCCGTAGATTTAGAAAATCATGAAGTGCTGAAGAATTGGGATATAAAGGGTCGCATCGCCAAGCAGCATCCTTACAGGGAATGGTTGCAACAGTATCGTCAAGAATTAAAGTCATTAGTCATTAGTCATCCGTCATTAGCAAATGGCAATGGCAAAGGACAAATGACAAATGACCAAGCACAAGTGACAATTGACAAGCAAACCTTGCTTCAGCGTCAAACTGCCTTTGGCTACACCACAGAAGATGTGGAAATGGTGATTCATCCAATGGCGATCGCAGGTTCTGAGCCGACTTTCTGCATGGGTGATGATATTCCCTTAGCCGTGCTATCACAAAAGCCCCATCTGCTGTATGACTATTTCAAACAGCGCTTTGCTCAGGTGACGAACCCAGCGATCGATCCCCTGCGGGAAAAGCTAGTAATGTCTTTGAAAGTTGAACTAGGTGAACGGGGTAACTTATTAGAACCTAAGCCAGAATATGCTCGCAGATTAAAACTCGAATCACCAGTGTTGACGGATGGTGAATTAGAGGCGATTAAACTGTCAGAATTTGCCACGGCTGAATTGTCAACCCTGTTTGCGCTCGCTAATGGTCCAGAAGGATTGAAAGCCGCAGTGCAGTCTTTGCAAGCACAAGCTGCTGAGTCAGTTCGGACAGGTGCAAAGATTTTAATATTAACCGATGGGGTCAATGACAGTATCAACACAGAATATACCTACATTCCTCCCCTCTTAGCAGTGGGCGCTGTGCATCACCATCTGATTCGTGAGGGATTGCGAATGAAAACATCCCTGATTGTGAATACTGCTCAATGCTGGAGTACCCATCACTTTGCTTGTCTGATTGGTTATGGTGCTGGCGCAGTTTGCCCGTATATGGCTTTAGATACAGTGCGTGATTGGTGGTCTGATCCCAAAACGCAAAAGTTAATGGGTGTGCAAAAAATTCCCACCCTCACCCTAGAACAAGCTTTAGGAAACTATCGCAAAGCAGTAGAGTCAGGTTTGCTAAAAATTCTCTCTAAAATGGGAATTTCTCTGCTCTCCAGTTATCAAGCAGCCCAAATCTTTGAAGCGATTGGTATCGGTGGAGATTTAATCGAACTGGGATTTCGTGGTACAACTTCCCGCATCGGTGGTTTGAGTGTTACCGAACTCGCTGATGAAGTGCTTTCCTTCCACGTCAAAGCTTTCCCAGAACTAACGACTAAGAAATTAGAAAACCTGGGCTTTGTGCAGTACCGTCCTGGCGGCGAGTACCACATGAATAGCCCAGAAATGGTTAAGGCGCTGCATAAGGCTCTAGATGGTAAAAACTACGACCACTACGAAGTTTATAAAAAGCACCTCCAAGGGAGACCAGTAACAGCCTTGCGGGACTTGCTGGACTTCCAAGGCGATCGCCCGTCGGTTCCTCTAGAAGAAGTGGAATCAGTATATGAGATTGTCAAGCGCTTCTGCACAGGAGGCATGTCTTTAGGTGCTTTGTCAAGAGAAGCCCATGAAACTTTAGCGATCGCCATGAACCGGATTGGCGGTAAATCCAATTCTGGAGAAGGTGGCGAAGATCCAGTGCGCTACACAGTTCTAGATGATGTGGATGAGTCTGGTTACTCGCCAACCCTACCTCATTTAAAAGGATTGCAGAATGGCGATCGAGCTTATAGTGCCATCAAGCAAGTTGCATCGGGACGCTTTGGTGTCACCCCAGAGTACCTAGTCAACGCCAAACAAATTGAAATCAAAATTGCCCAAGGTGCCAAGCCTGGGGAAGGTGGGCAACTGCCAGGCCCGAAGGTGAGCCAATACATTGCAATGTTAAGGCGCTCCAAACCAGGTGTAACGCTGATATCGCCACCACCGCACCATGATATTTATTCTATTGAAGACCTAGCACAACTGATTTTTGATCTACACCAAATTAATCCCAAAGCAAAGGTGTCGGTGAAGCTAGTTGCAGAAGTTGGTATTGGCACGATCGCAGCTGGCGTAGCCAAGGCCAACGCTGATATCATCCAGATTTCTGGTCATGATGGTGGTACAGGTGCATCGCCACTAAGTTCGATTAAACACGCTGGTTCACCGTGGGAACTCGGTTTAAGTGAAGTGCATCGCGTTTTGATGGAAAATAGCTTGCGCGATCGCGTGATTTTACGCGTAGATGGCGGTCTCAAGAGTGGCTGGGATGTGGTAATAGGTGCATTAATGGGTGGTGAAGAATTTGGTTTCGGCTCCATCGCCATGATTGCTGAAGGCTGTATCATGGCGCGAGTTTGCCACATGAATACCTGCCCTGTGGGTGTTGCTACCCAAAAAGAAGAACTCCGTAAACGGTTTACAGGAATACCAGAACAAGTTGTCAACTTCTTCTACTTCATCGCCGAAGAAGTGCGTAGTTTGTTAGCCCGACTTGGCTACCGTTCTTTGTCAGAAATCATTGGACGCGCAGATTTGTTAAAACTGCGCCCAGAAGCAAAACTCACCAAAACGCAATCGCTTAATCTCGACTGTTTACTTCAGCTACCAAATAGCAAAGACAATCGTAGCTGGTTGGTGCATGAAGAAGTTCATAGCAACGGCGTGGTTTTAGATGACAAGTTCCTTGCCGATCCCGAAATTCAGGCTGCCATTAAAAATCAATCTACTGTCACCAAGACTTACCCAATTATTAATACTGACAGAACAGTGGGTACAAGATTAGCAGGTGCGATCGCTTCTCAATATGGTGATAGTGGCTTTGAAGGACAAATTAATCTCAACTTTACAGGTAGTGTTGGACAAAGCTTTGGTGCTTTCAACCTTCCCGGCATAATTCTAAGCTTGGAAGGAGAGGCAAATGACTACGTAGGTAAAGGGATGCATGGTGGTGAAATCATCATCAAACCTCCAACTGATGCTACCTATAACGCATCACAAAACGTGATAGTTGGCAATACTTGTCTCTATGGTGCTACTGGTGGCATGTTATTTGCCAGCGGACTAGCAGGAGAGCGCTTTGCTGTGAGAAACTCCAAAGGCATTGCAGTGATTGAAGGCGCTGGGGATCACTGCTGTGAATACATGACAGGTGGTGTGATTGTCGTCCTTGGCAAAGTAGGACGTAACGTAGCCGCGGGAATGACTGGTGGACTGGCATACTTTTTGGATGAAGACGACTCATTTCGTGAGTTAGTCAACCCAGAAATTGTCAAAGTCCAGCGGGTGATCACAGAAGTAGGTGCAAAGCAACTGCAAGAGTTAATCCAAACTCATGCAGAACGTACTGGTTCACCAAAAGCGAAGAAAATTTCGCAAAACTGGCAAGAATTTTTGCCAAAATTCTGGCAGTTGGTTCCACCTTCTGAAGCTGATAGTCCAGAAGCTAATCCCGAAAAAACAACTGAGTTCAGTTTAGTAACAAGTCATTAGGGACTTCCAAATAAAAAATATTCAACTACTTCTTGTGGGGTGGGTGTCTCGCCTGCTTGTAGCCAAAGGCGGGTAAGATATCCACCCCACAAGATTGGATAATTTATTTGTTGGAAATCTCTAAAAGGAAGTATAGCAATAGCCAGATTAGTTAGGACGCCAAACGTAAAACATGCTCCATAGCAATTCGTAGATTATCAAACTGCTCTAAGAGCTTGCGGATGCGGCTTTTTAACCAAGACCAACATCGCTCAATTTTATGTTTTCGTCAGGGGAGTAAGGAGGTAAGTACAGAAGTTGACCGCCTGCATCCTGAATTAGTTGCTCAATGCACCCCCCTTTGTAGAAGGTAGCATTATCCATCACCACTACTTGTCCAGGGGTAAGATTAGGAATCAAGCAGGCTTCCACCCAGGTCTCAAAAATTGTTCGATTGCAAGCGCCCTCGACTGTAAACGGTGCAATCAAACGCTGGTTAGACAACGCTGCAATCATGTTAACCCGTCCCTGATGCCGACCTGATTTGAGGGCATGAAAGCGCTGACCTTTTCATTCCAGCTGTAGCCGTAATCCTCACGATTGTCCATGCCTGACTCATCTACGTAGACTATTGCCTCTACTTCCCAATTGGCTAACTTCTCTATAAATTGTTGCCGTTTGATTTCATCGCGTTCCCGGTATCCATAAGTTTTTTTTTCGCGTGAATCCAATTTTCTTCAACGCCCTTGAAATTGTACGAGCACTGATATCACTGTTCCAAAGTTCTGCCATCTGTTTCTGCGTCTTATCCCCATGAACTTTGCTAAACTCACGAAACTTCTCCCAATCAGTAATTTTGCGATCGCTGCGGGGCGGTTTGTTCGTTTTTAGCTGAAAATCCCCCGTTGCTGCTTTGCGCTTCAGCCAAAGATCGATAGTATTACGGCTGATATTGAACAGTTCACTGACCTCACTTTTCTTTAAGCCATCTAGTTCAATGGCTTGGATAACTTTTTGGCGCAAGTCATAACTGTAGGGTTTGGACATAATATGATCGCAGACTATGAGATGACACCGAATTAGCTCTATTCTATGTCCTAATATACATGGCTGCTGCTATATCTTCACTAACTGAATCAGAAATAACGTATTTTAACCAAAAAATATAATTTTAGTTTTTAGCCAATTACTATTGATTAATTACCCATAATTAATAATTATTACTTTTTGTGAGCAAGCAATTTTTGGTCTGTATCTTGAATTTCTAAAAGTTCTGGAATAGTTACAAAGCGATAGCCTTGCTTTCTAAAGTTGCTAATAATTTTTGGTAAAGCTTGTATAGTTCTGGAACGGTTCCCACCACCATCATGCATTAGTACAATACCACCAGGTTTTGAATCTTTAATCACGTTATTGATCAACTTTGGTACAGCTGGCAACTTGTAGTCTGTGGAGTCAGCTGACCACATCACCACAGCATATTTTTGGCCTTTAGCATAAGTAGCTAATCCATTGTGCAGGTTGCCACCAGGCGGTCGGAACAGATTTGTTTTCGCACCTGTAACTTGATAAATTAGGTCTGTTGTGCGATCAATTTCAAAAGCAGCTGCTTGTTGATTAAAGAAGTGGTACCAGTGATGCCAAGTATGGTTGGCAATGACGTGACCTTGAGCAACAATCTGCCTTCCTATCTCTGGATAATTTTTTAGGTTCTGCCCGACAACAAAAAACGTCCCTTTGATATTATTTGATTTAAGGATATCTAACACTTGTTCTGTGCTTTGAGGCCAAGGGCCATCATCAAAGGTGAGAGCAATCACTTTCTCACCTTGAGAAAGTTTTGCATCCTTAATTATTGCCCCTTGAAAACTTGATGGTATGGGGTAAGCTAGGCCCTTTGCTTGTGCTTCTTGTTGCCAACTTGTAAGCATCGTTGCCTTTAATTTTTCAATACGCTGCTGAGTTCCTACGTTTGCACCGATATCTTTGACATTTATACTTTGTCTACTCTGAGTCTCTGAAGCATTTGGTCTTAGAAGCATCATAAAAGCAAGACTAAAAACACCAGCTAAAGCAAGTAGCGCAATTAATATTCCTTCTGGCCACAGAAACGACTTATTGTTTTCCACCTGAAAGCTCCTTCAAAAATCGAACCATCACCACGGTTATGACGGTACGTTATAGCACATTTTTATTAGATATTTAGATACCAGTTGCTCTCTGGTAATCATGAAAATTTGAATTGGGACTAAGGGAAATTCACAATCGAGAAAACAGATTATACGGTTTTAACTGAAATCTATATGCTTTAGGTTTGGACGAACGCTTATACAATACTTGGTACTGTTTAATGTCAACCCACTCATCGAAGGCAAAGTCTGCACTTTCACATTCTTACCGCTAGCTCTAAGAAGAAGCAAAATCAGATAATTAACCACACCCCAAAATCCTCTTAATAGCAGTTCTAAATTATTTGCTGTTTTTCACTTCATTGCTAAGGCAGCATTATCCTTTTAAGTTTTATGGCTTTGCAAATAAGATGAACTAAGCTGCCGCGCTTACAATTTACACTTTTTACAGACTGAAATTTTTATAGACAGACTGTCTGATAGTAAAGTTATATAATTTACAACTTACTGAATTATTTGATTAACATACAAAACTACTTACAAAGGGCGGTTTTTTAAAAAAAAAGTCTGGTAAACTATTAGTTATATTCTTGATAAAATATATTTTACTGCCTGTTGTCATTGTTTCCTTTTTAAGAAAAAGTTAAATTTTCAACTTACAGAATGTTATCTTGTACTTTCTCTGAAATAGACTAGACGAAAATTGATTCAATATAGTTTCTCATTGCCAAGGGGCATTTATTCTTTAATCTAGTCACTTGTGACTCATTCAGCAAAAATAATTCTATCAGTAGTTTAGTTCTCTTTCGGATGTTGATACTTTAGCCGAAATTGCCACTAGCTTTCTGTCTGTGAATATTTTTCTCGATAATTAAGTATGTTTATATCTTAATTAATAGTACAGTTTAATATACACTGTCACCGTGTAATTACGGAAATTAGTTTCATACATATAGGTAAGTAATTAAAATCACAATAGTACAGTATCTATCTATTGAAGTATTACATACTATATTTAAATAAATGTAGTGTTTTTACTAAAAATACTTTGTTTAACTAGTAATATGTATTTAAAAATACATATCAATTAAAAATAATTTTATGTAATACTACTTAATAATACAAACCAAAATATATTTTTTTGCAACTCAACCTTCAGCAAGACTTCCCTCTGCCTTTTTTCGGTAAAGTGAGATATATATCGCTATCCGTTGTCGCAACTGGTGTTGTGTTAAACGCATATTTTCGATCCGATAGGTCACGAAAAGGACAATTTAAGCGCCTAACGCACCGTCATACTTGCTGTACGTTAGGCTAAAGTCATAACACACCATACTTAAGATTTACTTTATAAATAGTCTCTAAACCCAGTTTTCCTATTAATATACCTTTTGAGTCAAAATAATCAAGGTATTTGTCTCACTTCTGAAACTGGCTAGAAACTTTTATGATTCCTCACGAAAGTGATGCAAAAGAAAAGCGCGCGTCGTTAAAAGTATGGCGTAGTTGGCAAGAAAATCTGATTTTAATTGTGATCGCACTGTGTTTGGCATTCCTGATCCGGACTTTTATTGCCGAACCGCGCTATATACCTTCTGATTCAATGTTGCCTACATTACATACTGGCGATCGCTTGGTAGTTGAAAAAATCTCCTACCATTTTCACCCTCCCATAACTGGAGATATTATTGTTTTTCAGCCACCCGCAGAACTACAACGTCGAGGATATCCCAAAGACCAAGCGTTCATCAAGCGAGTTATTGGGCAGTCGGGTGAGGTAATTAGTGTTGCTTCTGGCAAAGTCTACCTCAACGGTCAACCCTTAGCAGAAGACTACATCGCTGAACCTCCAAATCAGCCATATCGACCAGTGAAAGTCCCAGAAGACGAATTTTTCGTCATGGGAGATAATCGTAACGATAGTAATGATTCTCGCTACTGGGGCTTTTTACCCAGAAAAAATGTCATCGGTCGGGCAACGTTTCGCTTTTGGCCTCTCGACCGTATTGGGTTCATTTAATCAATTTTGGATTTTTCTTTCAATCCAAAATTCCAAATTGCTAGAGTTAGGAGTTATTTTAAGACTTCTAACTTTTAACTTAAAACCTCAAATAATACATTATCTGGGCGATCGCATCACCAGTTAACTCTAATCGCTGCTGGAAATCAGCCAGGTTACGGTAAGGCCCGACTGATTGGCGATTTTGCACCACTGCTTCCGCCAAAGACAAATCTATAAATGGAATTTGTGCTAATTTTTCAATGGTTGCTGTGTTCGGGTTAACTATATTGGTAGGATTTTCTAAAGATTCGCGGTCATAGTAAATAAAATTCAGCAGAGGCTTTAATGGCTCTAAGCGCGGCGCTGGCATACCCAAAGCCGCAGCAATATCTTCAATACAGTAAAATTTCACACCCGAATGTGAAAGTTCTACAAGCGATCGCGCTTGGTGAATTGACAAACCTGGTAGGCGTAACCAATCATCTACAGTGGCTTGATTAGCATCAATGCGAATACCTAATTGAGCTGCAATCTGAATTTCTTCCCCAGATTGTAGGCGATAGTAGGGATCGTTGAGGAGCTTGGCACGGAGTTTTTGCAGTCTGGAATTTAAAGGTAGCCAGTTATTCATGATTGTCGCTTACCTCAAGAAATCTGGTCTAGCAATTGGCGGCGCTTTTGTTCAAATTCATACTCTGAAATTAGTCCATCCTGGCGCAGAGCATCTAATTCACGCATAGCCTCAGCGATCGCTCCTACCTGATTAATCGCCTTTTGTGAGTTCCTTGCCGCTGACTTGCCTAGATTAAAATTACGATCAAAAGCTTCTTCATCTTGGGCTAAATACCAAACTCCCTCAATCGCACTAGCTACCTTGGGGATAGGCGTCCAGGAAAGCAACACATACAAAACACCCCACAGGGGCTGTCCCAAGTAGAATTTATGTAATCCTGAAATTGTCAGCGTGCCAGAAAAAGCTAAAACAGCGGCAACACTTCGACTTTTGCGCTTACTCAACATATTTCTAATAGAAGATATACGAATACCATAATTT
The DNA here is from genome assembly GCF_036917515.1 of Nostoc sp. Classification (GTDB taxonomy): domain Bacteria; phylum Cyanobacteriota; class Cyanobacteriia; order Cyanobacteriales; family Nostocaceae; genus Nostoc. The sequence goes on along the minus strand of NZ_JBALDE010000107.1, from coordinate 26,605 downwards.
CTACAATAAGACAGCCAAAAGGCACAGAAACAATTCATCCCTAACTAAATCTTCTCAATCCCCAATCCACAATTTGAAGAAATTTGAGTAAGTTTCACATGACTGTGCATTCAGCTTTGATGCTAATTTTAAGTTTTTAACGGATCTAGATTACTACGATGTCACAGACTTTCCTACCGCCAGAATGGCTAAAACAGCTTTGTGATCCTTACGCTGTGCTAGGAATTTCTGTGAGTGCTGACGATCGCCAGATTTTTAAACGCTATCACACTTTAGCGAAACTCCTACATCCCGATCACTATGCTAAAAGCTGTAATCCAGACCAACAATTAGCAACGGCAATACTTAGCCATTTAATTAATCCAGCTTACGAACAACTCAAAAATCGACACAAGCGCTTGATTGCCATAGCCATGCTGCGATCAAACGCAAAAGTATTACAGCAACAAGCTTTGTGTAGGCAAAGTGCCATAGCTAAGGAAATTATAGAAATGTCTGCACCCCAAGCAGAATTGTTTTATGAAGAAGCGATCGCCTCCTATGCAGAAGCTCAATACAAATCACTCCATCAGTTTTATCAAGTTACACAACAAATTAGTATACTGAATTTAGTTTATTTACAGTTGCATAAACCTGACCTGTTTCTACCGCAAAAACCCGTTTGCATCATCCCTGAAGTAGAAGTCAAGCCAGTTGGATTGGCATTAAATGAAAAAACTAATATCAAACCAGTTTTGACAAACTACGCTCAACGTCACTACCAGCGAGCGATTGAGTACGTCAGGCTAGCTAATTGGCCCCTAGCTGTGCAAGAACTGCGCGATGCCATCAAGTTAGAGCCAAATAACAGTGACTATTATGCCTTATTAGGTTTAGTACATTTCAAACAGAAATTTATCGGCATGGCCAGGGTTTACCTCCGTCAAGCATTAAAACTTAACCCACAAGATTCATTAGCTTTGAAATACGCTACCATACTGAAAATTCAACAGGGTGAAAATACCAATCCTAAATCAATGGCTAAAGCTTTGAGTATTGCAGCTTTATTAAGTCGATTTAACAAGGGTAAACGTTCTCAAGTCAAGTGTTGAAATTTCGGTAACAAACCGTACTAAAACCGAAGCTTCGTGACTAGATTACTCCCCTAGACTAAAATAATAAATAGAAGTAAAACTATTAAGCTACTGAGTCTGGGCGCTCAGTTTAGTATAAGCAATATGGGATTCTTCGATTCTGAAATAGTTCAGCAAGAAGCAAAACAGCTGTTTGAGGATTATCAAGCGCTGATCAAGCTTGGCAACAGCTACGGCAAATTTGATCGTGATGGCAAAAAGCTGTTTATTGAGCAAATGGAAGCCATGATGGATCGGTATCGCATCTTTATGAAGCGCTTCGAGCTATCAGAAGATTTCATGGCACAAATGACAGTAGAACAACTGAAAACGCAATTAGGTCAGTTCGGTGTCACCCCCCAACAAATGTTTGACCAAATGCACCTCACTTTAGAACGGATGAAAGCCGAGCTAGAAAAACAGTCTTAACAAAAGTTAGGAGTTGGGAGTTAGGAGTTCTCGATAAACTCATAACTCATAACTTATCACTCCTAACTTTAATTTGACTTGGGACGAGAAAACTGCGAAGGTGGCTTGAAGTTTTCTACTGGTACATTTTTGAGTGCCTTATCCATAAAATCTTTCCAAATGGGAGCGACCAGAACACCACCTGTGGCATGGTCAGCTAATTGTCTATTGTCATCTCTCCCTACCCAGACAGCAGTTGTCAACTGTGGCACAGTACCAACAAACCAAATATCTTTTTCTGATGATGTTGTTCCGGTTTTTCCGGCAGCTGGGCGACCGATAGCAGCACTTTTACCTGTACCTTCAGTGATTACCGATCGCATGACATCGATAATTGCTGCTGATGCCCAAGGATCGAGAACTAGCTGCGGTTTAGGTGTGTTATCTAGCAATACGTTACCACTACTATCGGTGACACGGGCAATTACAGTTGGTGGAGATTGCCAGCCATAATTAGCAAAGGTAGCATATGCACTAGCCATTTCCAGAGGGGTGACACCAATAGCCCCAAGTGGTAAGGAAGTCACAGGTTCCATCGGACTTGTAATACCTAAGGTACGGCACGTTTCTATGACTCTATTCATCCCTACAGCCTTACCAATCTTGATCACCGGAATGTTACGCGATTGGGCTAAAGCTCTGCGGATTGGCATAGCTCCGCTAAAACCGCCATCATAATTTCTCGGAAAGTACCAACCGTTACCATCTCGATAGCTAACTGGGGCATCGACGACCGTTGAATCTGGCCCATACTTACCACTAGCAAAAGCAGTATAGTATACAAATGGTTTAAAAGAAGATCCGGGTTGCCGTTGAGATTGAGTTGCACGATTAAACTCACTGGTCTTAGGATCTATACCACCCACCAGTGCCTTAATAAAATGTGTGCGTGGATCAATTGCCACCAAGGCCATTTGATTCTTAGATAATCCTTGCCCCAGAAGTGTTTTATGCCACTTACTAACAGTTTCCTCCGCCATGACTTGGAAGTTGGCATCAACTGTAGTTTGCACCCGCATTCCACCTTTAAGTAGTGTCTCACGCCCAAACTTTTTAGCTAACTCCTGCGCTACGGTATTGGTTACATAAGGTAGAGCACTACCTTGAAAGGATTTGATTCTCCCAAGTTTGATTTCTTGTTTGAGGGCATTGTCGTATTCTGACTGGTTGATCCAGTTCAAATCCCGCATCCGCACTAGGACTTCTTTTTGTTTCTGTTTTGCCAGCTTCATGTTCACAAACGGGCTGAATTCTTCTGGCGCTTGGATCAAACCCGCCATCATTGCTGACTCACCCAAGCTTAAATATTCTGCTGACTTATTAAAGTAACTGCGGGCTGCCGTTTGTACACCATAATTGTTATGACCCCAATAAACTTGATTGAGGTACATTTCTAATATTTGGTCTTTAGTGAGAATTTGCTCTAAGCGGATTGCTAGCACAGCCTCTGCTAATTTGCGGGTAAAGGCACGCTTGCGAGACAAAAATAGGTTTTTTACCAATTGCATGGTGACAGTAGAGCCACCCTCTTTGACTCCGCCTGCTGCTGCGTTAGCTACTATGGCCCGGCCAACACCAGTGGGATTAATACCGTGGTGATCGTAGAAGTGGTCATCTTCACTTGCTAATACCGCTCGTTTTAAATTCGGCGAAATTCTGTCTAGAGGTACGACTTCCCGGTTGGCTTCCCCGTGAATACTCGTTAAGAGTTTGCCCTTAACGTCATAAATGTAAGTCGTTTCTGAGGGAAAGAAGTTACGTAGCTGTCTCACATCTGGCAAATTACGGAAACTGATGGCTAAACCAACCAGTCCTCCGGCTACAATGGAACTTGCCAGCATGGTGATTGAAAGGAGAGTACCGCCAGTTACCTGACCGACTCCTTTCAAAAACTCAAAACCTGATGAAGCCCGACGCTGTGGCTGTTTATCTTCAAAAGTCCTAGACGACGACACGGCTATTTCACTTCCTCATTTGTAAATTTAACTGTAATTGATTGGGTGAAGCAAGGCGATTAGTTTTTTTGCAATTATAGTAGTTTGGCAGATGAGAAAGCGGATAAATTGCCAGTGAATATAACCAACTTAACTTCTAGTGTGCAAAACATAGCTAATAATCAATCTCTTCGGATGACGCAAGATATGAATTGGTTGCGTCGTGGTGTAGTAGAAGTATTCCCACAATCAGATGATGTTAACAGCGAAAGTTTAGAAAGGCTCTTGCTAACTACACAACAACCTTTAAGGGTTAAATTAGGGATTGACCCTACAGGTACTGATATTCATCTTGGTCATAGCATACCAGTACGGAAACTGCGGGGATTTCAAGATGCAGGTCATACAGCAGTTTTAATTATTGGCGATTTTACAGCACGTATTGGCGATCCAACTGGTAAATCTGAAGTGCGTCGTCAGCTTACAGAAGCAGATGTAGCTAAAAATGCTCAGACTTATTTAGATCAAGTACGTCCTATCTTGGATTTTGACACCCCAGGAAGGTTAGAGGTGCGCTATAACTCCGAATGGCTCTCTGGTTTAAACTTAGAGAAAATTTTGGAGTTACTCTCCACGATGACGGTGGGACAGATGTTAGCGAAGGAAGGATTTGCCGATCGCTATAAAAAAGAGAATCCGATTTTTATCCATGAGTTCCTGTACCCATTAATGCAAGGTTTTGATTCGGTTGCAGTTGAGGCAGATGTGGAATTAGGTGGCACTGACCAGAAATTTAACATTGCTGTAGGCAGAGATTTACAGCGCCATTTTGGTCAAAAGCCCCAATTTGGAATGCTGCTGCCAATTTTGATTGGCACTGATGGCGTGCAAAAAATGTCTAAGTCTTTAGGTAATTATATCGGATTATCAGAACACCCAGGACAAAAGTATCAAAAGTTGCAAGGAGTTCCTGACCATCTGCTGTCAGAGTATTTTGAACTGTTGACGGATTTACCTTTGGATCAACTGCCAGAAAATCCCCGCGATCGCCAAACACTCTTAGCATGGGAAGTTGTGAAACAGTACCACGGTGAAACCGCAGCCCAAGAGGCGAAAGAAGCAGCGCAAAGCGGCGGTAAGGAAGGTGCAGTTCCAGAATTTTCTCTAGCTGGCGTGCAGCAATTCCCTACTAAGTTAGCGTATATTCTCAATGTCACTGGCTTGTGCAAAAGTACCGGGGAAGGAAAGCGGAAAATTCAAGAAGGTGGAGTGCGCCTAGATGGCGATCGCATCACTGATGCTGATACCACTTTCGCTGCTCCTAGTGAATTACAAGGTAAAGTTTTACAAGTTGGAAAAAATAAGTTTGTGCGCCTAGTGCCTTAAATGGGGAATGGGGAGTCAGGAATGAGGAATGGAGAACAGGTAGGACAACGAGTTATTGTGGCTTTGGATGTGTCAGATGAACAAAGTGCGATCACTCTTATAGATCGGCTATCACAAGTGGTTTGGTGGAAAGTTGGTTTAGAGTTGTTTACTAGCACTGGCCCGAAAATTCTAGAAGTGTTAAAGTCTCGGCAAAAGCGCATTTTCTTGGATTTAAAGTTTGATGATATTCCCAATACCGTTGCTGGTGCTTGCCGGAGTGCAGCTAGATATGGAGTGGATTTACTGACAATTCATGCTACTGCTGGTAGAGATGCCCTGAAAGCCGCAACTGAGGCGGCACAGGAAGGGGCTGCAAAAGCAGGCGTACAGCCACCAAAGTTAATTGCTATTACTCTGTTAACGAGCATTTCTGCTCGGCAGTTGGCATTTGATTTAAAAATACCCCTAGAATTGCCAGAATATGCTCTAGAAATGGCACTGCTGGCTCAAGAATCTAGTTTGGATGGGGTAGTTTGTTCGCCTCAAGAGGTGGCACAGCTACGACAAACTTGTAAAGATGACTTTTTGCTTGTGTGTCCGGGGGTTAGACCAACTTGGGCAGACAAAGGCGATCAAAAGCGATCGCTCACTCCAGCACAAGCCATTAAAGCTGGTGCAGATTATCTAGTGATTGGTCGTCCCATCACTGCTGCTACTGAGCCTGAGTTAGCCTGGAAGCGGATTTCTGAGGAGTTAATCACGGTGGCATGAAGCTAAGAGTCAGTGAGAAACTCAGAGTGCAGAGTGTAGGGGAGAACAATCTTGCCTCTTCGCTCAGTCAGAAAAATTACAGTTTCCTGTTTGCTTGTGGCTTCTGGATTGTAGTTTCAAATAGCTTTGCTTACCCAGCCTTCTCGATAAACCCCACCCCTAAACCCTCGGCGCTAGCAGAAAGAGAAAATGTCAATAGTGATGTGAAGTCTTTGTGTTCTGAGCAAAATTTAGAAACATTAACTATACAGCTATTGCAAAAATTACCTAGTTATACCAATCGCGCTAGTCAACGCGCCCGCCGCCTCAGTAGAAGCAGTCAGGTTTACAGTTATATGTTAGTGGCAGGAAGACCTGAATTTACTCCTCTGCCCCTTAACCTTGAAGAATATAGTGCAGATGCGTCTAAAAGTGCTGCATCAGGAGTTGAGCAAGTTTTCTTTACTACCTTGGAGCGGCAGTATATAGATCAGAAAGCTGTAGAATTGCAAGAATTTCACTGGCTGTTATTGACTAAAACTAAAAGTGGTTGGCAACTAGTGATGATGTTTTCTCAAGTCGGTTCCTATTTACAACAACGGTCACTATCTCCACCACGAGATAGTAGTAACGGTACTGTTGCCCAAGGAGTTAAAGCTTGGTTGCGCGATTGTGAAGCTGGAAGTTTACGTCAATAAAACCTAATTCCCAATCTTCGTGTAATGTCTAAAAATACTTACTCAAATTCTCTATAAACAGGATTATCACTTGTGGTTAGAAACTACATTGAAATAATTACAAGAACGAGATTTAGAATATTTTGATTAGGAGCGTTTGATTGAGGAGATTGAAAGATTGGGTAATGGACAATAACACAAGTTTGAAAGTTATTTACTTCTTTTGAAATGCTCTGGCGCGGCATAGCCCCTTGTTAAAGGTAAGCTAACTTTTTACAGCACAGCGTAAATAAACTATCCATTTCAAATCAGTAAAATGCTTACGCTGTATACCTGTTTGAATTTTGTTCGCGAGTCCGCAAGCATCATTGTAAATTTTGAATTCGCCTCTTGCGGTACTAGTTATTTTCATAGAAAATACATCACCTAACTAGCTCGTATCAGTATGATTTTGCCTATATCTTTAGGAATATTTTTAGGAAAAATAACTAATAAATAGCTAAAAGAAGCAGACATTATTTAAAAACGCAGATTGGCTTGAATTTAAGCGTTGTAACTCCTGTTTTTTGGCGATAACATGGAAAGAAGTTTATTTCAAGCTTTATCAAACCGCCTTTAGCGTCAGTTTTTTTATGGACATTCAGTTAATTAACATCGGGTTTGGTAACATCGTGTCTGCCAACCGAGTAGTTGCCATTGTCAGTCCAGAGTCTGCCCCGATTAAGCGGATTATTACCGATGCCCGGGATAGAGGTCAACTGATTGATGCAACTTACGGTCGTCGCACTAGAGCTGTAATTATCACCGATTCTAGCCACGTAATTTTGTCAGCAATTCAGCCGGAAACGGTAGCGAATCGCTTTGTAATTTCTCGCGATCATCAAACTGTAGATAATTGATTAGCAGTGGATTTTTCCCACTTCTCTTTATACCGGATCAGTAGTACCATGTAAATTAGACAAATTTTATGTTACTCTTGCTACAAACTTTTTAGTCATTAGTGGACTAGACCAGGAACACAAGACTAATGAATAATATGTATTGATTGATTTACAGGTTGAAAGGATGATGCCAGTTTTACCCATCCACAGTAGTGCGACTACCGAAGAATGCTTACATTTAGGCAGGTTAATTGTTTTAACTGGCCCCAGTGGGGTCGGTAAAGGCACTTTAATGCGATCGCTCCTAGAACGTCATCCAGAACTCTATTATTCTGTATCTGTAACAACTCGTTCTCCCCGTCCAGGGGAAATCGATGGCAAAAGTTATTACTTCATCAGCCGCAGTAAATTTGAACAATTAGTTGCTGAAGGTAAATTTTTAGAATCGGCAGAATTTGCTGGTAACTATTACGGCACTCCCTGTGAAGCTGTACTTACCCAAATTCATGCCGGTAAGTTAGTGGTACTGGAAATTGAATTAGAAGGGGCAAGACAAATTCGTGCTTCTTTTCCCAGTGTCCTCAGCATTTTTATTTTACCGCCTTCCTTTGATGAATTAGAAAAACGAATACGCTCTCGTGCTCAAGACTCCCAAGAAGCGATCGCCCGTCGTCTGCTCCGCGCCCAAGAAGAAATTCAAGCCGCAGATGAATTTGATATTCAAATCGTTAATGACGATTTTGAAACTGCTTTAAATGATATTGAAGCAGTTTTGTTTAAATAAATTAGGAGTTAAGAGTTAGAAGTTATGAATTATTTAAACTCCTAACTCCTAACTCCTAGTAATTAACCAAATAGACCTTGAATTAGTGCCAAATTACTAGTCAAAAAGTAAGCAACTACTGCACCACCAATACCACCAATCAAGAAAGAACTGGCGAAGTTGTTCCAGCTTTCTTTAGAGTTAAAAGCATCTGCTGGTGGCTTGGGTACGGTAACACTAGGAAGTGCTTTGGGTGGATTGCTACTGGCATACAGCGACAGAGCGCCTGTGAGAACTACAACCAGCCCGATAGCTCCTAGTAATCCAGCTAAATTAGCATTATCTGTGTCCCGCAGTGGGCCCAATTTGGCAAAAGGGCCAAATAGCCAGTAACCATGAGCCATACCAATTTCCAAAGCGCGTCTAGCAGGAGCCAGACCTGGGCGATAGGCAGGTAAATTATTAATGAACCATTTGCTCAAGGGAGAAGAATTAATCGGGGTTTCTAGGTTGCCTACCTGTGGATCGCCGAATGCGGGAAAAACAACTTCCCGATTTCTAGGATCGCTGGGAAGATTCTTTGATGCATCTACTGCTTGTGCCATATTTTATGTTCGCCTCTAAAATTAAAATGGTGGCATTTTCATATTAATAATAATTGTAGCTAAAGAAGCATTTTGTTTAAGAAGTTTAGAAAAATTAATTTAGCTTCTTTTAAAACTGTGAAACTCGCGATCTATAAACAGGATCACGAGTTTCAAAAAACTATTTTTGCTGTCTATTTTGGTGATAATTCTGCATAACTAAGCTGAATACATCAACTATACAATATTAAGCAAAAAACCAGAAATTGATTCAATTGTCCTAAATCCCATTTGACACTTATGGTAGTGGGTGGAAAAGTAAGTCAGGGAAAAAGCGGTTGAATTCAATCAAGATACCTGCTGTGATTATCATCCAGATGGTAGCTGCCACGGGCGCTGTGGAAATGAATTTAATCAAATAAGCTGATTGGTCGCCTTTGTCTGCCATGAATTTAGTCTCCAAAACGAATGAATTAGTTAAACTGAATTTAGCGCGGAGAAATGGGGATTTCTGAATCCTTGGCTGCTAATCTTGCAGAGAGCAATTCTTGGACTGCTGCTGCTGGCCAAGCAAAGCCTGAGGCCATGATGGGTAGTGCCAAAGCAAGATCGATTTGGATTTCTTTTAGTTCAGTGTTAGATTCCTTTTTAATTGCTTGCAGATAGGCACGACCTACCCAACCAATCCAACCAGCAATATATAGAAACAAAATGCTAGGGATCAAAAAGTCACCAGCATGATTTAGACGACCATCAACAATCAAGTGGGGGTATCCTTCAGGACCACACAGCTCCTGAGAATAACGCTCAAATCGCTTTATCCCTGATTGAGGATCGGCAGTGGTATTACGGGCATTAGCTGCTAGCTGTTGAAAAGCGGGATTGTCTCCGCATGGTGTCAAATTAGCCCCTAGAGCTTGTGCTGGGGGGGCAAAGTTGAACCAAAGACTAATCGCTAAAATCAAAGCAAACAATCGTCGCATAGAGTTGTTTCCTTTTATTACAAAACAAGAAGTTATTTGTACAAAACGAAGCGGCTTGTACAGTTGTTTATTTGCATAACTAGGAAGTCATCATACTCTTGGGTGGGAACCGAGTAAAGTTTAAGTAAATAAAAGTTAAAGCTTCTCAACCAAGTCTTTATCGAGTGCTAAGTGGTGAGAACCAGTCTTGAGTATCAGAATTGTTGTTGTAGGGTAGTAAAGAAGCAAGATTTTGTCTCTAATACTCAAAACTCAGCATCCTCAATGGCAACCGTTTTAGCAATAGAAACCAGTTGTGATGAAACAGCCGTCGCAATTGTTAACAACCGTAAAGTTTGCAGCAGTATCGTAGCCTCGCAAATTTCGATCCATCAGCAGTATGGCGGAGTAGTACCAGAAGTAGCGTCTCGCCAGCACTTGGAAACAATCAATGAAGCGATCACCCAAGCTTTAGAGCAAGCCCAATTAGACTGGGGAAAAATCGACGCAATTGCCGCCACTTGTGCTCCTGGACTCGTAGGAGCGCTATTAGTGGGGTTAACTGCTGCCAAAACCTTGGCAATGGTACACAACAAGCCATTTTTGGGAGTTCATCACCTCGAAGGTCACATTTACGCAACTTATTTAAGTGAATCAACTTTAAATCCCCCTTTCCTTAGCTTACTGGTTTCAGGCGGACATACAAGCTTGATTTATGTCAAAGATTGTGGTAAATACGAAACTTTAGGACAAACCCGTGATGATGCTGCGGGTGAAGCCTTTGATAAAGTGGCGCGATTGTTAAAGCTGGGTTATCCCGGTGGACCAGTGATTGACAAGTTGGCACAAGAGGGGAATCCTCAAGTCTTTGCTTTACCAGAAGGAAGAGTTTCTCTACCCGGTGGTGGATTTCATCGTTATGATACGAGTTTTAGTGGGTTAAAAACGGCTGTATTACGTTTAGTGCAGCAGTTAGAAAAAGATAGTAGACAAGTACCAGTGGCAGATGTAGCAGCTAGCTTTCAGGATGCGGTAGCGCGATCGCTAACCAAAAGAGCGATCGCCTGTGCCCTTGACTATGGTCTAGACACAATTGCCATTGGTGGCGGTGTAGCTGCAAACAGTGGCTTGAGAAAAAACCTCCAAGCCGCCGCCGTTCAACACAACCTACGTGTCCTATTCCCACCTCTAAAATTCTGTACCGATAACGCCGCCATGATTGGCTGTGCCGCTGCTGACCATCTATCCCGTGGTCATACATCCCCCCTCACACTAGGCGTTGAGTCTAGGTTAGGGCTGACTCAGGTAATGAAGTTGTATCAACCTATTGAGTAGTCATTTGTCATTTGTCATTTATAACCACCAATGCCCTATACCCTATAACTATTGACTATCGATCTGATATGATCGGCCACAGCATCCGGCTGTTCCAACATCGCCAGGTGTCCACAATTAGGAATTTCCAGGACATTTTCACCACAATATTGAAAAAGTCTGTGAAAGCTAGCTAAATGGCGCACATACTTGGGTTCCATGACCTTGTCTTCTGCGCCAGCCAAAAAATAAACTGGCTGCTTCAGTTGGGATACTAGCTCAGGTAAACGATTGATTTCTTCTTCAGTTGTAGAGTCTAACAGAGTTCCCAAAGCCGCTTCTGGATCAGCCACAACGAAATCTATGACTCGCTGACGTGCCCAATAGCGCTCCAAAGGACGAGCCACACTAGCTCTGGTAAACAGCAAATCAATCAAAGGCACTTGGGAGAGCCAGCGCGGACGGACTTGCAAAAATTTCTGACCCGCCGATCTAAACTGCTCAAAGGCTTCTTTGAGGTAAATACCACCACCAGCGTTAATACAGATAACGCCCTTAATACACTCAGGCATTTGATCTGCTCCCCAAAGAGCGATCGTCCCACCCAACGAGTGACCAATTAGCCAAGCACTGGTAATATTTAGCTGTTTTAAAAGAGCTGCTAAATCCTGAGTATACGCAGCAGGAGTATAAAGAGAATCGAAAGATGAGCTAACCGCACTACTGGAGATGGGCGTCAGACTCAAAGACGTTTGTGCTCGACTAAAATCGGTTTTTACCTGGGACTGGGATTCACCAAAACCCCGCAAATCATAGGACAAACACTGCAAATCATCTGATAGGCGGGAAATCACAGGTTGCCAATATCCACGGCTATTGAGCCAACCGTGGATAAATACTAAAGCATGGGGGCAGGAAGTGGGAGCCGTTAGCTCGTATGCGTGTGGAACGCCCAAGATTTCGATAGTTGCCATACTTATATCGTACCCTTAAGGACGGGTGCGACTAAATACTAAAGTGGAAAGAGTTAGAAGTTAGGAGTGAGGAATTTTTAACTCATAACTCCTCACTTTTCACTTTTTTATTTACCCAACAACCTCTGTCGCACTCCTTCAGCAATTTTGTGACCCAGATATTCAGGAATAAGGCTTTCATTCGGCCCTAACAAGTAGAGAATTAGCCGTGTACGTCCACGCCAAACCAGTAAATTGGCATTGACTACCAAAAGGTCTTCCTGCCAGATAGCGTACATCACTTTGTAGAATAATCCTGGTTGATTATCAGCTTCAATCACTAGAGCAGGAAGATGAAAAACCGGATCGACATAGAACTCAGTTTGTACCTGCTCTAAGCCAGTGTCAAGATTAAATTCTACTGCCAGCATCTCTTCTACCTCAAACCGACCTCCTAAAGCCTCGCGAATGGCGCGACAGACATTTTCTGCGGTTTTCTCGGTCAAGGCTTTACTACCACGAGATACCAAAAGTTTGATAAAAACTAACATTGGCGGACGGATCTGACCGTATAGACTCAGACCGTGGATAGTCAACCCATAAGCTGCTAGTACACCAAAAATATCGCTGAGGAGAAAAGACTGGTTACGGTAAGCAAAATGCAGGGCACTTTTGCTACCTTCCGGTTTCAGTTCAATAACAGCGCGTCTAGTTTTATAGAGACGGTAGGCTAGCCGCAAATTTTGCAGTTGAATTTCACTGCTGACGAATTGCTCATAAAACTGGGGAAACGCTCGGTTAAAGCGCTTTAGAAGTTCCAGTGTGGAAGATTTTAAACCAGAAGCCATTGTTAAAGGTAAGACTCGCTTGCTTTCGTCATCTGGGAGGTGGGTGTTAGGGGCTGGGTGTTTGGAACTGAGGACTGGAGATTGAAGACTGCGAGGACAAGGGGACAACACAAAAGTGTTCTCGATACCCAATTCCCAATTCCCAATGCCCAATCCTGTGTATACAATTCACTCCTAAGCTAACGTGCATTTAAGCTCTATACGAGCAATTGCCAGGATTAGATTTTTGAATTTTGGATTGTTTATATCCTTACCCTTTTGGTGAATTTCTCCTAGCCTTTACAACAAAATGCTAAAGTTGAAAATGATTGGTGTGAAACACGCTTTAACTGGCTGTTACCATTGCAAATCCCGAAAACAAACGAAAATTGAGTGTAAAGGATAGTAAATGGGGTAGCGCTGTTAAAAGTGAATCAACACTCCTGAGAGTGGAAACCAATTCAGTTATACTACCCGAACCGCGTTGGCATGGGTTTTTGGAAAACTTGGTTTAGTACTCCTGAATCTGTAGGGACAACTAGGACAAACCTCTTTGAAGAGCATACAGCAGAAACTGCGGGCAATAGCCCCAGTAGTATTAGCGAAGCTTCTTCAAAGGAAGCTCGGATCGTGTTCAGCACGGAACGAGATATTGACCTATATGAGCTAGAAGAACTCTGTGATGCAGTTGGTTGGTCGCGTCGTCCTCTAAGAAAAGTGAAAAAAGCTATTGAGCATAGTTTTCTCGTTGCCTCAATGTGGCAAGTGAGAGGAAACCAAAAGCGGCTCATTGGTTTTGCCCGTGCTACTTCAGATCACGCGTTTAATGCCACTATCTGGGATGTAGTAGTTCACCCGGACTTTCAAAGTCAAGGACTGGGTAAGGCGCTGATGAAATATGTTCTTAAAAAACTTAGGAGTGAAGAAATTAGTAATGTCACTCTCTTTGCTGACCCCCATGTTGTAGATTTCTACCGAACTATGGGGTTTATGGCCGATCCAGAAGGCATCAAAGGTATGTTCTGGTATCCTCACTAACACTCAATCCAAATAAAACCCGATTCGCACAATAAAATCAGGTAGGTATAGTAGTATAAATCTATTATTTTAATTTGGTTTGGCAAGGTTTAGCCGACGAACGAACAAGTAATATCTCTTGTAAAACGAAGTCGGCAGACAAACCTTTATCAGTGTAATTATCTAATTTAGCTCGAATTTGCAGAAATATAAATATATTAGGCATGAGCGGTGTTATGTGATATGATTGGCTTAATGCTTTTGTGAAGTGCGATCGCTTTGATGGAAAATAAAACCAAACCCAAAAAAGTAGATTAAGTATAACGGGATGTAGCGCAGCTTGGTAGCGCGCCTGCTTTGGGAGCAGGATGCCGCAGGTTCAAATCCTGTCATCCCGATTTAATTAATATAGTTAACAGTCAAGGTAATTAGCTAGGTTTCCTTTGCTAAATCTGCAATTTAATTGGATATTTTTACGCAGAAGACTAATTAGAGCTAATTCGTAAACTCAAGTAAAGTACTTGTCTAGTAAGGGTTTCAGGAATTTAAGTCAATAAAGCACTTATTCGCTGAAACTCAGACCTAGTAATGAGTTGAGTACCCTTAAGATTTTCTTTACGAATCAGCTCTTAGGCTGTTCTGCTGTTGAAGCCTAACAGGTAAATTTCGCCATTAAGTAATAAGGTGATTTTTGACACTGAGCTTTGTATAGATTTGAGAAGATATTAAACCAATCGCAGATGGAACGATTGATTAAGTAATAGCGTCAACCAATATTAGAAAAAGCCGATAAAATGGCATTTATCATCTCCAAAGTTGGAGAGAGCGAGAGACTTTTTACTGTTTGAGAAGACATATAATAGGCATCTACGGCATTTCGCGGTAAATAGCGAAGCGAAACCTGGAAAAACACAACGTTAGCACAGCCAATTTGTGAAAACGATACTATAGCAACTCTAAATAGTTAGGGAACATTGGATTTTGACCGTTGAGGCTTAACACTCAACTTCAACGCGCACAATGAATTTTTCAAAACTAAAATGAATTGCTATATAACTAAAGCTAGTTGGTGCTGTGCAAATCCAACCATTTGTTGAATTTAATTGGACTATTGATGCGAGGAGCAGTCATGAAATCATTTATTCGCTTAGGTGCGACATTGGGTATAGCTGGCAGTGTATTTTTAACCGGACTTTCAGGAATAGGCAATATGCCAGGACTAGGCAATCTAGAAGCGATCGCGTTGCCACAAGATCAGGTGGTGAAAAAGCTCCAAGAAGTACCTGTATTCACGCTTACCAATCCTAAAGGCGAGTTCGTAGTTCTTTCGAGAAACAACGCATCCAAGCAAATCTCACAAGTAGGATTTTTTATTAGCAAGCAAGATGCTCAAAGATTCCTTGACAGCCGACTCAAAAAAGAAAATCCCCAGTTGGCAGGCACTCTACAGGTTAGACCTTTGTCCTTAGCAGACTACTATAAAATAGTCCAAGAAAGCAAAAAGAAATCAGATTCTGTGATTTATACTTTAGTGCCGACGCAACAGCAAGTAGCCTCGGCAACAAGTATGCTGAATCAAAATGGTAAAAAGGTAGAGCAATTCAATGGCATTCCCTTATTTGTACCCAAATTTAAGAAAGATAATAGCTATCTGACTATTCCCCTTGCTAAAGGTAATGAACGATACATCCCTTTCTTTTTTGAGAAAGAACAAGCAGTGGCTCTGTTAGACGAATTCAAAAAAGCCGTGCCAAAAGAAGCAAATAACACTGAAATTCAAGTAGTGGATTTGTACGGTGTTATGGAGGCTCTCAATAGCAGCAGCGATCCTAGTATCAATAAAATTGTTCTGTATCCATCACGGGAGTCGATCAATTTTATTCGCTCCCTTGCGCCAAATCAATCACCAGCTGCCAAGCCAGCTGCCCCCGCTCCGAAAAAATAACGGATATGCGCTCCAAGGTTGAGGTATGGGGGAGAAACATTTAATAGTCTCTGGTTTACAACTTTGGCAGTGGCGGAATGCAGCTCTAGAAGCAGCGATCGCCACTGATGTGCCACCAATGGAGGTAGATTGGCTACTCCTCGAAGTTGCTGGGTTAGACCGCTTGGCACTGCGTTTAGAGTCTTTTAAAAACTGGCCGCAAATCCAGATGCAATTGCCGCTAGAAGAGTTAGACCATCTGTGGCAGAGGCGATTAAATGACCGCTTACCAGTGCAGTATATTGCCGGCGTTACACCTTGGCGTAACTTTCAAATCGCGGTGTCAAGTGCGGTTTTGATTCCTAGACCAGAGACAGAGTGTTTAATTGATTTAGCTAAAGCATCTACTAGCAATGCCTCAGGACACTGGGCAGATTTGGGTACTGGAAGTGGAGCGATCGCACTGGGATTAGCAGATGTCTTGCCAAAAGCAACAATTCATGCGGTTGATTACAGTTTAGAAGCTCTGGCGATCGCTCGATCCAACGCCGATAATTTGGGTCTTGCAGACCGGATTCGATTTTATCAAGGTTCCTGGTGGGAGCCACTGACATTCTTAAAAGGTCAGTTCAGTGGTATGGTGTCAAATCCACCTTACATACCCACTAGTACTTTAACTACTTTGCAGCCAGAAGTAGTTAACCACGAACCGCATTTAGCTCTGGATGGTGGCGCTGATGGCTTAGATAGCATTCGCCATTTGATCGAAATCTCCCCCAGTTATTTGCAACCTGGTGGGTTGTGGCTGATTGAGATGATGGCAGGACAGGCAGATACAGTGCAAGAACTTTTGCAAAATCAAGGTAGCTATTATAAAATTCAAATTCACGCTGATTTAGCTGGAATTGAACGCTTTGCCCTTGCTTATAAAAGTTAAAAGTGATGAGTGAGAAATTATGAGTTTGGTAATTGGTCAAGACTTATATTATCTAGTATGACAGTGCCTGGAATGAAGGTAGAGCAAATCTACTTAATATAACAAATTCCACCAAGGCGAATAATCTAGAATTTGATTTAATCAAACTTTTAATCGGGATCGCATTTTTTATCTTGCCACTGCGGCAATTTACATCTGCTGGTAATCGCCATCGCGCACACGCTTCAAACCCTGATATCTTCGTAAAACCTTGTTTGCCACATAAAGATTGAATTTAAAGCGCAGAGATAAGACACAGCCTAATCAGGTTGGGTGTAATTCTGATTAATCATATTTTTTGCATAATGGGACTTAGACAAAAAGTAGCCAGAAAAAAACCTCAAATGTATATACAGAGATACTTTGACCTCAGGTTGCCTAGTTTGTTGATATATCTGGGTTTACAAGCATTTTTGAGACTTTGGTGTATTTTCCTTACTCTGTATGGGTTTGAGGCTTATTTCTGCATCAAAAATGTTTAAGTCCTAATAATCAGGGTAGAAAAACTAAAGCCCGTAGCTAGCCGCCAATCTTTCTGAATTACATTGTATTTTTTTATACGATTTACTTATATCGTCGGCTTGCTTTTGTTTACTATGTATATCAAACAGAGGCAGAAACTTTACAGATTTTACTTGCTAATTGTAGTAAATTAATGCTAAGAGCAAAATTATTTAGGTTAAAGCCTTAATAATTGTGTTGTACAAGCAGCTAAACATACGAAACAAAAACTGTATGTATGATTCCTTAGAGCCAAAGCTTTTGTTTGACAGGGCTTGTGTAGTTAATTTCTGGTAGTTGCAAGATGCTTCAGGCGCAAGACTTAAACCTAGTTACACTTCAATTATCGATTTTTACACCAAATATTTCTTCCTTTGCTGCTTCAAAGGCTTTAGGTATTGTTCTAAGTAAATATTCCCAAAGATATGATGGTGATGTCCAGGCACTACCTCTACCGGAAGAAGTTCCTTTAGAGATTCCTAGAATAGTGTTACAAAGTAAAGATAAAGCTTATAGGTTAGAAATTTCACCTGCGCGAATTAATTCTTTATGGTTAAGAACTGACAATGTAAAAACAGAAACACAAGAAATTGTTGATATTTGCAAGGAAGTATTAGAATATTACATTCAGTCAATGCAAATAGAAGTTAACCGCTTGGGCTTGGTTACAATAAGAGTTCATCAAACACAAAAACCAGCAACTTTGTTAAGTAATAAATTTTGTAAGCCAGAATTAATAGATCAAGTTTTTTCCTCTTCTGAGAACTTTGAAATTCACAACCATTCTATTAAAAATATAGAAAACTTTGTGGTTAATGTGTGGACTCGCTGTAAAAGTGGATTGATAGTAAATAACGATCAAACGCATTCAGCACTAATAGTAGAACAAGATTTAAATACACTTGCACAAGACTTGGAAGATCGCAAGTTCAATCTGGAGGAAATAAAAAGTTTTTTTAGCCTTATGCAGCTTGAATCACAAGCTATTTTACAACTTTATTTTCCGAATAATCAGATATTATGATAGCTATATTAGATTCCCAAAACCAGTCCGCAATAGATAGAGAAGAAAGTATTATTGAATATTCAATTAAACGATATGTGGAAGCTTTAATTCCTAATCGTGTTACAAATTTTGATAGTTTAACAAAGACTAAAGTTACTAGCAAACGACCAGCTTATGTTCAGGTTTATACATCGCATAAATTTTCAAAAATATTAGCGATTATTAAATCTATTGATAAATTGAAAGAAGATATTCAACCTAGAAAACAAGATCCTGCTGAAATATTCTCCAGAATATATCTATCTAGCTTTGCGGGATCAAGTAATTCATTGAATGAGGCATTAAAAATCACTCAAGAACGCCTAATTGAACTTTGGCAAGAAGATGAAGAAGATGAATATGGTATTGTGAGGCCTACTGTTTATGCCTTTGATAAAGCGTGGAGCATTATTACTGAAGCATCACAATTTTTGAAAGATTCTTTTAGAAAAGCGTCTGTCTCTACGGATGACGAAGGAGGTATTCGACTCACCTGGACTAAATTTGAATCAGAAGCCGAAGTTCGTCTTATCTGTCCCTGTGACCATTATAAAGAAGTATATTTGTACCATGAGAAAGATTCAGAATATAATATTGTCAAGAATGTCACAGGATTCAATTTAGCGAGTTGGTTAGACTGGCTCAATCAGGTGTGATGGATGATGAACAATCTAATAGTGGCAAGAAAGAATATAACCCATTGTCATGTAGCGCCATTGTTTACAGAGCATTACTTAGAAAACAATGGATAGATAAAGATACAGAAAGAGTAAAAGCGGATGCTTATTTTTTACGTAGAAATAAAAACGAAAAAGGTCTTTCAGTTAATATTGCCGCATACTGCTCGCCTAAGCAGTGTGCGGCAAAGTTTAACAAGTGTTTTGCACTAGCCAGTTTGCACGTAGGACGCATTCGGGATTTAGGGTTAGATGTGATACAAGACTCTTCAGACCATGCTAATATAATTGGCCTACCTGATGTTAATGATGATGCAGTTACGGCTGAACGTCTTGCAGGTTTACTGGCGAAACAATCACGAATTATAAATCTGTAAATGCAAAATTGAGAACAATGGCAAAACCAGAAGAATTCGCGTGTCAGTCACACTTGCAGAACAAATTTTGTCATCTACCAGGGTAATAGATTCTAGCATTGAGCTAGACCAATAGTTGGCTTTACGGGCTACTGTCGGCAAGAGTATTAATCTGAAACAAATGACAAAACCAAGGTTCTTAGCATGGTAAAGCCTCGTTCATTCGCAACAACAGTAAAATTTGTGGACGAATATTGTCAGTAAAAATGACACAAGTTTCTCTAACAAATCTAATAACTGGCGCACGTGCTGGTTTTTTGGTGAGCTTTCCGACTGATACTGTTCCCGCACTTGCAGTAGTACCAGAAAAAGCAGCATTAATTTTTGCGGCGAAGCAACGTAGTCAAGACAAACCTTTGATTTTGATGGCTGCTAGTGCTAAAGATTTGTGGCTGTATGTCAAAGGTAGTGAGAACGAGTATAAAGTTTGGCAAGAAGTAGCAGATAAATATTGGCCAGGAGGACTGACATTAGTTTTGCCAGCGAGTCAACGCCTACCAAAAGTTATGAATCCCATCGATCCCACAACAATTGGCATTCGAGTACCAAACAGTGCGATCGCTCAAACTATTTTGGCTCAAACAGGCCCTCTTGCCACCACTAGCGCCAATTTTTCTGGTCAGCCGCCTTTGCAAACAATCGCAGAAATTGAGAATCAGTTTCCCCAGGTTTTGACTTTAGCAACGACAGAATATCAGGGTGAAATACCAGGGATGGGTATACCTTCCACTGTTGCTAAATGGACAGGGATAAATTGGCAGATTTTGCGGCAAGGTGCGATTGAGTTAGATTTATCAACTGATAACCAAGTATAGGTAGCTATAATGTTGTTTTCATGTTTTAACAACAGAGAAATCTGAAACTTTAGTTTGCGCTGTTGTATTTAATTAGCAAGTTAATAATTGCCAGATATGAATTGGAGCAACTGGATATATCTAGGAGTAGGAATAGCACTAGGTATGGTTTTCCGTCAGTTATTTGGGCGCTCGTCAAATGTTTCATCTCGCTCATCCCCAGTAGCGCCATTAGCTGAACAGGATATGCCACCAATATCGCAACAGCTACAGCAAACGCAGCTGGCATACCTGATGGCCAGGGAGATGAGCCAGTTTAAAGCTGGTTTTTTGGCGCGGACTACCCATGAACTGCGATCGCCTTTTAATGGTTTGATTGGCTTACATCAATTAATTTTGTCAGATTTGTGTGAAAATCCAGCTGAAGAGCGAGAATTTATTGCCCAAGCTCACGAGCGAACGCTGAAGCTGCTGAAGCTAATGGATGAAATTCTCAACGTTGCTAGAACTGAACATGGCACCAATAAATTAGATATTCAGCCTATACCCTTAGCCTCAATTTTAGAGGAGGTTCATGACTTAACTTATATGCTGGCGGCAAATCGCAATTATCCCTTACAGTTATTACCTGCCGACTCAGAAATTTATATTTTGACAGATTACCTCTGGCTGCGCCAAGTATTAATCAGTTTAATAGATACTGCTATTACTCAGATGGAGGAAGGTAGCATTTGCATTTCTAGTAACACCCTATCTACAAACAATTTTGTAAATATTTGGCTAGATATCCCAACCCATGCTATGACCTGGAGCGAGCCGATTGATTTGCTCAAAATTGAAAATCAGTTGACCCAGATTGACCAGAAGAAGACTGCTCTTTCCCCAGGAATGAGACTGTTAATTAACCAGACTCTGCTGGAAGTTATAGGAGGAAAGTTAGAAATCTTGCCCTCAACCATTGTCAAGGAACCACCTCAGCAGCTTACCAGACTACAAATCTCTATCCCCTTAGTAAGTAGTCCTGAGTCCTGAGTAGTAGAGAGGAAATCTTGTTTCTTGACTACCCTACTACTACAACAGTTCTTATACTCAGCACTCAGCACTCATTGCTCGGAACTGTTTCGGTGATTCCTGAAGCTGAACTTCTGTAGCAGCAAGGAAAGTACGGTTAGCTCGGTTATGTAGTACCATCGTAGTGGTAGTGTTGGGTTGAAAACCAATCTTTTCGTAGAAACCCTGGTGGTGAGTAGTCATTAGATAAACGCGCTCAACCGACCTCATGCGGGGATGTCTCAAAACGGTTTCTACTAAATTGCTTCCCAACCCACTATGTTGATACTCTGGATGAATCACAACATCCCAAATTGTGGCGCGATAGATGCCATCAGATGTTGCTCTAGCAAAGCCAATGAGTCGATCGCGATCGCAAACAGAAATCACTGGCTCACTGTTGGCAATAGCTATATCTAAATCTTCAATACTGCGTCCCTTTGCCCAGAAAGCGGAAACGTTTAACAGTTCTTGGAGTTGGTAAAGGTCAATTTCAGACTTGCGATCGCTAAATTTAATCTGAAGATGGTTCATGTATGGCATCCACTTTTGGCAGTATCTTTGAGCAGACATTTGGTGAAATTAAATATGTATTATCCAGAAATCTTGTAGAGACTTAGCAGTGCTACGTCTCTACAAGATTTCTGGGCAGATGTTTAGTAAGGTTAAGTCATATTTTGCGATAAATTGCTGTACGTGTAGAGAAAGAAATTTTAATGACAAACCCACTTCCATAGAGGATGAGTTTCTCCTTGTTGACGTATCCGATAAACTTGTTTTTCTAAACGTTGTTTTTCTTGCGGTGGTAGTCCGAGTAGAATATTCCGACTTTGCCAAACTAAAACAGCAGCAGTCATGCCAAGACAAAAGGCGAGACCGAAGGTAGACAGTGGATGGTAGAATAATCCAAATCTCACTGCCACCCAGGTAAAATATTGTTGCCACAGAGCAATTTCTGCACGTAGACCCCACAAGGAAACAGGCGCAATGGTCAGCCATAAACAGCCGACAAACAGCCACCGACCATATACTGTCAGTTGATGTAGCCTTTGTACTTGTTGAACAAACGATGGGTCAGATTTCTCAAAGTCTGGGACAGTATTTAATGGTTCTTTCGGTTGATCCATAGCGGAATAAGATTGCAAGGCGTGGGTGAGCGATTCAAAATGCTTTCACTCACCTAATTGTGAAATATACACAAGTTTAACTATCCTGGGAACTGGGAGATGTATCAATCGAATTAGCGCTGTTTAGCACCTGGGATTTACCCCTGTACTCTCGCCACCAAGCAAGGAGAGTACCGGCTATGAAAATACTTGAATATGCACCCATTGTGAATCCAATAATTAAGGCCAGGGCAAAGTTTCTCAGGGTTTCACCACCAAATAGAAACAGAGAAAATAATGTTAGCAAAACGGTCAACGTGGTATTAATTGATCGCGTTAAAGTTTGATTGATTGCATCATCAACAACTTTGTCAATGCGATCGTTAGGATGTTGATTCAGTATTTCCCGAATGCGATCGTAGATGACCACGGTATCAGTCACCGAGAAACCAGTAATAGTCAAAATAGCAACCACGAAAAGGCTATCAACTTCAATACCTACTACTAATCCTAAGATGGCGAAAACACCCAGCGTAATCAAAACATCATGGAACAATGCAATAATTGCGATTACGGCATAGTCCACCTGGAACCGCACACTTAAATAAATAACGATCCCAGCAAAGGAGACAACCAGAGCTAATAACCCTTGAGAAAATAGCTGACGACCAAGTGTTGGGCCAACGATGTCAATTTGAGTGGCTTTGGGGTTAAAGACTCCAATTTTTTCACTCAAAGCTGTTTGCAACTGGGTGCGTTGCTCGACATTTAATGTCTTTGTGCGAATGGATATTCCCTGTTGTTTTTGACCAACAACTTGGATGCTACTATTATTTAGCTTCTGAGCGTCAACTACCTCCCTGACATCAGAAATTTCAATCGGTTGAGTACAGTTGTTTGCTTGTGTACAATCACGTTCAAATTGTAGTCGCGTACCACCAACGAAATCTAAACTGGGACGTAGGGGTGCGCCTAGTTGTTGCCAAGAAATCACCATCGCCACGATGCTAACGATCATCAGGGTGGCAGAAATTGTCCACCAAAGTCTCCGACGTTTGATGAGACTAAATTTCATGACTGTACCTCCGCACCAGACTTAATTGACGTTGAGAGATTGGGACAAAACAACTCTGGCTTACGCAAGTTGGGAAATCCCAATGTTAGGAACAGCAATGTGCGACTACAAGTAATGGCAGTAAACAAATTCACCCCTAACCCTAGCGCCAATGTCAAAGCAAAGCCTTTAACTAAACCTGCTCCTAACCAAAACAGTGCTGCACAAGAAATTAATGATGTGACATGACTATCTAAAATGCTAGACCAAGCTCGGTAGAATCCAGACTCTACAGAACGATATAAAGTTTTACCAGCACGTAGTTCTTCACGGGTGCGCTCAAAAATCAATACGTTAGCATCAACTGCCATGCCTATACTGAGGATAAACCCAGCAATACCGGGGAGAGTTAATGTAATGCCTAGCAAACCGAAGGTGGCATAGGTTAATAGCGCGTAGATGATTAAAGAAAAGTCGGCAATTAACCCTGGTAGTCGGTAGTAAACTAACATGAAAATTAATACTAACAGTAATCCGCCAATACCAGCGTAAATACTGCGTTGAATACTATCTTTACCTAAACTTGCCCCGACGGTACGGTTTTCAACTATTTCTACTGGTACAGGTAATGCGCCACCGCGTAACTGCACGCCTAAGTCATTGGCTTGTTGAGCGGTAAACCGTCCTGTAATCACAGCAGAGCCACCAGTAATACCAGTGGCGGCAAATTCTATACCTACAGTAGGAGCGCTGATCACTTCATTGTCCAGAAAAACACCAATGCTACGCCCAGTACCAGCGAGATTTTTTGTCAAATTGGCAAACAGTTCACCACCCTTTTGGTCGAAGCGAATGGCAACATTCCAGTTGTTACCTTGAGTGGGTTCACCATAAGCATCCTTGAGGTATTTGCCAATTAGCGGTGGATTGGTGCTTTCAAACAATTCTGCGATCGCAGAATTATTTTTCTGTAAATTTTCTTGATTCTTGATAATTGCCGCTTTGTCGATACTCTTTCTTAATTCTTCTTGCTTGAATTTTAATTCAGCTCTTGATGCTTGAAAAGCAAGCAGTTGAGTTTCTGTATTCGGCTTTTGGGTACGAAATTCTAACTGCGCCGTACCCCCTAATACCCGTTCAGCTTGTTCTGGATCGTTGACTCCTGGTAGTTGCACCAATATTTTATCTGAGCTGACTGTTTGGATTACTGGCTCAGAAACACCCAGACCATTAATCCGGCCTTCGACAACTTTCTTGACACCTTCCAATTCTCGGTCGGTGATTTTGGGAATTTCCGGTGATGGTTTCACCTGAATTGTGAGCTGTGAACCTCCGCGCAAGTCTAGCCCAAGAGGTATCGGAATAGTGGCAATCACCGTAATCGCGGCGATTATCAGGACTAAAATCAAAATTAATAGCGATCGCTGTCTTTGCATACCATAACTCGCATCTGACAAACGCTATAATAGCGCTCTTTTGAGGAGTTATGAGTAAGTATTGGGGACTGGGGATCGGGCATTGGGGATTGGGCATGAGTTATTCTCCCAGTCCCCATTACCCCTTATCCCCAGAGGGGGCCCCACCTTCCCCAGTTCCTAAACTCGCAACGCCACCATTTTTTCCACAGCTTCTACTATTTGCTCTGGTTGGATGATTGTCAGTCGTTCCAGATTGCCGTTGTAAGGTGTAGGAATATCTTGGGAAGAAAGCCGCAGTACTGGCGCATCCAATTCATCAAATAAGCGATCGTTTATTGAGGCGATGACTTCTGCTCCAATACCCGCAGTTCGCATCGATTCTTCCACAACAATGACTTTATGAGTTTTACGTATTGATGCACCAATGGTATCAAAATCTAATGGTTTGAGGGATATTAAATCGATAACTTCTGGATCGTATCCTTGTTTTTCAAGAATTTTTAGGGCTTGCACTACATGATGGCGCATCCGTGAGTAAGTAATAATTGTCACATCTCTCCCTGGACGTACAATTTCTGCTTTATCTAAGGGGAGTAAATATTCTTCTTCTGGTAAATCTTCTTTCAAGTTGTAAAGCAGAACGTGTTCAAAGAACAACACTGGATTATCATCGCGGATAGCGGATTTCAGTAGTCCTTTAGCGTTTCTTGGTGTGGAGCAGGCAACAATCTTCAACCCTGGCACAGCTTGGAAGTAGGTTTCTAGTCGCTGGGAATGTTCTGCGCCTAGCTGCCGTCCTACACCTCCAGGGCCGCGAATTACCATCGGAATTTTAAAGTTACCGCCAGAAGTATAGCGCAGCATCCCAGCGTTGTTGGATATTTGATTGAAGGCGAGCAGTAAAAAGCCCATGTTCATGCCTTCAATGATCGGACGCAACCCAGTCATTGCGGCTCCTACAGCCATCCCAGTAAAGCTATTTTCAGCGATAGGGGTGTCTAGAATGCGGAGTTCGCCATATTTTTGGTACAGGTCTTTGGTAACTTTATAGGAACCGCCGTAGTGCCCGACATCTTCACCAAGAACGAATACGCTGGAGTCACGCGCCATTTCTTCATCAATGGCTTCCCGTAAGGCGTTGAAGAATAGTGTTTCTGCCATTTAGACCTTTTGAGTACGATTATGGTTTTAGAATTTTATCGTGCTGCTGTCCCAAATAAGGTGAGCGATCGCACTAGTTAGAGTTTAGGTTTTTTAAATAAACAGTCCCTAGCATAGAGCGAGTGATTCCCATAACTATATCAAAGCTATTTAACTTAGATTTTAGAGGTTTTATGAGCGAGCGTTTTTCACTCTGGCAAATGCGGCTGACTTATCTATGTAATAAAACGTATATAGATGTATAAAAAATACTTAAATATTCACGATTGAAATATACTAACTCAACTTCAGTCACGCCAAAGTAAAAAATTTGTTGTGGCAATAATTTAAATATGCCTACTGTAGAACAATTGAAAACGTTGTTTATCTTAAGTTTTTGGACTACTAAAATGTATTTACCTGTGTTTTTAGTGCGAATCGATGAACGAACAAAAAATCTTGTAATTATCGCTGGTGAAGAAAATGAAATTATAATTTACCTAGACGGGAAGTGGAGATACGTATGAGTAAACCAGATTTTATGACAATGGCCCGTGTCCAATTGCGTCAATATATCCTTGACCACAGAGAAGATGATCAAGCCTTTCAAACTTATTTAGATCGATTCACCTCTGAAGACGCTGTAATCTTCCCTGCGCCGCAGTCAATAGATGATTTAGAAAACTTCCCAGAATTGCATCAACAAAACCTAGAAAGACTACGAAAGCAAGCTTAAATCCTCGCAACCCATCAATCAAGATTTTATAACTTGGCACTGATAAGCAAAAGAAGTGTGATGTCTGATCCCTCTTTTGTTACTACGGGGAGAGTATAATCAGGAAGGAAACCGGAAATAGTAATTAGCAGGGATGGTTACGCCACGCAGAGAAGCAG
>NZ_JBALDE010000106.1:0-14155 GCF_036917515.1 Nostoc sp. | reverse complement strand
GATCACAGGAGTAAGGTTTCATTCTACAGGCACTTAGACGTTGATATACTCCATCATCCCATACTGTATTGCACTCAAGCAGGAACTGCTATATGCTTTTGCAAATACATCTGCGGGTGGCACGGACGAAGCAGCAGGCGGTGCATTGAATATATTGCGATCGCGCTTTTCTTCCTATGCCAACCCAGTGCCAGCGATTCTTGAAGCGCTGACTAACCAACCCATTTACCGAGATGATATCTACAGATCGAGAACCGTTGGGACAAACTTGGGGACGCGGACGAGTCACCCTGATTGGCGATGCCGCCCATCCTGTGCAGTTTAGCGTCGGACAAGGTGGCTGTATGGCAATTGAAGATGCTTTTGAACTGGTTAAACGGCTTGCCCCAAAGGTAGAAGCAGAGACGATTCCATCCTTGCTGCGCCACTTTGAGGCAAGTCGCCATAATCGCACTACTCGTGTCTTCACCACTGCTCGCCAAGTTAGTCGGCTTGGGCAGGTAGAGAATGCAATCGCCTGTTTCGCACGAAACCGGGTCTATAAATTAACCCCTACTTGGTTTGCAGACTTGCAATTCAAATGGCTGTTCGATTATCGTCATCATATAACAAACGTCTATCGGTGTAGAATCAATAAAACTAATCCCTGTAATTTCTCCTGTACGTGTATGTAAAAAACAACATAACAACATTAAACACCAAGGCATAAGTTTCACAAACCTTGTGTAGCTGACTAAGTTAGGAAAAGCTCCACGCCAGATTTGTAGCACATGCAATGTGTAGAACTCTTTGAAAGTCTTATAACCACTACCATGAAACGCGTTCGCCCTTGGTGTTGGCGTTCGCGTAGCGTCTCGTAGAGAAGCCATCGCTATTGTCATTATTTATGATAAATGCATCCAATTAGCTGCGGCGTTCTCCCTTTGTGGATGGTAACTGTGATACTTGCTGTCACAAGCTTTCCCGTTGATTGCAGAAATCATCTACGTCACAGAAAATTTGTGTGATGTCAAGGCGAGATACAATGGTGGACATAGCCGAGACCTGGTTTTTTTTAATATTTTTAGTCTCGGCGTTTTTTTGTGACTTTTTTGACTATTTTCAATCAATCTTAGCGTAGGCGAAGCCCGCCGCAAACATCGCTTTTTACTGCCCAGTTTCTTGCGCTTTATATCTAACAAGCTTTTTGGCTTTTTCTAACCGTCGAACTCACGTTAAGTTATGAAAAATAACGATAATTTTGTATTACGTAATACTTGGTACTATGCTTTGCCCAGCAATCAAATTAAGCCAGGTATGATGATCAGCCGCATTTTCTTAGGAGAACCGGTGCTGTTAGTTCGTAGCCAGGATGGCAAAGTGTCTGCAATGACGGACATTTGTCCTCATCGTGGTGTGCCCTTGAGTTGTGGGAGATTCAATGGGGAGGAAGTTGAATGCTGTTATCACGGTTGGCGCTTTAACTCTGCTGGGCGCTGTACTGCGATACCTTCTCTTGTAGAGGAGCAGCAAATGGATTTGAGTCGCTTTGATGTGCAGTCATATAGTGTTCGCGAAGCCCAAGGAAATATCTGGATATATATGCTTGATCGCGATAACCCTCAACCTGCTTCTGAGATGGAGATTCCGGTAATTCCAGGGTTTGATGAGCGATCGCACCAGTTTGTAGAGGTGGTAAAAT
Organism: Nostoc sp.; assembly: GCF_036917515.1. Lineage (GTDB taxonomy): Bacteria > Cyanobacteriota > Cyanobacteriia > Cyanobacteriales > Nostocaceae > Nostoc. Next base: position 12,474 of record NZ_JBALDE010000106.1, on the reverse strand, counting down.
TCCCTTGTTTTATAGATCATGCAGTAGTCGGTCTGATGGACCCTGCCCATTCACCTTATGTTCATCGCGCTTGGTGGTGGCGAAATGAGCAATTGCATGAGGAAGTAAAGCAATTCGATGCTTCTCCCTACGGCTTTACGATGCCACGACACCGAGTACCAGCGAATGGGGGTCGATTATACTGGCTGATTGGCGGTGGTGTACCGGAAACGGAAATTTCTTTTCGTTTACCTGGAGTCAGAATTGAAGAAACCACTATTAATAATAATCGAGTCGTTAATTTAACAGCAGTTACACCGATTTCAGACACAGAAACAGAGGTAACTTTTGCTCTTTACTGGACACTCCCTTGGCTGGGATTTTTTAAGCCACTGATGCATGTGCTGACGCGGACTTTCCTTGGCCAAGACCGAACGGTAGTGGAAAAGCAACAGATTGGTTTGAAATATAATCCTGTGCTGCGGCTGATTAAAGACTCAGATATGCAGGCGCTGTGGTATTACCAGTTAAAGCGGGAGTATGTTCGTTCTGTGGCCGAAAGACGAGAATTTGTCAATCCTGTTAAGAGTCAAATACTCCAGTGGCGTGCTTAAAAATTGAGATTTACAGCGTTGCTCTCTTTGCGGGATGATTTAGCAACTAAGGCTCATCTCTCCCCCTGCCTCAAGAGCTTGCCCAAATTCATCCCACTGTTCTGCAACGCCAAATTTATAGCCGTAGTCACACAGGTTAGGACATAAGGATGGGGTGAATGCTAGAGTTAGCAATAGTTTTACCTCCTGCCTCCTACTATACTTCTCTTGCCACGTCGTAGACATCGCCTAAAAACCAAAACTGAGAATTTAGCCTCAAATAGACATTTGAACCTAATACAAAATATTTCGTTTTGTTAAGAAATACTCAGTGAACTATTACTTTAGTCAATAAAGGTGGGACAAACAGCAATATTACGCGAAATCCACGACTGAGAAGATGATCCAGCTATTTGAGGAAGCGTACTTTGTCTGATTTTTTCGTTATTTACCCAGACTCTTACCTGCACTCAACCTTAATTTTGTACACAATACTAAATAGCTATGCATATCCCTAAGTTCTCAGAATTACCGGATTATTCAATCTAGAAGTACGAATTATGGAACACAAAAAAACGGCAGAAATAACATCCCAACCCGGTTTTTTGGGACAGGCACTGACTGCTGCCGGAACGGCTATAGCTGCTCCTTCATTACTCAATCAGGCAACTATAGCAAAGGAAGCTAGCCAAAGTAACCCAGATGAGATAAACGTGAAACTTACTGTTAACGGTGAACAGCAAACCCTCGACCTTGAGCCGCGTGTCACACTCTTAGATGCCCTGCGCGATCGCTTGGGGCTAGTGGGCAGCAAAAAGGGATGTGATCACGGACAGTGTGGGGCCTGTACTGTTCTGATTGATGGTGAGCGAGTTTATTCCTGCCTAGCTCTGGCAGTGATGCAGGAAGACAAGGCGATCGTCACCATTGAAGGGCTGGCGAAGGGCGATACTCTCCATCCAGTGCAGGCAGCATTCATTGATAACGATGGCTTCCAGTGCGGCTATTGTACCCCAGGACAGATTTGTGCTTCTGTTGCCTTACTTGATGAAGTTAAACGCGGCTGTGCTAGCGTTGTCACCCCAGATTTGACTCGTCCCCCACAGTTGACTGAACTCTCTGAAGCTGAAATTCAGGAGCGACTGAGTGGTAATCTCTGTCGATGTAGCGCTTACAACGGCATTGTGGCAGCAGTCCAACAGGTAACGGGACAAAAACCGCCTTCTCCTGCGGCAGCTGTGATGGTCAATGAACCCCAGGAGATGCTCAGATGAACAACTTCACTTACACCCGTGCCACTTCTGTGAAAGATGCGGTTGAACGGGTAACGAATGACCAAAATGCGATATTAATTGCAGGCGGTACGAATTTGGTTGACCGTCTCAAAGTCTTCCTAGATGAACCATCGCAACTTATCGACATCTCTCGATTAGAGATGAAGCGCATTGAACGCACAAGTGAGGGTGGTCTAAGTCTTGGAGCGCTGGTAACTAACACAGCAGTGGCAGACCATCCTGATGTTCGCCGCGATTATCCAATACTATCCCGGGCGATTCTTTCTGGTGCGTCTCAGCAAATCCGCAATATGGCAACCGTAGGGGGCAACCTACTGCAACGCACTCGCTGTCCTTATTACTACGATACCGCCTTCCCTTGCAACAAACGGCAACCGGGAAGCGGCTGTCCGGCAGCAACGGGCATCAACCGGATGCACGCCATCCTTGGGGCGAGTGACCAATGCGTGGCAGTTCAACCCTCAGATATGTGTGTCCCTCTTGCGGCTCTGGATGCTGCTGTTGTTGTGGAAGGCCCCAAGGGTAAGCGGCAAATACCATTGACAGACTTTCACCGACTACCAGGGAACACACCCCAGCGAGATACAAACTTAGAGCCAGGTGAGTTGATTACCTCTGTGGTTCTGCCCCCAGTGCCGTTTGCCAAATCAGGGGTTTACCTAAAGTTACGCGATCGCACTTCCTATGCCTTTGCATTAGTCTCTGTGGCAGCTGCGATTGACTTAGCGGGTGAGCAGATTCAGAATGTGCGCTTGGCAATGGGTGGCGTAGCCCATAAACCTTGGCGCTCAAAGGAAGCAGAAAAGTTTTTGATTGGTAAGAGTGCCAATACTGCAACGTTTCAACAGGCGGCAGAAATTGCACTTCAAGAAGCTAAACCATTAACTTATAACAGTTTCAAAGTTGACTTGGCAAAGCGGGCAATTCGTCGCGCACTCGCGGTATCAGCCAAAGGAGGAGGCGTAGTATGAACAAAGTAATTGGGACTGCCGTTAACCGCAAGGATGGACGGGCAAAGGTTACGGGCACGGCAACCTACGCCGCAGAACATGAAATTCCAGGTCTGGTTCACGGTTATCTTGTCACCGCCAGCATTGCCAATGGGCAAATTAAAAGCATCGACACCAGGGCGGCAGAAAAGGCAATAGGTGTCATAGATGTTTTCACGCATAAAAACTCGCCGAAAGTGTTTACGCCAACCAACGACTTTATGACCTCGAAAATCTACGAGGCTCGTCTGCCGTTGTCGGATGACAAAATTCACTATGCAGGACAAATTATCGGTTTGGTAGTGGCAGACACCTTCGAGCGGGCGCGTGATGCAGCGCATTTGGTAAAGGTGGAATACACAAGCCAAAAGCCAGTCGTGGAAGCTGCACTCGCCACCTTCAAGGAGGCACCACCGCAGATGGGTGAGGAGCTAAAGTTTGAAAAAGGGAATTTTGCGGCAGGGATGGCGAGTGCAACAACAAAACTTACAGCTACCTACAAGACAGCCATCGAACTGCACGCGGCGATGGAACCCCATGCGATCATTGCTCACTGGCAAGATGCATCACTCACTGTTTACGAACCGTCTCAGGCGGTGTTGGCAACTCAGCGCACCTATGCAGAACTCTTTGGAGTGCCAACTGAACAGGTTCGTGTTGTCACACCCTTCCTGGGTGGAGCTTTCGGCTCTAAAGCCTTTCCCTGGCCCCACGGTATTCTTTGTGCTGCGGCTGCCCGTGAACTTCAACGTCCTCTGAGAGTCGTCCTCAGCCGACGGCAAATGACAGCGAACGCCGGACACCGCTCTGAAACCGAGCAAACTATGCGTTTGGGAGCAACTGCTGATGGTAGTTTAACTGCGATCGCCCATGAGGTTAAATCCTGTACCTCACCAGTGGATGTATTTACAGAACCGTGTACCTCGGTCACGCCAGTTATGTACACAGCGCCGAATTTGCAACTGAAGCAGGAACTAGCGGTGCTGAACATGGGTACACCAACATTCATGCGCGCGCCAGGAGAGAATCCTGGGATGTGGGCGATGGAGTCAGCGATGGACGAGCTGGCCTGGATGCTAAAGATTGACCCGGTAGAACTGCGCCTAAAAAACCAAACTAAAGAACACCAGCGCCAAGGCCAGCCATTCTCAGCCAAACATTTTGCTGACTGTTTGCTCTTGGGTGCGGAGCAATTTGGCTGGAAAGACAGACCAAAACAGCCCCGTTCTTTGACACGCGATGGCAAACTCGTTGGTTGGGGGATGGCGGCAGCAACCTACCCTGGCAGGCGAGGTGCAGCATCAGTCAAGGTACGGCTGCTACAAGATGGTACTGCCCATGTTCTCACCGCCGGCAATGACATGGGCACTGGTGCATATACCGTTGTTGCAGCCACAGCAGCAGACGCATTGGGGCTACCCGTTGAACAGATACACGTAGAGTTGGGCGACTCCTTGCTACCAGATGGAGGCATGGCGGGTGGTTCCATGATGACAGCATCTCTGGTTCCGGCGGTCATGTCAGCTTGTGAGCAAGTTCTGAAAACAGCTAATGCTAAGACTGCACAGGAGGCGTTTGCAACTCTGAGTCAGTCCGGCCAGGCAGCAATTGAGGCCACAGCATCCTCTGCTCCTGGTGATGAAACCAAGAAATGGGCGTTCCAATCTTGGGGCGCACATTTTTGCGAAGTCAGTGTGGATGAAGAAATCGGACGTTTGCGGGTGACGCGCTGGGTGTCAGTGATGGATATCGGGCGAATCATCAACTCTAAAACAGTAGCCAGTCAAGTACGTGGTGGCGTGATCATGGGTATTGGGCAAGCCTTAATGGAGGATTGCCAAGTCGATCCAAACATTGGCTACCCCGTGGTTTATGACCTTGCTACCTATCACTTCCCAGCCCATGCAGATATTCCTCGCATTCAGGTGGCCTTCGTTGGCAAACCTGATTTCAACTTCAACCCAGCAGGTGTAAGAGGTGTAGGCGAAATTGGGATCACAGGTGTTTCAGCTGCGATCGCCAATGCAGTTTACCATGCCACAGGTAAGCGCATCCGTGATTTACCGATTACACCTGACAAGTTGATCTAAAAGGCATTGGGCATTGAAAAGAGGCTCCAGGGGCACTAATCCAAACTAAATTCTGTAAATTCTCTTTGCCCAAACAGCATGTTTTGGTCTACCGCTGACAAAATTTTATTATTGGCGCGATCGCTATTTAAACTGCGACCAACCAACTGCGCGACATCTGCACGATTGATACTACCAATAATCTGCGGATCTTCAGTTAAAACGCCATTACCCGTTCCTGGTTCTGACTTTAGTCCACCAGGACGGATGATTGTATAAGTGAGTCCACTGGCAATTAAGTGTTGTTCAGCTTTGTCTTTCTCAGCTAAAACTTTTCCCAGAACCTCTAAAACTTGGGGTGAGGCAGCAACAACACTATTGCCAGCACCTATGGAAGATACAAGAATAAACTTTTGTACTCCAGCTTTAACTGCTGCATCGATCAGATTTCTATTACCAGGGTAATCCGGCCTTTCTACATCTGAAGGTAAACCGCCAATTGTACTGATAACGGTGTGAATAGGTGCATCTGTTACCATTGCGCGTTCTACATCGCCAAGATTCAAGGCATCTCCCTGAACTACTTCAATACCCATTGCTTCTAGTTCAGTAGCAACTGCTGCTGTTCTCAGGAGTGCTTTGACCTTTAGCTGTTGCGCTGTAAGATATTGAGCAATTTCTCGACCAACACCGCGACTTGCACCAGCCAGAAAAATATAAGATGCACTTGTCATAACAAACTTAACTACTTACGCTCAAAGGATTTTATCAGAGGATTGGCAGTATTTAATAATTGCTCAAGCAACTGAGATGCTTCTGGTTGGTGACGAACATAAGTGTCAATAAACAGACTAATAATTTCACTCATCAGCAAACGCAAGTTTTCTTGGGATTGAGTAGCTTCTAAGTCGAGAGAGGATCTAACTATAGTGGAGTCTGGCTCATCAACTATCGAAAAGTGATTTGCTCCTTCTAAAATTACCAGATAGGTGTCATTTCGTCCCCCAGTAATTGCTTCTTGAAATGTACGGATGACTGGGGTAGTAGCATCCCCAGGACTTAAACCATAGAGTTCGCTACTCTTAACCATGAATCCATCACGGGTTCCTCCCATCAGTAGCATTGGTAGAGAATCTGGTAAAGCCAAGATAGTTCCTGGTTCATACCCGATTCTTAAAAGTCCTCTGTTAGTTGCGCCATAAGAAAAAGATGCAGCAACTCCAGGGAAAAACCGAGGGTCAGCATTTTGGATAGATACCATACCACCCGCAGAGTGTCCACCGAGAATGATTCGTTGTAAATCCAGCATTCCTGCTAAAACTCCCTGATTTTGTAACTGTTCGAGTTTAGCTAGGAGTGCTGGCAAAGCCGAAGCTGTGGGAGCAGTACGATAAATTGTGGGTTTCATCTTTTCAAAATCAACCCCAGGTGTGAGGCTAATTACGCCTGGTAGATTTTCGGTAATCCAATTAAACAGAACCACTATCAATCCGCGTTCAGCGAGTTTAACCGCCAGCCATTGGTATTGTTGAGCATCACAGTTCAAGCCGTTGAATAAAATCACTACTGGAAAAGGTGCGTTTTCTGGATTAGCTGGCTCAATTTTGGTACTTTTTTCTAGCTTATCCGGTATCTGTGCTGGATAGAGAATTTTCAGGTGAATGGTATCGTAAGGTGACTGGACACCCTCAACTTTGGAAGCTTCAAAAAAAGCACGAACTGTCATCTGTACCTTTTTGACTATGATTTCAAGAAAATCTTCCTCTAAGTCTACAACTGTTCCTTGCAAGCAAAATCTAATGATCTAAAATAACGAAGTAACTAAATAGGTCGGCAGAATAAAACCAAACTATATTAACAAAAATGAACAAGGCTAAAATCCTCTTACCTTGTGCCTCCTGCCTTATCCCAACAACAAATATTTACGCCCACCTATTTAAATAGAAAGCAGAAGGCAGCAGTAAAGACGCGATTAATCACGTCTGTATAGGAGTCATAAAAATCATTTCGCTGATTAGGATTTTATGTTGAATTATTACTTACTGGTAATTAAAAAATATTAGTAGAAGAATTATACTTAACCCAATTGTAGGAAGTATTTTAGTAAACGATTGTGCCAATCTAGCAAATAATTTTTCTTTGGATTTACTTATGGCTAAAAAATCTCAACCCAATCTAGAACAATATCAAGATGTCAGATTATCTGCCACCACAAGAATTTGGGTAATTACAGTAGCTATTCTCGGAGTTTGCGTCCCCCTGTCAGCCGTTACTAGAAGCGGTGCTATTCTTCCTTTGGTTGCTATTGGTGGTGCAGCTGTCGGTACAGTTGCTGTTTGGCGTTCTGATGAGCAATCAAAAACTAACTATTTGCAACAGCAGCAAATGGAACTGCTAGAGCAAAGATTAGCGAATTTAGAAACAATTGTTAGCAGTGATGACTTGAACTTGCAAATGAAAATTAAACAGATCGAAGCAAGAGATACTTTTGGTGACTCCTCTAATGTAAGTACTACACCCAGACAACCAAAACGCAAAGGTTAAAATTAGCCAATCTACACCATTTATGTCGATTTCAGATGAGATTTCCGATAATTATCGTTACTAGGTTATTTTATGTAGCTATTTGCTGACTTAACGTTACTATAATCTTTTAAATCCGTCTCAAATTCAACTTTCCTTGGCAACAAGAACTGTTTCTAGGGAAACAGTATCTTGTTCTCTATCTCCGTTAGAATTGACTGATATCATTTAATTCTATATACTGCAATTGCATCAGTTCATGAAATGTCTAAGTATTATCCATCTATCTCTTTCCCGGAAACATTTGTCAATGGCTGTGTTTTATTAGACTGTTAATATTACTGAATTTTTAATTAACTAAGGTTATAAACTTGAGTAATTGCATTTGTATAGCTTACCTTAGGTATGCAATAGTTTGCCGTAGGAATGCAGATGGATTGGATTAGCTTACTCAAAGCTCAACAAACTGACTTCCTTCAACGTGTGAAAAAACCTAAAACTTATGACTTGTCTTTGCTGGAAAGTCAAGTTAAAGGTTGTCACACTGAAGTTATGGTCTTTTGGGGCGAGCCATTGGCTAGACTCCAAGAACTTTCTCGCCAACAAGCAGAAGTTCTCGCCAAAAACCCGCCGCCGACACCGCCGGAATATCCTGAGCCTCCTGACTGGACGATACCTTTTCCTAAATACTTCCAACAACAAGCCCAAGATTATCTTTTACGGGAGCATCTTGTTGACAAAATAATAATTGAACGCTTGGGCAAATTAGTAAAAAAGGTATCACAAGATACCTTACAAAACATAGTTTTAGATGATGAGGGAAATTTGGGTGGCGAAAGTAAATTTCCTTATATACTCAAGGATCATCCTCAGCTAAGTGTGCAAGTTTACGTTGCTGATGGAGAAAGTTTTAATGGTATTAAGAAAGACAAAATTAGATGGTCGATTACTCAAGAAGATTTAAAAAATCACCAAGTATTAATTTTTCTATGTTTGTTTTATCCATCTACTGGTAATTTAGGTTACGAAAAACAAAGTATAATAACAGGATTTTTACCGACAAATCAACTTGAATTTAGCGAACCAAAACTGTATATCACTCCAAGTAATTTGTTGTATGCAGGAGGATTGAGTTGGTATTTAGAATCACTTATGGGCAAAAAAGACACGTCGCCAGTAATTAACTCAAGAGCGATCGCACATACAATACAGACTTTACCATCAGAACATTGTCTCAAGGATATAGTCGGTGACTGGGAATGTTGGCAGACTTTGCAAGGACACACCAGAGGCATTAATTGCCTAGCTTTCAGTTCTGGGTGTAACAATGGCAAAGCCTTACCCATATTGGCTAGCGGTAGTCGGGGAGAGACAAAACTCTGGGATTTAAGCAAGGGCGAATTAATAGAGACATTATCAGAATATCCTTGGGTAATATCTGGGCTGGTGGATGAAGTGAATTCCCTAGCTTTTAGTGCAGATGGACAGACTTTAGTGAGTTGCGGTGCAGATTCGACAATTAAGCTTTGGCACGTAGGCGCTTTAGACTTGATAGATATTTTGCACAAACATAATGGGGTAGTGCGGTGTGCTGCGTTTACCCCAGATGGCAGAATGTTAGCGACAGGCGGAGATGACAGAAAAATTCTCTTTTGGGATTTGATGCAACGTCAGGTTGCGATCGCCCTTTCTTTAGATGATACAGCTGCTCATTCCCTGGTTTTAAGTCGAGACGGCGAAACTTTAGTTACAGGTAGCTACCGCAAAATCAAAGTTTGGCGCACCTCACCCCAAACGGGAATCAAAAGTTTAAAAGATGCACAACCACTGCATACCCTCATGGGTCATTCTCACATCGTTTGTTCCTTAGCAATCAGTGCAGATGGTAAAATCCTCGTGAGTGGTAGCTGGGATCAAACGATTAAAGTTTGGCAATTGCAGACTGGAAAATTACTTCATACCCTTAAAGGGCATCGAGATAGAGTATATGCGATCGCATTAAGTCCCGATGGGCAAATTATCGCTAGCGGTAGTGCTGATAAAACTATCAAGTTATGGCATTTACAAACCGGGGAATTGTTGGGTACGTTTACAGGTCATGGAAATATAGTTACAGCATTAGCCTTCACAGCTTCCGGCGAGATGTTGGTGAGCGGGAGTTTGGATAAGACAATTAAAATTTGGCAACGCAGTTAGTAGAGACACGATTAATCGCGTCTGTTCATCCATTTTGAACTCTGTTAACGAGTGTTTGAACTGGATGAATCCACCTTTGAACTCCGTTAACGAGTGTTTGAACTGGATAAATCCACCTTTTATCTCCGTTGACGAGTATTTGAACTAGATGAATCCACCTTTTATCTCCGTTAACGAGTGTTTGAACTGGATGAATCCACCTTTGAACTCCGTTAACGAGCATTTGAACTGGATGAATCCACCTTTTATCTCCGTTAACGAGTGTTTGAACTGGATGAATCCACCTTTGAACTCCGTCAACGAGTCTTTGATACTCGTGGACAACAAAATTTAAAAACTCTCTGCGCCTCTGCGCCTCTGTGTGAAACTTAAAATGCTAACAGCGTTTCCAAGCAGCAAGTGAAATTATATACAATAGCTTATCAGTTGCCTACATTCACAGATACCGAGTTAAAACTGACAGTTAAACAAGTTTTTAGCTAGTTGACTATGAGTTAAGTAATATAGCGGTTCTTAGTTGAGTTTATTAATATAAACCTAACCCAAACCCCTTCTTTACTAGCGTTGGAGAGTTAGATTCAAAGCCTCTCTCCTTTTAGGAGAGAGGTTTGGAGAGAGGTCAAAATCTATTGCATACAAACGAAAAGCACTAAACAGGTGCATTTTTACCAAATTGATGCTGTTGGAGAATAGTCTATGGCGATGACGAAACTCTGGAAGTTTTTGCAAAACATTCAGGATTTGAACTGGGGACAAAGCGTAGAGGTAACAAAGACTGGAGCCGAAGCTGCGAAAGCCGTGCTTGATTTGGCAAAAGCAATTAAAGAGCAAAAACCCAATGTTCAAAACTTCAAACCTTATGTAGAACAGATTTCGTCACTATTAGATGTCTTTAATTCTCCTCTCGGTCAAATTACTAAGGAAGTGATTCCCTTTGCACCCGTCGCCATTACCATCCTAAAGTTCATTGTTGATGCAACCCACAAAGAGCCAAGTTTAGAAAACTGTGTGCTACTAGTTAGCCAGGCTGCTTACATAGACAGTTTTCAGGATATTCTCAAACAAGATTCGGAATTACTTCAGAAAATTGAGCAAAACCGTGAAGCGTCTAAGACTTTAGCTTTGCAAATTCAGAAATTAGGTGAGCAAGAATTTGATGCGCGGGAAGTGAAAAAAGCTATTCTCTATTTTCACGAATCTCAACTAGCAGAATCATTTAATTAGATTTTACAGCAACGCTTGCAAGAAGCCGGATTATCCGAGGCAGAAGCAAAAACCTTAACTGAACGAGTGGCGCGTCACACCGATGACAAGATGCAAGACGCATTGGTAGAAGTTGGAGAGAAAGCGGACAAACTTTGGAAGTGGTATAGTGCCGGAGGAAAAGAAAAGCTAGAGAAAAATCTGAATATTGAAGATTATTTGGAACAGGTAATTAAATCAAAGCCAGAAGAAAACATTTTTGATGAAACCCATATTACCTTTCGGGATTTGTATGTATCTTTGCAAGTCAAAGAACTGGATGCCAAAGACGATGCAAATGTTGAATTGGAAAAGTGGGTTAAGGGAATACTGAATGACCCAGATACAAGACACAAACAAGTTTTGTTTATTCAGGGCGAAGCCGGACGGGGGAAGAGTGTCTTTTGTCGGATGTTTGCCGATTGGGTGCGGCGCGAATTACATCCGAGTTTTACCCCAATTTGAATTCGGTTGCGAGATTTGCGCGTACTAAAAGATAACTTAACTGATACTTTAGAGAACTATTTACAACACCTTGATTTTGTCACTAGTGATTCCGGGTGGCTGACCGATAAAAATACGCGATTTTTATTTTTACTGGATGGGTTTGACGAGTTATTACTAGAAGGACGAGCCAGTGGCGGCTTGAAGGAATTTCTGGAACAGGTCGAACAGTTTCAAAAAGACCGCCTTTGCCATCATCAGTTTTTGATTACTGGTCGTCCCCTAGCGCTGCAAGGAATTGAGCGTCTGCTTTCACAAACCAAAAGCTTGAAGCGCGTCGAACTTCAGCCAATGGATGACTCAATTCAGCAAAAATGGCTAGAAAAATGGTCAGTTGCAGCTCAAGTTAACAAGAGTGAGTTTGAAAAGTTTTTGCAAGCTTGCCCTAATGAAGTCAAAAATAAACTAGCACGAGAACCCTTACTGCTTTATTTACTGGCACGGATGCACCGAGAGAACCGTCTCAATGTCCAAATGTTTACAGGCACAGACGCTATTAAGGCAAAAATCCGCATTTATGACGAATCAGTCAAGTGGGTACTAGAAAAACAGCGTGACAGTGAAAATCAGAATGATAACTCCCGCTTGACTGGATTAGAGAGTGAGGATTTGCGGCAATTTCTCACGGAAGCCGCTTTGTGTGTGGTGCAGTCTGGGAATGAATCAGCCAGAGTGACGATGTTAGAAGCACGGCTCAAAGACAGCAACAACCCAGCTGCAAAGTTAATTCAGGATGCCAGACAGGAGAATGCCTCCCAAAAAAATCAACAAGATAAGCTACTCAATAACCTGTTGACGGCATTTTATATTAAACCAGCCTCCGGTGATAAAGGCGGCTCAGTTGAGTTTGTTCACAAGAGTTTTAGCGAGTTTTTATTCGCGGAACGGTTACTCAAAAGCTTTGTGGATTGGATAACCAAGGTAAGCAAGCGTGACTTTATTACCACGGAGGTAATGGATAAGCAGATTTACGATTTATTCGGGTATGGGAATTTATAGCAGTCGCCATCTTAGTTAGGACGTAGAATATATAGAGAAGTGATTGATTTCTGCATTCGTATGGCAAACCCTTACAGTTATGATC
>NZ_JBALDE010000105.1:0-23867 GCF_036917515.1 Nostoc sp. | reverse complement strand
ATTTCTAGCTGATATATCCCTGACATTGTTCATCCTTCATCTGGTTTATTCTTATTCTCTCATCTGTAGTCCAATTTTAGAGAATTGGTATAAGTCGGGTAGTCTGGTATAGTCAATGCCTTTTTCTGATTTAAGTGTGTGTTGACTCCAAATCCCTCCACCCACGACTGATATTACTAACGGGACTTAAACATTTTTGAGGAATAAATAAGCCTTAAACCCTTGTGGGGTAAGGTAAATACACCAAATGCCTGAAAACGCCTGAAACCTAGATATATCAATAAACCAAGCAAAACGATGTCAAAATCCTTTGAGATATACGTTTGAGGTCATTTTATCGGTGTTTTTTGCCTAAGTCCCACTAAGCCTAAAGTTCCCCAACCCACCCATTTCAAAAATTGTCTTCTGTCTGATGGCATTTATCACTCCTCCACACCTGCAATAATCGCCAACGTTTTGGCGTAATCTTCCAACCCACCGCGCAAAGCTTCCAACTCACGTCACAACTTCGGTTCCTCCGACCAACTCTGCTCATGTTCCTTGGAACTCACCCCCACAGCTCGTCTAGCTTCCCACGCTTGCAGCAACGGATGCCATTTAGCCAAAAACGGTCTTAAGCCATTATTCAACACTGCGATCGCAATTCCTCCCACTGAATCACGAGAAGCACCCACATTAGGCCCGGCGACTTTGAGAACTTCGCGGGTTGTTCCAAATAAACTATAAAGAGAGTTCATCGCTTCTCGTACCAAACCCTGGTCAACTTCTAATGATTACACAGCAATAATGTGCGTCACCAATTCCACATAAAGTGACCAAGCCGCCTTCTTTTGTGTTGTGTCAACTTTCCAAGACATCGAACCAATGCCAAAAGGCAGACTTACAGATACAGTCTCTAAAGAAACGCGATCGCGCATATATATTTATAGTAAATTTGACTAATAATTCTAATTATAGTAATTAATGTTACTAGTCTAAAAATTGTTCATAATTAGTGACTATAATCTCAGTATTTAACCTAAATTTTTATGCTAGTATCTAGAGAATTTTAGCTAACTCAGATAGAATAATAAATTTGTTCGTTGCATCATTTGACTTTGTATATGCCCAAAACTTACACCGTAGAAATTAATCACCAAGGCGAAATTCATACCTTGCAAGTTCCTGAAGATAGAACAATCTTATCAGTTGCCGATGCTGCTGGTTTGGAACTGCCGAGTTCTTGTAATGCAGGTGTTTGCACAACTTGCGCTGGTCAAATAAGTGAGGGGACTGTGGATCAAACGGATGGCATGGGCGTTAGTCCAGATTTGCAAAAGCAAGGTTACGTATTGCTTTGTGTTGCTAAACCCCTTTCTGATTTGAAAGTTCAGACGGAAAAAGAAGAAATAGTTTATCAGTTGCAATTTGGTAAAGACTAATAATCAGAAACAGTTATCAGTATACTGATTGATTATTGATAACTGTTCGCTTTAATTACCAAAAATGATAAATAATATAAGTATTTACTAGCAACTAATATCAGCTATTCTAGAAATTACAAATCAACAGGATTTACCAAAATGACAACTCATTTTATTACCGCAGAAATTAATTTAAAAGAAACTCCTGCAGAATTACTAAAAGCAATTGAAACAGAGCTGAATAAACAAGGGGAACCCCTTCGTTGGGCAATTACCTCTGTGGACGTTGACGAACAAAAAGCTACAGTTGAAGCCGTGGTGACAAAGAGTGCTGTTAGCGGTAGCGGGGCGCTTTAGCCCGTGCTAAGTAATGAGTGCTAAGTTAGAAGTTGAGAGTTGAAAGATGAAAGTTGTAAAGTTGAGAATTGGGAATTGGGAGTTAGTATTTAATGGCTTTTAATTTATAACTCAGTACGGACTAAACGCCCTGCTACCGCTAACAGCGCTTGATATGAATCGTCCCTATACTGCCATCTTAATTGTACCAACTGGCGTTGGGGCTGCCATTGGGGGTTATGCAGGAGATGCTTTGCCTGTTGCCAAAGTTATAGCACAGGTTTGCGATCGCTTAATTACTCACCCCAATGTCCTGAATGGCGCAAGTTTGTACTGGAATCTCCCTAACACTTTCTATGTAGAAGGTTACGGGCTTGACAAATTTGCTTCTGGATGCTGGGGTTTACGTCCAGTCCGTACCAACAAAGTAGGTTTGCTTTTAGACCAAGCCATTGAGCCAGAGTTACGGCTACGACATATACAAGCAGCAGATGCAGTCAGAGCAACTTTGGGGTTGGCCCTAACAGATTATGTAATTACTGATGCACCATTAAATATAGAATTACGGACTACAGCATTGGGAGCTAGTTGGGGAACAATTGGCAACCCGGATAGCTTGTTAAGAGCAGCTGAGATATTAATTAAAAAAGCGGGGGCAGAAGCGATCGCAGTTGTTGCCCGTTTCCCGGATGATATGGATGAGGAAGCAGTACAAAAATACCGCCACGGTGAAGGCGTAGATTCTTTAGCGGGTGCGGAAGCCGTAATTAGCCATTTGCTAGTGCGAACCTTTCAAATTCCTTGCGCCCATTCTCCCGCCCTTTTGAGCGAACCTCCACAACCTGATTTATCTCCTCGTTCTGCCGCCGAAGAATTGGGCTATACCTTTTTACCGTGCGTCCTTGTCGGATTAAGTCGTGCCCCACAATTTATAATAGAGAGAGGAGCAATCGGATCGCAGCAAGGAGATATTTGGATAGATGAAGTGGATGTTGCGATCGTACCTGCAAATGCTTGTGGTAGCAGTGCTTTACTGAGTTTAAGCCAAAAACAATGCCAAATAATTACAGTAGAAGAAAATAAAACTCTGATAAAAGTTCCTGCCCAACCCTTGGGGATCAAATCTATACAGGTAAACTCATATTTAGAAGCAGTAGGTGTATTGGTAGCACATAAAGCAGGCATCAATCCCTTTGCTCTCCGTCCCAAATTATTACCTTTGCAGTCAGTAATCATTACTCATTAGTCATGGGACATAGGGCATGGAGAAGAGACAAAGGAGACAAGGAAGAGGGAGAAGACAAGGAGAGAAGTCTGAGCGCCAGCTTCCGGTGCTCAGAACTTCAAAGAGAGATTTATTCAATAATTCAATAATTCCACCTTGTCTCCCCTGCTCCCTGCCCCCTGCTCCCTGTCCCCTGTTCCCCTGCTCCCCTGCCTCACTCCCTTTAAAAACCCGTGATTGAACAACAAAAGCAAGAACCAGAAATTCCATACCTGACACGCATCCAAGTACTTGGGGCGATGGGAGCGACTGCAATCATTTTGTTAATAGTCGCCAAACTTTCATTATACTTCGGCAACTTTTCGCTATTTTCTTGGGACTTTAACCAAAGAGATCTGCTGCTAGGTGTAGGGTTGGGGTTCGTTATCACTGCGTTAAGTGGCTTAACTTATCGCCTGTGGAATACCTATCGTAAAAGTGCAAATTATTACCTAGAAGTGGTACTGAAGCCTTTAGCTTTACCAGATTTAATTTGGCTGGGGTTGCTACCAGGGTTGAGTGAAGAATTATTATTTAGGGGTGTGATGCTGCCAGCTTTAGGCTCCGATATTACAGCTGTAATTATATCCAGTCTTTGCTTTGGCATTTTGCATTTTAGCGGTTCCCAACAATGGCCTTATGTAATTTGGGCAACAATTGTCGGGATGATATTGGCATATAGCGCCCTGCTCACAGGCAACTTGTTAGTACCGATTGTCGCTCATATTATCACCAATTGGATTTCTAGCTATTTCTGGAAAATACGGCAATTTTCGGCAATTAAAAAATAAATATTTGTTGAGCGGCAGAATGTTATCACAATTTATGCTTAGTTTTTGAGCATTGGTTACATTGGATAACATCAGGAGTTGACAACTGGTCTAATTTATTGTTGTAGCTGGGCAAAAGTTCAACTTTTTTTACTTTCTAGTTAGCCAACTGTGCGTTGCAACGCTTCGATACGTCCATGAGGGCGCTGTGCTGCATCGGACTATTAACCAGGAGACTACAACAATGATGAAAGCTGAAGATATCATGACCAAAGACGTAGTTACCATTCGCGGTTCGGCAACTGTTGCTGAAGCAGTGGAGCTGATGAAGGATAAAGGATTGCGGGCGCTGGTTGTGGATCGTCGCTATGACAATGATGCTTATGGCATTGTCACAGAAACGGATATTGTTTATAAGATAACAGCCTACGGGAAAGATCCAAAGCAAGTGCGGGTTTATGAAATTATGAGCAAGCCCTGCATTGTGGTCAATCCTGATTTAGGTGTGGAATATGTAGCGCGGTTATTTGCTAATACTGGTATTCATCGTGCACCTGTGATTCAAGGCAAGTTGTTGGGCATCATCTCGATTACTGACATTTTGACTAAAAGCGACTTTGTGGAAGCGCCAAAAGCACTATTGCTGGAAGAGAGAATTCAAAAAGCAATTGAGCAAGCTCGTGCTATTTGCACTGAACAAGGTGCTTATTCTAAACCCTGTGCAGCTGCCTGGGATGAGGTAGAAGAACTTCAGGCAGAAGCAGCTCATCAGAAAGCTGAGAGTATGATATCAGCGAAAGTTTCTTTTGAAGAATACTGCAAGGAAAACCCCGATGCACCACAATGTCGAAATTATCATCCGTAATTGAAGTGGGGGATGAGGGAGAATAATAGACATCTGGTGAAAATAAATGTAGAGACGTACCACTGCTATATTTCTGCAAGGGTTATGGATAACGCATATTTAATTTCACCAGATGTTTAATATTGTTTGTGTACTTCCGTATCCTCGTCAATTTACCGTCTTGCAACTCGTATCAATAAGAATAAACCTATTCCTAAAAAAAGAAAGTTGGGTAACCAAGCCCCCATAAAGGGAGAGACGACACCTGCCTGTGCGATCGCCCCACTAATAAAGAAAATTAAATAGTACGAAAATATAACTAGGACACTAATTCCAAAGCTTGTACCTCTTCCCGTCCGCTGGGGTATGCTTCCCATCGCTGCGCCTACCAAGCCGAAAACCACGCATACAAAAGGTAAAGAGATTTTTTGTTGAATCCGCACTTCAAGTTTACGAATTTTTTGGCGATCGCCACCAAGATTTTCCACTTCTAGTTGATTTAGTGCTTCAGAAATATTCATTTCACCATAATCCCGGCTTTTTTCTGCCAAACTTAATGGCGTGCGCGGTAGTTGCAGTTGTTGGTGTTCAAATCTGACGATGTTACGATAAGAGCGATCGGCAGCAACAAAATAGATCGTACCGTTGTAAAAATCCCAGACATTTTGAGAAGGATTCCACTTAGCAGATTCTGATACCACAATTTGATTCAGATTTTTTGTTGAGCGATCTATAATTGTCAACCCTGTCATCCGCTTACCATCAAATTGGTCGGCGTAAAACAAGCGTGTCAATATCCGATTCTTAGAGCCATCGGGCTGGGCAACATCTTGGTATTCAGGATAGAAAATATTTTGCTGTTTATAAATTGGCTTGTCTGATTTGAGCGCTTTATCCAGAGTCATCGCCGCTTGATAATTTGCTGCTGGTGCAATTTCTTCGTTAAATACAAATGTCATTACTGTGACTATAAGACTTAACATCACAGCAGTTAGCACCATGCGATAGACACTGACGCCACAACCACGCAGGGCAATGAGTTCGCTCTCGCTAGAAAGACGACTGTAAGTCATCAAAGTAGCCAGCAGCGTAGACATGGGGAAAGCTAAAACAATAAAATTGGGAAATTTTAATAAAAAAACTTGAATAGCAATATCTATAGGTAGCCCAGATTCGACAATTTTTCTGACGAGATCGAATACAGCATCAATAGTGACGCCAATTGATGAAAAAGCTCCGACACCAAAGAAAAACGGTGCTAACAATTCGCTGGCAAGGTAGCGATCCATGATCGTAAAAGGCAGCAGCGAATAGAGACTATAGAAAGACGTGAGCTTCTTTGATATCATAAGCAATTTTAAAAGTTAAAAATTGGCAACCCTGGGAAAGGAAAGCATCTCTACTGTATTTAGTATCAAAATTTAATACTTTAAATTCATGCTGAAGAATCAAAAATCAAAATATCATTTGAAATTATTAACTAAATAATTATTAATTTAGACTTGAAAATTATCCCCCAAATAATATTGCCGCACGAGAGAATTGCTGTAGAGTTCGTCAGCAGCGCCAAAAGCGAGAATTTGTCCCTCACGCATGATGTAGGCGCGATCGGTGATCGCTAGGGTTTCACGGACATTATGATCTGTAATTAAGATTCCCATACCGCGATCGCGTAGTCGTGCTACGATTTGCTGAATTTCTGAGACTGCGATCGGATCAACTCCCGCAAATGGTTCATCCAAAAGTAAAAATTTTGGCCCTTCTCGTCCAGCAGCTAAAGACCTTGCTAATTCCGTTCGCCGTCGCTCACCACCAGAAAGTTGAATTCCTTTACTCCTAGCTAATTTTTCCAACCGAAACTCCCGCAGTAAAGTTCTGAGTCGCCTTGCCCATTCCCATCGTGGCACATTAGTTTGTTCTAGCACTAACAGAATGTTATCCTCTACCGAGAGTTGGCGAAAAACACTTGCTTCTTGTGCTAAATAGCCAATACCCAATCGTGCCCTTTCATGCATTGCCATTCCCGTCACCTCTACATTACCCAGCCAGACTTTTCCGAGATTGGGTTTTTCTAAACCTGTGGCAATGTAAAAGGTTGTGGTTTTACCAGCCCCATTGGGGCCTAGTAAACCAACAACTTCACCTTGAGCAACAGAAAGGTTGACACGATTGACAATTACTCGCTTGCCGTAAGATTTATGAATATTCTCTAAAACAATTTTCACTCTGGAAGCTACCCTTTATTAGTGGTGAATGCTAATTAGAACGCTTCAAAGGTGGTGTCTTTGGGGCAGGTGTCGCAGTTTGTCCATTATCATCTGATTCCTGCACCATGTAGATGGACTCTACCTGACGATTAGATTGGGGTAAAGCAACAAATCGCCCTTCATCAATTAAATAGGTTACTTTCTCCGCCCGCATACTGTTACCGCCCTTTTGCAAAATATAGACGTTGCCACTGAAATCAATTCGGCGTTCTTTACTAAAATACTGTGCTTGGGCAGCTGTTGCCTGAAGTTGGCGAGCCGGATACAACATTTGCACATTACCGCGAGCGGTAATTACTTGATTTTTCGCGTCATATTCTTGCACATCAGCGCGGATAGTTAGAGGGCGATTTGCCTGAGATGTTTGTGCAGTAGCGGTTTGCACTTGGGTAGGTAAGGCAAAAGCGCCCAAAAGTGCAGCCGGCAACATTAAAGCTAATCCAAAGCGACGTATCTGGGATAAGGGTAATTGATAGCAGGGCATCATAGCAATTGGGGATTTAGGATTTCAGCTTGCATTCTAATTATCTCAAGTACTTTATCCAGATATGAAATATACAATCTGGAGTGATTTCCGATAACTACTGGCTGAAATAGTGACGCTACCCCTAACCTTAAGGTTTCAGGTAATTGTCTGAGTAAAAATGACGTACACACAATACCCTGCCTTAAGCCGCTTTACGTCTACATGAATTGTGCCTACCAGGAACTTCACTTCGGGCAACGCATAATTTCACCAGATGTCTAATCAGTAGTCAGCACAATTCTAGGCAAAGATAAGACTTGATTTTCACCCAACTCACCAGATGTAATTTTGTCTGGCCCTATTTGTTGTAAAGTCGTCAACAAAACTGCGCTCTGACTCAATAGCTCATCTACGTCAATGCCGCCGTAAGTAGATGGGTAGCGGCGTAGGCGATTGCTGCCTTCTCCCAATAGAATTACAGCACCTCGCCAGTTCCGATTTTCTAAATGATACAGTGCCACAGCAATTTGGAGAATTCCTTGATAAAAGGTTTTTTCCGGTTCGCCAGCTTCAATCCACAAAGCCTCTAAAGTGTCATGACAAGCGTAGAACTGTCCAGAATTGAACAGTTCTACGCCTTGCCAAAACTCTTGGGGGATGATTTCGCTCATCCCATGCTGTCTCGTACTTCTTTGATTGTTTCCAGAGAGATTTCTTGTTTATCTCCAGCAAACTCGTTGTCAGGGGTGAGGAATAACATGCAATGGCACTCTTTGCGTTCTCTCATTGGCACACAAGGACAGTTCCAATATGTGGCGTGAATCTCAGCTTCTTTATCTTCGTAATGGCGACAAGGACATAAAGGCGCACCTAGTTCGTCTTTATGTTTGGCTAGTCCTTCAATCACAACTGCGGTGACAGAAGGTTCAGAACAGAAGTATGTTCCAGTACGCTTGGCGTATTGTTCAGAAAAATGCCGCATTGCCTCTAGGCTTTTATCGCTGGATTTTGTGTTATGTTCTGATGTGATCATGTCGCTCATAATTTAAATATTTCTTTGCATTGTACCTTAGTCTCATTAAGGGATTACTGGGTGTATTTCCCCAACCTTACCTGCTCAAATTATCTTAACCTTTGCTCAAAGGCTGATATATGCGGTGTACTGGGATCAGAGAAAATCGCAGAAATCGCAGAGGCTTAACTTGTTAGCAGTCTTTGAAATTATAAAATTTGAATTGATTTATGAATGTAATGTTTTTTGTAGTTGGGGTTGCAATGGGCGATTACTTTGCAAAACTATACCAGGATGATCCCAATTGATTACCTGTTGTTCTGCTGGTGAGGAAATATTTGGCCACAACACCCAGCGACTGCCTTGAGGAAGAGTAGCAAGGCTCAAGGGGTTTTGAGTCAGCCAAATTAAAGGATAGCTTTTAGGAACTACTGAACTGGCATCTTCTAATGCTCTGGTTGCTGCTAAGGTTTCTAGAACAAAGTGATCGCCTTTGATTAAATTTGTTGATGCTGTCCACAATTGCACTTGTAATTGTTGTTGCTGTGCATAAAAATACAGTGATGCTGCGGCAATTACTGCTTGTTCAAAGTTTTCTTCTTCCCAATTGCTAGCACTGTCTAGGGCAATAACTATTTCTTGTCCACCCGTTACCATTTCCAACTCCCGCACTCTTAATTCGCCATAGCGAGCGCTAGTTCGCCAGTGAATCAGACGGGTGGCATCTCCTAGACGGTAAGGACGGAGCGATCGCACTAGCCCCGTTGTTGCTGTCTGCAAAGGTCTACCACGAGGATCGCCCCTTTTGCTTTCTTCTTGTCCCATTTCGTCTATTAGGGGGCAGGTAGCCAAGGGCAACACTGTCGGATAGACAATCGCTGTAGCAGCACAATCACGCTGACGGCGACACCAGAATAACCCCAAAGGCGCACCAGAACCCAGTTCGACTGTGTGCCAGCGATAAACACCCCGACGCTGAGTCGGATGGTAATATACCCAACGGTAACTACCTCGGCTAGGAATTGTTTCAATTGCTTTTTGTACTGGTTTCCCTAAGACGAAGGGCAGTATATCTTCAACTTGCAATAAGCTTACAGGCTGCTGTGTCTGATTGCAGATTTCTAATTCCATTGTTAGATCGTCGCCTGCTGACACAGGTTGCATAGGACGGCGGGTGATAGATAGATTTGTGAGCGATCGTGGCGGTAAGATGGCTGCTACACCCAAAAGGGCAAAACTGATGCCGCTAATGGCGTAAAGCCAGCCAGCCATCGTATTGATACCTGCGCCAAAAAAACAAAT
Organism: Nostoc sp.; assembly: GCF_036917515.1. Taxonomy (GTDB): domain Bacteria; phylum Cyanobacteriota; class Cyanobacteriia; order Cyanobacteriales; family Nostocaceae; genus Nostoc. The sequence continues at coordinate 14,203 of NZ_JBALDE010000105.1, read as the reverse complement.
AGCCGTCGCTGCTAGTACCCAACCGCCATAAGCAGGGGCACTGGCGCGGGTTTCTAACCAATTAGTAATGGGTTTGATAATTTTCATGTTTCTTTTTTAACCCAACACCACCAAAAATTCACAGTGTCTCAGGAGTTTACCAAAAAAGCTTTTAGTTGAATTGCTCAAAAAGAGATGGAAAGTTAAGACGACCACTTACAATCCATAGAATTTCGATACTATTATCTAATAATCTGTAGAAAACAAATATAGCCTTGCAAGTATATACCTCGAAGGTGTGGACGAATTTTTGCGTCACTTTTACCACTGTTTGGAAAGGCAACAAGTTGTTGACAGTTACGGTTGAATTCACTAAAAAATCGCTCTCCTGCTTCAATGTTAGTTTCAACTATGATTAAATTATGGAATATAGGTATAAGGTAAAATATGACAACTACTACTGACTTAAAACAACTCTATGAGACTGATGAAAATTTATGGTTAGAAGCAACTATTGAATTATTAAAACGAAAACAGTTTAACCAACTGGATTTAGAAAACTTGATTGAGGAATTAATCAATTTGGGTAAAAGAGATTTAGCTAAATCTAAAGGTCTTTTAAGGCAAATTATTATTCATATATTATTACTCCAATATTGGCAGATAGAATATGAAAGAAGTTCTCGTCATTGGATTGGAGAAATTAAAACTTTTAGATATGACTTAAATAATCATTTAACAACAAATTTAATAAACAAGTTACAGGATGATTTAGAGAATATTTATCAAAGTGCAGTTGATTTTGTAAAAATTAAAACCGATTTAACTATTTTTCCAGAAAAGTGTCCTTATACTTTTGTACAATTATTAGATGAAAACTATTTACCTTAAATATACAGTGCTAAACCTCATTTAAATCGTGATTTGGTTACTCATTACTTTTAGACTGAAATAATTTCAAAGGTGTCTTGATAACCAATTCGATAAAACAAGAAATCAGAATCGAGGGTGAGAATTTGACGATACCCTGTCATTTCAGCCGTCAAAACCAACGTTGCATCTGCTAAATCCATTGGGCGATCGCGGTATTGTTCTATCAGCGCCAACAAACGGCTGTAATCACTTTCCTGAATTTCGTAAACGGTCAGTAGTTGATCTAAAAGAAGCTGCCCCAACTGTTTTTGCATTTGCCAGCCGCCACGATGCAGGGCAATATACATGGCTTCCGTCAGGCATGACCAGGTTGTGACAAGAGGCTTTACCAAACGCATCACTGCGATTTTATAAGCATTGTGCTGAGGCTGAGTGCGATCAACTAAACACAATAAGACTCCTGCATCGCACAGGATCATAGCTCTAGCCCTTGTTGCCGATATTTATTGAGTAGGAGTTGCTGATAGTTGCTGACTGGTTCAGGTGGAGATACCTCTAGGGAATCCACAGCCTCAAACCATTGTGACCATTTTCCCACAAGCGTTTCATCAGGCTGAGTGTCAGCAATTTTAACTTGATGTTTGTGGATAACAAAATCAATGAAATCGGTCACTTCTTGCAAGAGTGGTTCGGAAAGTTGCAGCAATTTTGCGATCGCAGTTTCACGAATAGTCATGAGAATAATCCTTTTTCAGTCCTCTTCATTTTTACTCAAGGATTTGACTAAATGCACGGCAAGGGCGTAGGCGTAGCCTGTCGTAGACATCGCTTTCTGTAATAATGCCTGCTGGATAGCAATCTGTCTTTACTAACAACTTGAGAAACTAACATTACGCGGCGTTGATTATGCTGATTCTAGATGAGTAACCGGAATTTTTTCGGTTCTTTCAGGGGGTTTTGCTCCAGTTGCAACAGCATGAACCGCATGAAGAATATCGGCAGAATAGTACTGATTGCCACAGGTATCACAAACACCAATCGTCACATCTTCGAGGATGACAAATCTATCTCTATGTTTAAATGCTTCGCGCTTTACAATTCGAGGTCGAACAGTTCCTTCGCAATACTCGCATCTATATCCATACATACGGCTAGCCTTGAGCTTCAGTGACTTCATAAACTAAATCGCTATTAAGGTATTGCACTGTTAAGAATTGTATTAGTCATTTCTATAAAAATATATAAATTGTATATTGTCGATACTTTCGTAACATACCAATTCTTGTCCAGCCAACCACTATTTTTTTTCCTGATGTAAAGTTTTCCTGCTGAAATATCTATATTTTTAATATCTGACCAAGGTAGAGTATCATTTTGAACTTTAATTCCCTGTTTACTAATTGTTATTTCTCCAAAAACAATCTCTTGTCCTAGAGCATAATTAAACTTGAGGCTAGGCATCAGGTGTTTAAAAAGTTCATAATTTAAATACTTACCTAATTCCTCGTTAGCAATCATTTCATCCATAATTGTTCTTTTACCATCTTTAGTTTCAATAGTGTACTCATAATTTGTTCTAGCAGTAGGAATTACAAAGTATAAATAATATTTAGCGCTATACTGCCATAACGCCACAATATCACTAAAATTTATAACTCTTGTTTTATCGCTAGACTGATAGACTAATCCCTTCTCATATACGAATAAACGATCTTTTAATATATCTATAATTCCGTATGCCAAAACACCAGATACTATAAGACAACCTAATCCTATAATGAGGCTGACACTTCCTTGCGGCAACCCAGTGATAAATAATGCAACACCAAATAAAAGAAAAAATAAGGTAATACCAATAGTCTTACTAAGTTGTCTGGAAATTTTTGGTCTAAATTCTTTGAGCAACTTTCCTAATATAAGATGATTTAAGTGCTGCTTACTCTGGCTCATGTGTAATATACATCAAATATTATTAGACTTGTATTTATTGTTATACCCATTTTAAAAATGATTATTATAGACCTAGCAAACAAAAAAGCCCACTGATGTGGGCTTTCTAAATCAATTAGATTATTACTTTACTTACCGTTTAACCAACTTCTTCGACATTTTCCGCAGACGAATTGATTGGGGTGTAACTTCCACTAATTCATCAGGGCCAATGTATTCCAAAGCACGCTCTAGGCTCATATCTATCGGTGCTTGCAGTTGCACTAATTCATCGCCACCAGCAGCGCGGTGGTTTGTCAACTGCTTGGTTTTACAGATATTCAGTTCCAAATCTTGCGGACGATTGTGTTCGCCTACAATCATGCCTCTGTAAACCTTTGTACCGGGAACAATAAAGAATGCTCCTCTATCTTCAGCGTTTCTCATGGCGTAGAAGGTAGAAACGCCTTCTTCAAAGGAGATTAAAACACCTTTGTTACGAGCTTCAATGTCGCCACTCAGTTGACGGTAGTCTAAGAAGCTGTGGTTCATGATGCCTTCACCACGAGTCATCCGCATGAATTCACCCCGAAAACCAATCAATCCACGGGCGGGAATGACAAACTCTAGTTGAGTGCGATCGCCACTACTTGGTTGCATATCTTGCATTTCGCCTTTGCGTTGTCCCAGGCGTTCAATACAGCTACCCACACCATCAACAGGAATGTCTAATACCAAAAGTTCGTAAGGTTCGCAAGGTTGACCGTTGACTTCGCGGTAAATTACCTGTGGCTGAGATACCTGAAACTCGAAGCCTTCCCGGCGCATGGTTTCAATTAAGATACCCAGGTGGAGTTCTCCCCGACCGGAAACGAGGAATTTATCGGGAGAATCAGTTTCTTCGACACGCAAAGCCACGTTGGTTTCAAGTTCGCGGAATAGGCGATCGCGTACTTGTCTTGATGTCACCAATTTACCCTCTTGACCAGCAAAGGGCGAATCATTCACCCAGAAAGTCATTTGCAAAGTTGGTTCATCCACTTTAATTAGTGGTAAAGCTTGGGGTTCGTTAGGATCAGTAATCGTTTCCCCAATATAAGCATCAGCGAAACCAGCCACCGCCACAATATAACCTGCGGTTGCTTCTTCCAGGTCTACGCGCTTAAGTCCTTCAAAGCCCATCAACTTGGTAATTTTACCTTTGACAATGGTGCCATTTTCTGTGACTAAAGCGGCTTGTTGTCCTGAACGGATAGTACCATTGTGAATTCTACCAATGATAATCCGTCCCAGATATTCAGAATAATCTAGGGTTGTGACTTGTAATTGTAGAGGTTTATTGCGATCGCCCACTGGTGATGGAACGTGTTTCAGAATCGCGTTAAACAGAGGTTGCATATCTATCGATTCTGCTTCCAAGGTTTCCTTAGCAAAACCTCCCATTCCGGAGGCGAATAAATAAGGAAAATCACACTGGTCTTCATCTGCCCCTAATTCCAAGAACAGATCCAAGACTTTATCAACTGCAACGTGGGGGTCAGCCTGACCGCGATCGATTTTGTTGATTACAACGATGGGACGCAACCCCTTTTCCAAAGCTTTTTTGAGAACAAAGCGTGTTTGGGGCATCGGGCCTTCATTCGCATCGACAATCAGAAGACATCCGTCAACCATGCCGAGTACTCGTTCAACTTCGCCACCAAAGTCAGCGTGTCCAGGAGTATCAACAATATTAATTAGTGTTTCTTTGTAGCGAACCGCCGTATTTTTGGACAGGATAGTAATACCCCGTTCCCGTTCTAGGGCGTTGGAGTCCATAACGCAATCCGGAACGTCTTCGCCTTCGCGGAAAATGCCGGATTGTTTGAGGAGTGCGTCAACCAGCGTGGTTTTGCCGTGGTCAACGTGGGCGATAATGGCGACGTTGCGAATTGGGAGCGTCATAGAAGCTTTTGGTGAACTCTAGAGGATGTTTATAAGATTTACATTTGAATGCTAGGCTGTTTTAACAGAATTGAGAACGATCAGCAAATTCTGTAAAGAACCTTTAATAATTTTAGCGTAATCGTCACAATTGCGGGGAGTTTTGTAAACCCCACAATGGAGATGTGTGGTAATTACCGCGTTAGTAGGGTAGAAAAAGCTTCTGTGGGAAACAGGTGTTACCTGAAGAGTTGTATTGCTTCTGAGAATTGCGGTTGATTCGCATAGAAGAATTTAGTCATTGAAATGCTTTAATGAAAAGTGCAATCTTTGGCTAATAGAGATAAAGTTACTGGCTGCTAAAAGTCAGGTTATTTCCTGTTTGGGATCGAAGGGTAGCGATCGCCAAGCTTTATTTTATTGACTAGAATAGGGTAGGTATCTCTACAAAAATATTCAACTTACACATAATTATCACAATGTAGAGTTAGGTCAATTGTTGAAAAGAACAAGAAGCGATCATCATTATCGATGTAAAGACTTTGCAATGTAATGCCTCGAGAAAATTTAAGGTATATTCTAAAAACTAATAAAATGACAGCGATAATTATATGGTCTGCTGCCTAAATCCTAATTGTGAGAATCCCAAAAATCCTGACGGGGCAAATTTCTGCCTCAGTTGTGGCACACAGTTGGTATCACTATTGAGAAATCGTTACCGAATCATCACACCATTAGGAAGAGGAGGTTTTTCACGCACATATATTGCAGAAGATATAGACAAGCTCAATGAACGATGTGTTGTTAAGCAGCTGGTTCTAAATCAATTTTATGCCAGTCAGGGTAGTCAGGCACATAAAAAAGCGACTGAGTTGTTTGAACGAGAAGCCAAACGTCTCAAAGAACTAGGAGAACATGTCCAAATTCCTAATTTGTATGCATATTTTAAGGAAGCTGAATATCTGTATTTAGTGCAGCAGTTTATCGAAGGGCAAAATCTGTTGCAAGAGTTAAAACAACAAGGGGTTTTTGATGAAGCCAAGATTCGAGATTTTTTGAATAATATATTATCCGTACTGGTGGACATACATCAACAACAAGTAATTCACCGAGATATTAAACCAGAAAATATTATTCGTCGTCAAAATGATGGAAAATTAGTACTAATTGATTTTGGGGTGGCAAAGCAAAAGACGGAACCTACAAACACTACGATAGGGACAATTATTGGTTCATTAGGTTATGCACCGATTGAGCAAATGCAAACAGGTAAAGTTTTTCTGTCTAGTGATATTTATAGTTTAGGAATAACTTGCTTTCAACTGCTGACCAATATTTCTCCTTCGAGTTTGTGGATGAAACAAGGCTATGGTTGGACTTCTAATTGGCGGCAGTATTTAACGCAACCCATAAGTCAAGAATTAGAAATGATTCTTAATAAGTCACTACAAGAAAATCACGAACAGCGTTATCAATCTGCACAGGCTGTCTTACAAGACCTGAATAAGTTGCTACCGCTAAGGTATACATTAGCTTCTACAGTTATTTCACCTACTCTGCTATCAAGGGCGCAACCACAAAATCAGCATAAATCAACTCGACATCTACCGCAATTCTCTAACAGTAGATTATTGTCTGGAGCAATAATAGCTGGATCGGGTAGTTCATTTTTAGCGATCGCACTTATAAGTTTCCTCGGAACTACTTGGATTAGCTCTGGATTGTGGTTGCTAATTTTAGGAGGATTAGTCTTTATTCAATCGCGTCCACTTCTGGAAAAAGCTTATTTAATTGTTGTTGCTATCATCGCAAATTCCCTCGTGGTCTTTATTTTCAGAAATCTTCTAACTAATAATCTGCTCAAAGCTGGTTTCAATGGACTGTTACTTGTAGGACTACTAGTTATTTTGGCAGGTTTATTGACAGTTATTATTGTAGGTGTGTCTGAAATAATTAACAAACTAATTTCTAAATATATTTAATTTTTTGAGTTTGCTCAATTTTCAATAATCTATTTTAAAGAAATTTTAGAAAACTTGGTAGTTATTTATGACAAATAAAAAAGAAAACTTGAAATTGCTTATTTCTCTTAGTCTGGCTGGAGTAATGGTAGCAGCTATTTTATGGTTAATTAATAAAGTTTCTTCTACTATTATAACAACATCATCAAACCCGACACAAACTTCATCTTCATTTCCAAATAAGCCTTCACTAATGAATTTGGGTACAAGAATTTTGGTGAAAGTGCAAACATCGCCGGAAAAAACAGATGGAGTTAAAGCTTTTGCTGAGAAAGATTTCAATACTGCTGTTAAAAAATTTACTGATTCTCTGAAAAAGAATCGCAATGACCCAGAAACTTTAATTTATTTAAACAATGCCAAAATAGCACGAGATAATTTAGAAGCTATAAAAGTTGCAATTGTAGCACCAATTAACTTCGATCCTAGTTTGGCAGAAGAAATTTTACGTGGTGTAGCTCAAGCTCAAAATGAAGTTAATAACCAAGGAGGAATTAATGGTAAAAAATTGCAAATTGTAATTGCAAGTGCTGATAATAGAGAAGATTCTGCCCGCCTAGATAATGAATTAGTTCAAGATAAAAGCCTTGTAGCTGCTGTGGGTGTTAGACGTAAAGCAGAAATATATAAAGATAAAGGTTTGGTTTTAGTCTTGCCAGTTGAGCTACCAAATCAAGCAGAAAATCCAGAAAAATTAGAAAATAATACAGTAAATAGTCAGTTAAATAATTCCAACACTAACTATTTGTTTCATGTAAATCCGCTATATGATAATTTAATAGATACTCATTCTCGCTATATTGCTCGACAAGCAAGAAATGTTGCTATTTGTGGCGATGTTCGTAGTTCAAGAGATAATTCAACCTCTTCATCAAATCAGATACTTGTAGAACAGTACACTCAAGCTATCAAAAAATATGGCAGCCATGTTATTAGTACGTCTTGCAATTTAGCAGATAAGAATTTTGACCCGAAAGCTTTTGTGGATAAAGCTATAGAAACAGAAAATGCAAGTGGCTTTTTACTAATGCCTTCAATCAGAAATATATACTTTGCCACCAAGGTAGCACAAGAGGTTAAAGGTAGAAAGCCACTGTTTGCTTCTGAAACTATGTACAGTGCTACAACTTTACAAAATGGCAAGGATCTTGAAGGAATGGTTTTACCTGTATATTGGCATCGTGATGCTAATAAAGATAACTCTTTTGCAAAAAATGCCTTTCAGCTTTGGAATGCACAAGTAAATCACAGAACGGCGGGAGCTTATGATGCGCTCCAAGCAATTATTGCTGGCTTAAAAAAAGACAGTACCCGCGAAGGATTACAAAGGGTATTGTCTAATCCCAATTTTTCAACATCTGGAGCAACCGGAATGATTCAGTTTTCGCCTTCCGGTGAGCGTCAAGGAGAAGCTTTACTTGTCAAAATTGAGCGTTGTGAGTCTTGTTCTAGTGGAAGTAGTTACGATTTTGCCCTCTTGAATAAGAAGTAGTTTTTTGATGTTAATTTTCATTCCCAAGATATAGGTTATTTTCAAATAGATAATCTCTTAAATTTGAATGTCAAAAATATGAAATATCGCTTCAATTTTTCTCTACTGAAAAGTTTTGTTTATCTACCCAGAGTGATGAGAGCGATCGCTCAAAAGAAAGATGGAGCCTTCCTAATCTCTGTGCCAAGGTTATATCAGTAAGAATTACGAACACTTTGCCGAGGAGAACACGGATGGTAGCTACATTAGATGATACGAAACGCAATGCTATTGCTGTAAAACTTGCAAGTCTTAAAGCACTTCAACAGTTGGTCATCGAAAATGAACAATCGCTTTTGACCCAAGGACTTGATGCCGAGATTGCTGATCGCATCCGAAATTTTATCAATGACGATCAAAAAAATATTGGTGTTTTAGAAACCATAATTGGTCAGTATGGGATTCAAGCTGAACCCAAAAAAAATGTTACACAATTCATTGAAAAAGCTCGTGAATTGTTCAAAGGTTCTGAGTTGAGCCTCTATGAAAAAGTATCTCAGCATGAATTGCTGAAACATCAATTAGTAACGAGTGGCTTGATAGTTCACAAAGCTGCTCAGAAAGTCGGTGCTGATGTGTTGCTAGCGATCGCACCTTTGAATACGATTAACTTTGAGAACCGCGCTCACCAAGAGCAACTCAAAGGCATTCTGGAAATTATAGGTGTCCGCGAACTCACTGGACAAGATGCAGATCAAGGAATTTGGGCACGTGTTCAAGACGCTTTGGCCGCAGTTAGTGGTGTGGTAGGTAGTGCTGTCACCCAAAACAGCGACAAAAAGGATCTAAATATCCAAGATGTCATCCGCCTCGATCACAACAAGGTAAATACCCTATTCACCGAACTACTACAAAGCAACGATCCACAAAAGATCCAAGAGTACTTCGGTCAAATTTACAAGGATTTGACTGCCCACGCTGAAGCTGAAGAAGAAGTTGTCTATCCAAAAGTACGTCCTTTCTACGGTCAAGATAACACCCAAGAATTGTTTGATGAACAAGCTGAAATGAAGCGGGTGTTAGACCAAATTAAGGCTATTAGCCCTTCTTCATCTGAATTCAAAGATCAAGTTAGACAGCTTATGGAAGCTGTTGGCGACCATATTCGTCAAGAAGAAAGCACAATGTTTGCCGCCATTCGCAACAATTTAAGCACTGAGCAAACTGAACAACTGGCGACTGAATTCAAAGCCGCTAAGACCCGAATTCAAGAGAAATTGGGCGTTGTTAGCGAATCGAATGTGTAGGATGCTTTCAAGCTTTCTATATCCGCTAAAAAAAGTTAGTAGGACTTAGACAGAAAGTAGGTAGAAAAAAGGCTCAAATTTATATATAGAGAGACTTTGACATCGTTAAGCCTAGTCTCTTGATGTATCTAAGTTTCAAGCATTTTTAAGCATTTGGTGTATTTTCCATACCCTGTATGGGTTTGAAGCTTATAGCTATTTTCAGGTAAATAGACCACGCAGTAGGGGCGCAAGGCCTTGCGCCCCTACTTACAACAGATGTGGTTCAAATACATGAAAACTGCTGTAAATAAGCCTCAAAATTGTTTAAGTTCCGTTAGTTAAATAAAAACTCCCAGCAGATAAATGCTGGGAGTTTTTATTTACAAAGTTTGCTGACAGTATTTATAAGCGGTATATGCCAAAGTTACAACCCCGGTGATAATTGCAGATTCATCGACTTCAAATTGGGGATGGTGTAATGGGTGGTTAATGATTCTTTCTTTGTAGCCTACACCCAAGCGAAACATAGAACCAGGGACGTGTTCCAAATAAATAGAAAAATCTTCAGATCCAAGGGAGGATTCCGGTAAAACTTGAACGCGATCGCTACTCCAAGCTTCTTCGGCGGCTGATTGTAACAATTGCGTCAAGGTGTAATCATTTTGGACGCTGGGTACACCTTGGCGATAATTGACTTGATATTTTGCCCCGTAGGTATAGCAAACATTAGATACAATGTTTTCAATCCAGTTTGGGAGATGGGCACGGCTTTCGGGATGGAGCGATCGCACGGTTCCCAATAACTGCACTTTATCGGCAATTACATTCGGCGCTCTGCCACCATTAAATTTCCCTATACTCAAGACTACAGGACGCAAAGGATTTTGTGTCCGACTGATGGCTTGTTGCAGTGCAGCAACGACTTGACAAGCAATCCAAATTGCATCAATTGCCTCATGGGGACGCGCCCCGTGCCCAGATTCTCCCATAATCAGAATCTCTAAATCATCAGCAGCGGCAGTCAATGCCCCATAACGCACGCCAATAGATCCTGCGGGTATAGAAGGGAAAACATGAACCCCTAATAAAGCTGAGACGTTTTCTATCGCTCCATCTTTCACCATCCAGCTTGCCCCTTGAGCAATTTCCTCCGCTGGTTGAAATAAAAACCGCACTTTCCCACCCAACTCCTCTACCACTTGGGACAACACCATTGCCGTTCCTAACCCCACAGTGGTATGAACATCGTGACCGCAAGCGTGCATAATACCATCCGCACGAGAGGCATATTCTAAATTAGTGCGCTCTTGAATTGGCAAGGCATCCATATCAGTGCGAATTGCCAATAAACGGTCATTTTGGCTAGTGCCTTGGAGTTCTCCAATCACGCCCGTTTTACCAACTCCTTCTCGTACATGCAACCCACTGGAAGACAAAACACCAGCTACGAAGGCTGCTGTTTGGTACTCCTGACCACTAAGTTCTGGGTGAGAGTGGATGTGGCGGCGAATTTCAATTAAGCGGGGCGCTAGTTTTGCTGCTAAGTCTTTAATACGGGTAAGCATCGATTTAATTAATCTATAGGCTTTTTCCCATGATAAAGAAATGTTAACAAACAAAATGCTTTTGCTATACAAGGATAGTTGAGAACAAGCAGAGGAGCAAGGGGCAGGGAGCAGGGGAGCAGGGAAGACAAGGGGACAAGGGGAATTATTGAACAAGTCTCTCCCTTATTTCCCCCTCTTCCTTGTCTATCTTGTCTCTTCTCAATGCCCAATGCTCAATGCCCCAGTTTATTTTGAGTAGCAGGTTGTGGCTAAAGTATTTTCGGGTTTGTACTCGTTACATTCTCTGGGATTTTGACGCTCTAACGACCAACCATAAGGTTTGTCGGAGGTGACAATACCATTATTTAAAGTTGTTAGTCGGTAGTTAGCCCCCCGAAAATTAGTAAATTGCAATTTGGCATCTTTTAAGTTTGCTGCTTCTAAATTGGTACTGATGAAGCCGGCAAAAGACAGATCGGCATTTTCCAGGGATGCTGATTTCAAATTTGCTCCTGTTAAAGAAGCACCACTGAGATTCGCCGAATTCAGAACCGCACCTTCTAAATTTGCACCTGTGAGATCGGCATTTGTGAGATTAGCTTGAGATAATGTAGCGCCGCTCAAGTCAGCCCCTCGCAAATTTGCTCCAGTTAGATTCAGCTTAGTTAGGTCAGCGCCACTCAAATTACACCGAGGACAGGCACTTGTTGCCTTTAACTGATCCAAGTCTAGCTGATTTAATGCAAGAGCCTGCTCTGCAAACCCTAAACAAGCTAGCAGGGAGACGGTGGCAACAATTTTAAGTTTCATATTTTTTACTGATATTTACAAAAATGACAAGTTACGTATATCGCATACTGTCATCCTTACATATACCGCTTCTCTAGGGAAGTACAGGGATGAAGCATTGATTAAGAAGCTGTAAAAATACTATAAATTATAATAGCAAGACTACTCAAACAAAAATATAGGTTATAGAATCAAATCGTAAGGAACTATACCGAACCTATTATAGACTACCAAATATGTGATCCCCCTAGCTCGATAAAAAATGCGACTAGGGGGATCTTGTTTTTAGGTATTGGGTATTGGGCATGGAGAATGGGGAATGGGGCAATTGAGAAGAGACAAGGTAGACAAGGAAGAGAGGGGAGATAAGGGAGAGACTTGTTCAATAATTCCCCTTTGTCTCCTTGTCCCCCTTGTCTCCCTTGTCCCCTTGTCTCTTCGTCTTCCCTGCTTTCCTGCTCTTTTTCATCGCCATCCTAAAAGGCGCAGTCCAGGGACAATTAGGTAATAACTCACTCCTAACCAGAAGCTGATCAAGAAGCCTACAGAGCCAAAAAAAATCAGAGGTAACTTTAACTCCAACCAGGCTGGTTGACTAGTAAATTGGAAAATTGGAGGTGCTAACTTCAGAAGAATCAAAACTGCATAGGCGATCGCACTGCCAAAGGCTGCGAATACAGCGTACACCACATGATGGCTGCGAAGTCCTAAACTCAAGGTGAGTAGGCAAACTGCCACTAAAATCACTGCCACTAAGCCCTCGCCGCTATCTTTTGGGGTGATTAATTGCAAAATCAACCAGCCGAAGCCATAGCTAATCATGCCCATCAGGGAAGCCACTAAAAACCGCCGCCGTTGACCAAAACACCCGGATACTGTCAGTCCCCATGCGGTTCCCCAGCCTGCTGCGACGAACACCAAAATATCTGCCCCAAAGACGGGTTGAGTATTTGGTACTAATTGGTTTAGCTGACTCCCAATCAATTCCACAACCTGACGCCCCAAGCTGGTGCGATAGGCCAAAATAAAACCAGCGATCGCACCAAAACAAGCGCCGATAGTACTCAAGATCGTCGCCCAAATCGTCGCTAAACAAGCTCGGAAAATTTTGATGATTGTCTTAGCGATAAAAATAACGGTTTTAGTGACAGCTTGGCTAAAGTTAGCCAGAACTTGTTCAATAGCTTGTGTTAGCAGTGTAAATCTCTGGAAAGCTTGGGTTGAGGCTTGCTTAATTTTGTCTCGCAGTTGGGCAAATAACCCTGGTGGCGGTAATGGTTGAGAAATCTTCGCCAAACGTTTTTGAATTATAGCTGCATTTGCTGGACGCGATCGCACATCTTCTTGCACCATTTCATCCAGCAAATCTGCTAGTTGTGGGTTGACATTCACCGCAGTTCGCCAGCGCAATTTACCCGTTTGCCGATCTTCCAACTCTAGGGGGTATTTACCTGTTAGTAGTTCAATTATCGTTCGACCAAGGGCATAAAAATCGGCACTTGGCCCAACAATACCTCCACTTACTTGTTCTGGTGGACTGTAACCAGAAGAAAATAATCGTGTGGAACTAGACACAGAACGCAGCTTAGAGGCGCTAAATTGTTTCGCACCACCAAAATCAATTAGTACCAGGCGATCGCCCTCTGTTTGTCCTTGAGGAGGCGTTACAGACGGCGAAGAAGTGCCCAGCATTAAATTAGAAGGTTTGATATCCCGGTGAAGAATCTGACGTTTGTGTAATTCTTGTAAAATCTGTAGAGATTGGGCAAACCAGTTTAAAACCAAACTCTCTCGACACCCTTGGGGAAACTCTTTTAATATCTCCTCTAAAGTCCGCCCGTTAATTTTTTCCATTACCAGACAAGGCAGTTGGTGTGGTTTAGGATTAAACAGGTTTACGTTAAAACATCCATCAGCATCGACTGTGGGGACACCAGGATGCTGCAAGCTAGATAAAACTGCTGCCTCTTGGGTAAATAATTCCAGTGCCTTTGGCGAATCTTCTACCAATACTTTCAGTACTTTCTCTGTTTGAGTTTTTTCATCCCAAACCGTATATATTTGGGCAAATCCTCCCGATCCCAAGGGTTGAAGTGGAACATAACGGTCTAACAACTCTAGCGGTGCGCCACAGCTGTTGCAAAATTTGTTTCCCCAAGGCTGAGGATAAGGACGTTGACAATCAGGATTTATGCAGTGAACCGCACTCTGAGTGATGTGGGACACAACCGCTACAATACAAAGGCTGACTTGATTTTAGCGTTTCTTTAGGTTTCCTGATTTTAAAATAGATATAGCAACCGCCAGGTTGGTTAGGACACTAAACTCAGAACATACTCCATTGCCGCTCGCAAGGTAGGGAAGTACTCCAGTTGCTTGCGG